>CAYFVK010000019.1:0-4850 GCA_964346695.1 uncultured Mageeibacillus sp. | reverse complement strand
GGTGACTTTGACCTCAACCATACTGGCGCCGTGATCTTTATTCTGATCATCAAAGAGTTCAATTTGGTTTAACTTGCGATTATAAACGCCTTGAAAATCTCCGTCCGTGCCGATCGGCCAATTGATCGGTACAGCGAAAATGCCAAGCACTTTTTCCAGTTCATCCATCAAATCAAAAGGGGATTTGGCAGCCCGGTCCATCTTGTTGATGAACGTGAAGATCGGAATTCCTCTGAGCCGGCAGACCTCGAATAATTTAATCGTCTGCTCCTCGACACCCCGGCCGCCGTCAATCATCATGATAGCCGCGTCAGCCGCGCAAAGCGTGCGGTAAGTATCCTCGGAGAAGTCCTGATGCCCGGGCGTGTCCAATATATTGATGCAACAATTATTATATTCAAATTGCAAAACGGAGGAAGAAACGGAAATGCCCCTCTGCTTCTCGATTTCCATCCAGTCGGAAGTGGCATGCCGCGCGGCTTTGCGGCCCTTGACCGTGCCTGCAAGATGAATCGCACCGCCGTAGAGCAGGAGCTTTTCGGTCATTGTCGTCTTTCCGGCGTCGGGATGCGAGATAATAGCGAAGGTGCGCCGCCTGTTTATTTCTTTTTCGAGTAATTGTCTTTCTTTGCTTTGCATGCTTGTTCTTCCTCTCTTTCAAAACAGAATGATTATATCAAAAAATAACTCGAATAAAAATTGAATGTGTTATACTGTTTTAGAAATTTCGGAGGATTGGGTTATGTTTTTTGCAAAAAGCAAAGGAATTAGAACAGCAACGCTGTTTTCACTGCTGATTTTAATCCTTTCACTTTTTGTTTTACAACCCGTTCGGATCCTGCAAGCGGAAGAAAGCTATCATGTCGAACGGACTCAAGTCGGGCAAATCCTGATTCAAAAACCGACGGAGGAAACGGCATTAACAGAGAAAAAATGGCTGCTGCCGGAAAACTTTTTCGACTATAAACCCTCTGATTTTATGATTAATGAAAAGTCCGATCTGAGTCCGTCTGAGCTCTATCCGAACTTCGATCAGGTCGACGCCTCCCGCTATGTTGTCATGGATTTGGATACGGGAGAAATTTTGCTCGAAAAGGGACTTCATGAGTTCGCCTATCCTGCCAGCATGACCAAGATTCTGACCGCGATTACGGTTCTTGAAGATCCCGAATTTGATCCGACTAAACCTGTCTATTTTACTGAATCGGCTTTAAACTTACCCTCTCCCGTCTCGGTTCGCTCGGAATTTTTTTTAGGTGAAGAAACCACGACGGAAAACGCTCTATATATTATGATGGTCGCTTCCGCCAATGACTGCGCGAAGGCTTTAGCGGAAACTTACGGCGGCACGGAAAGTGCATTTGTCCAAAAAATGAATGCTAAAGCGGAGGAAATCGGTTGTGCGGATACTCATATGACGGATTCCGCGGGTTTCGGCTTGGAGGATCATTATTTTACGCCTCATGATCTGGCCTTGATTATCCGACATGCCATGCAGAATGAAATTTTCCGCGAACTGGTGCGGACAAAAGTCTATGTGTCAGAGCCGGGCAGCTATCATCCTTATTATGGCTGGAAAACGTATTACAACAGCAATCAGCTGCTGCAGCAAGGGGATAAAAATCTGAACTCCCTGTATTTGCACAGCTATGACGGAGTAAAAACGGGAACGACCGATCTCGCGGGAAAGTGTCTCGCCGCTACCGTACATACTTATGACAACCGACATCTATGTGCTATCGTATTCGACGGACGCCTGAAAGACGGCGGCAGCACGGATATTTCCATCATACTCAGAGCGATCTTGGAGGAAGCGGCAGTCCGGGCGAATTGCCCTGACTTTAACGATGCCTATTCTTTTCTTGCCGAAAATCCGGACCTGATTAGAGAAATCTCTGATTTGGAGCAAGCCGATATCAGGGAACAGTTCCTTGAGCGTCAGCTTTTGAGCGAGGAAGAAGCCGAAACATTGTTTGCCGAGCCGACGTCGGCAATGACGGAAATCCCTGTGAAAATTGAAGTCGTCAATCTGGAAACGACTTCGGCACAAAATTCCGATCCCGCGACAGAGCCCGGAAGGCAAGCGGTAGAGACGCCGCCCGAGGCGGAAAGCAAGTCCGTACAAGGCTTTCTTTCTGAAGAAAATCAAATTTTCAGTAATATAAATTTTCTTCGAGTATTGCTGATCGTGAATGTTCTCGCAATCGGCACAGTCATCGTGCTTCTCTTGCACAGCCGTCGTAAAAAGTAAATCGATAAAATTGCCGCGGGAGATATCCGGCGTAAAAGCACGAATAATCGAGAAAAACGGAGGTTCGATTTTCTATTTGAAAAAGAACTTGACAGACTTCCGCGACTTTTGTATATTTTTTAAGCGTTAAAAATCAAATAGATCTAATAATATTGATGGAGGAAATACATGAAAACTTTCGTAGCAAAACCGGCTGAAATAGAACGCAAATGGTATGTTATCGACGCTGAAGATCTGGTCTTGGGCAGAGTGGCGACGGTTGTGGCTTCTATTTTACGCGGCAAACATAAAGCTGAGTTTACGCCTTTCGTAGATTGCGGCGATTATGTGATCGTTGTCAATGCTGAAAAAGTCAGAGTAACCGGCGAGAAAGCGGACAAGAAAATTTACAGAAGACATAGTTTATATCCGGGCGGATTGAAAGAAGTGACTTTCAAAGAAATGCAGGCGAAACATCCGGAGCGCTTGCTGAAATTAGCGGTTAAAGGCATGCTGCCGAAAAATGCTTTGGGCAGACAGATGCTGAAAAAACTGAAAATTCACGTAGGTCCGGAACATACACATCAGGCTCAGAAGCCGGAAGTTTGGGAAATTAAGTAAAGGAGGCGAGGAAAATGGCAAATAAAGAATATAGTTATGGAACCGGTCGCAGAAAAAAAGCAATCGCCAGAGTTCGTTTATATCCGGGTTCAGGAAAGATTGATATAAACGGCAAAGAATTTGCTGACTATTTTGATCTCGCGACTTTACGTTATATCGTCATGCAGCCTTTGAACGCTACCGGCAGTGCGGAGAAATATGACATCGTCGTCAACGTGCACGGCGGCGGCATTGCGGGTCAGGCAGGCGCCGTCAGACACGGTATCGCCAGAGCTTTGGTAGAAGAAGATAAGGACGCTTATAAAGCGACCCTGAAGAAAAACGGCTTTTTGACCAGAGATTCCAGAGTCAAAGAACGTAAGAAATACGGTCTTAAAAAAGCGCGTAAAGCCTCTCAGTTCTCGAAACGTTAATTTTTCAGGCAAGATGCTTTTGCAAAATTCAAATTTGATCAGCCTCCCGTTCGGGGGGCTTTTTAATCAGTCTGTTTATTTTTGGAGCAAGTGACAGCGAAGTATATGAAAACCGGAATTTTTCAAAGCGATAACGTAGCGGAAACCTATGCTTTCGGCAGAAAACTGGGGCGGCTATTGCGTGCCAATGATATCCTCGCGCTGAAAGGCGATTTGGGATCGGGCAAAACGACCCTTACGCACGGCATTGCCGAGGGTCTCGGGATCAAAACTCCGGTCTCCAGTCCGACTTTTACCTTGCTTTTTGAACATCCGGCGGGCGAGAGAAATTTGCCGCTTTTCCATTTTGATGCCTATCGCCTGAATGATGAATATGAATGGTATGACGCCGGATTTATGGAATATCTGGACGCCGGCGGTGTTACCATTATCGAATGGGCGGAGCGGATCCGGAAAGTTTTGCCGGATCGTACAATCTGGCTTGAGCTTGAAAAGGACGAAGCAAATCCTGAGATTCGCTATTTCAGACTGCATATTCCCTCGGAAAGTACTTTTGAGCCGGATGCTTTGCGTGAAAAAGACAAATAAAAAGGAAATGGCGTCAGCATATTCTGATGGTAAGTAAGTGACGGAGAACAACATGAATCATTTATTAGCTTTTGATTGCAGCGGAAAGAGTTTGTCCCTCGCGATTTTTCAAGGGGATACATTGCTTCTGGAAAAAAATCTTGATAATAATCAGCAGCATTCGGTCAACTTGTTGCCGCAATTAACTTCTCTGCTTGAAGCAACATCCGTGCGGCTGGATGATTTATCCGCGCTGGCTGTCACGGTCGGCCCCGGTTCTTTTACGGGTATCCGGATCGGCATCGCGACTGCCAATACATTGGCGTTCAGCCTGGATCTGCCGGTTATCGGTATCTCGTCTTTAGCCGCGCTGGCCGAACCTTATCAAAAGGATGATTCGCTGTTGCTGCCGTCTTTTGACGCGCGGGGAGGACGGGTTTTTGCGGCTCTCTTTGCAGAGGGCGAGTATCTGATTTCGGACAGACAGTTCGTCGACGGTCAATTGGCGGAACTGATGCGGGAAAAAGCGCCTTTGGAGCGCGAGATTCGGCTGGTCGGAGACGGCAGAGCGATGGTCAGAAAACTTCTGACAGAACAGGGATTTACTCATTTGCGTGAAGTGTCGGAGCATGAACAGGCGAATAGGATTCAGGCTTCCGCTGTGGGCAATATCGCCTTGCGGCTGCTGCGGGAAGCGGAACTGAAAAAATATCAAGGACCGGCGTTGCCGAATTATTGTGCGCTTTCCCAGGCGGAGCGGAATTTCAAAGAATATATTGTGTAACGTTTTTGCAGGTTATTGAAAAAGGATAATATTTAGAGAAAAAATATAAGAGAGTCCAAAAATCTTATATCGGTTAAGATATAAGAAAAACCATAAAACAGAAAGGACTCTCTTGTGGTGATCGTTGCGGTTTATATTCAGGATGGTTTAGACTAAGCAAAAGGAGGAATTATGGAAAGAGCTTATATTGTTCCTCATCCGCCGATCATTCTGCCTGAAGTCGGCAGAGGAGAAG
>CAYFVK010000018.1:0-26482 GCA_964346695.1 uncultured Mageeibacillus sp. | reverse complement strand
TTGCTTGTTACAAATTCACCATCTGTAAATCCTATTTGAATTTTACATAATTATGTTTGATTTCCTCATAAGTAGCATCTTTATAAGGTATTAGCTCATTATCTTTAGGTTCATATTCAATATAAATAGTCTTCTCGACCTCTTGGTGGGATAAAAGGGCAACCGTCTCAACATGCATCGTCCAAGGGAAGAGGTCAACGGGTCGGATTTGGCGGATCTGCCATTTTTCAGATAGGCCTTTCAAATCCCTTGCCAATGTTGCAGGGTTGCAGGAAACATAGATCATCGTTTCTGCTTTTATCGCGAGCAGAGTTTTGATCAAAGATTTGTCAAGTCCTCTTCTGGGAGGGTCAACGACAATTACATCTGTCCTTTTAACGTCTTGTTGTAATAACCAATTTTCCGCTTTTCCTGTAGAAAATCCGATGTTCTCAACCTGATTATTTTTTGCGTTGACGCCCGCCATTTTAACAGAATCCGCAAAGATCTCCACTCCCTGCACAGATTTGAAATACGGAGCTAAAGTTATCCCGATCACGCCTGCACCGGAATATAAATCAAATAGTGTACTATCCGCGGCATTCCGATATTTCGCTAAAAGATCAATTAATATCTGAAACAGATTTTCTGCCTGTCTGGTATTGACCTGAAAGAAAGATCGCGGATAAACTTGATAACGTTTTCCTAAAATCTGTTCTTCAAAATATTTTTGACCCCAAACAACCCTATCCTGCCGAGGATTGGCGTCTGATAAAAGCCAGATGCTCTTAAGCCTGAGGTCCGTAATTTCGACATGAATTCTATGGGCAAGCCGCTCAAACGACGAAGAAATTTGAGCGGCTTGCTTATCAATAGCTTTTTCGACTTTATCCAAAGAGTCAACGGAAAAGGCCAAGAGTAAATCTCCGGTGTAATCGCCGGTTCGGATAATCAATTCCCGCCACGAAGTTTTCAAAAGTTCCGCCAATGAAGAGTTGCTCATTTCTTCAAATACAATCTTCAAAATTTGTTTTTCCTGCACAGGGGCAATCAGGCAGCAGTCGTGATCGACTATTTGATGGGAACCTGCAGCAAAAAATCCTTTGCTGTATTGTCCTGATCCCTCATTGTATTTTATTTTCAACTGCACATGATTGCGATAATGCCACGGTTCTTCCGCTTTGAGAATCGGCAGACATTGAATTTTTTTCAAGTCCAGCTTACCCAGCCGCTTAAGTGTTTGATAAACCTGCTTTTCTTTAATATCGGCCAAATTTCCGTAATCTAATTCCTGAACATGACAGCCTCCACAGGCTAAGTTGTCCGGCAGGAAAAATTTATTTGAATCGTTTTCCGTGTCAGGCAATACCGACCGGGCTTCAGAGAGAGAATAAATATTTTTCCCCGCCGAAGTGCGAAAATACGGACAGCGGGCGGGTATTCTATGCGTAGAGGGATGGAGCAATACCGGAGTTTCGACAGTAAAAAGATTATTTTTTGTCTGCTTTATTGAACCTTTTATTTGATCACCGGGTACAGCAAAAGGGACAAAGACCACCTGCCCGGAATCCGTCTTGGCGACACCTTGCCCCTCTTTTGTCAAATCTATAATTTTTAGTACTTCTTCCGACATATTTCGAAACAGAGCCGGGTTACTTTAAATACAGCGTACGCAAGATCTGCTGCGCTTCTTCCACCGGCATACCCGCGACAAGCTCCGGACGATAAACAAATTCCAGCAATAGCCAGTCAATAGGCGCAGGTTCCTGCACATCCGTCCAATCTTGCTGGAACAAACTATCGGAATACCAGTAAGAGTCATTCGGTAAACCGAGTCCTTGAATAAATTCTTCCTGTATCAGATGATTCATTTCCCGCCGATTTGGATAATCATTGGAAACAGCCATCCTCGCGTCGTTAATAACCTCCTCTTCATCCCAAAAATAATTGATGAAACCCCAGTTATTCTCTACGTAGTAATCGCCGAAAATTCCCTGAAAATCTTTTAACGGAACGATATGAACGGCCATATTCGTTTCATTCGCATTTTCCGTATATTCGAACTGCAAACCTGTTAATTTACTAACCACAGGCAGCATCTTGTTCATCACTGCATAATCATCTTCCTGAGGATCACCCAGCATTTGTATTTTTATAACTGAATTCGGATCACGTTTGCGTAAAATAAATTCCATACTTGGGTCAAATTCGTTTCCGCCCGCTATTTGCGTAAAATATTCCAAACCATCTTCAATGAATTTCGGATCAAACTGCTCTAAGCGATCGATGGCGGGACCATTTTTCAGAATATCTTCCATGGAATACAAAACAGTTTCTGTTCCGTTATCATTCTCGCTGTCATCATTATTTGACGGATCTGTCGTCTCATTCGGAGCTGTTGTCCCGTCTGTATTTGTTGGCTGCACGGAATTATCAGGATTTGTTTTGCTCGTCTCAACATTAACCGGGAGCTTTCCTGAACCTGTTCGTGTCGTGCTCTCAGTCGTTATCACCGAAGGGATTCTTTTCCCCGTCGTTTCTGTTTCTGCCGGCTCTTCTTTTCCCGCTTCCGGATCCGAGGTCACTTGCTTTGTGCTTTGTTTTTCTTTCTCAGATTCGCGCAAAACTTCTTCAACACTTCTTTTCACAATTCCACAGGAAGAAGCGGACAAGAGCATAATTATAATCAAAATGCCGCTGATAAATAACGTAATTCTTCTTCTCATTTGATCCTCCTAATAATAGGAATTTGATATAATTATTATAAATAGATTTTAATATAAAGAAAATTACTGCGAGGTGTCCTGTGGAACAGTTTACAATGGATTTTTATCAAAAAAGTGTTGATTTTATTTTGCCGAAACTCCGGGAACGGCCGAAGATTGGAATTATTTTGGGTTCCGCCCTCGGTTCGATCGCCGACAATGTAGAAGATAAAATTGTCATTCCTTACAAAAATATTCCGAATTTATTAATTTCAACCGCTCCTTCCCATAAAGGCGAATACGTTTTCGGACGAATCGCCGGTCAACCGGTTATGCTCTGTTCCGGAAGATTTCATCATTATGAAGGTTATAGCTATGAACAGCTGGCACAACCGGTTCGTATCATGAAGCTGCTCGGAGTAGAGCTGTTAATTGTTACCAATGCCGCCGGTGCCGTAAATACAGATTACTCCGTCGGCGATATCATGCTGATTCAGGATCATATTAAGCTAAACGGTCACAGTCCCATGCGCGGACCGAACCTTGAGGAGTTCGGTCCTCGATTTTTTGATTGCACTTATATTTATACCCCCGAAATTTTGCAATTAGCACAGAGAAAGGCTGAACTTCTCGGCTATGCCGACGTAGTCCATCAGGGTATTTATTATTTTTGTCCGGGTCCTAATTTTGAAACTCCGGCCGAGATCAGAGCAATCCGCGTTCTTGGCGGTGACGCCGTCGGGATGTCAACCGTAACGGAAACTTTAACCGCTGCTCATTGCGGTATGAAAGTGCTCGGCATTTCAATGATTACCAATATGGCTGCCGGAATTAACGCTGAAGAGCAATCGGGAATTCATGTCATTGATGCCGGCAATTTAGCCGCGGATAAGATAAAGAACTTAATTTATGAAGTTCTAAAATCTATTTAATTTGTTGCTGACCGGTAAAACAACATCTATGAGCCGTATATTGTATCAACTTTATTAAGGGTAGTTCATTTCATGTTTTTAGTTCTACCGTCTCTTTCTTTTATGCGGGAAGTCCCCTCAGTCGTTTGAGGGGCTCTTCCCAAAAAGCAAAGGATACACGCGAAAGTGGTCATTTTCCATGCGGTGTTTTCGCCTGTTCTTGTTTTTTCAATTCTTTTTTCTTTTCAGCAAGTAAGATCATTCCAAAAAGAATACCTGCACTTAAGAGTAGCTGGAAAGCGGGCTTCACCGGCTTTTCACCGGTGCTCGGATAACGCGGTTCTTTCGGTTTTACGATCTTAACCGTTTGCTCCCTGTCCTCAATCTCTTCATGTGCCGCGATGAGATCGCCCTCTGCGCTGAATAGTTTCTCAAAGACCACCAACTCTCTGCCACTCAGCCCCGTTCCGTCAAATTGGAAAGTCATCTCGATATCTCCGCTTTCCGACGTCGCTTCAAATGTCTGTTCCGCAGTAACTTCCTTACCGTTCACCAGAATCGGTTTGCCGGTCGCTTTGTCCATCAGTACACCCTTGACCATATAGGTATGGCCGATCACCAGACCCTCGTAATTTACTGTGTCTATGATCGTCAGCTCTTTTCCTTCCAAGACTTCGTTCCCGCCGTTCGCTTTAGCTTTTGTTTGAACCTTCGGCTCTGTGATCTCGACGGTCTGATCTTCGTCCTCCGGGTTCTCATGCTGTCCGATCAGCTTGTCTCCATAAAAGAGATACTCAAACACGACAAGTTTTTTACCTTGAAATTCACTCGCGTCAAAGGCGAAGATCATCTCGGTTGTTCCGCTGGATGTTTCCGGTGTGAACGTCATGTCCACTGTCGTAATAACCTTACTCGGATCATCTTTTTCAACCAGCTTCCCACTAAGATGATAAGTATGTCCGACAATGAGATTTTCAAAAGACACGATATCTTTTATCTGAAGATCTTTGATAGGATCCGCCTGTTTCAATCCGTCTGTAAAACCCGCGGTTGTTCCGACTTTCGGCTCTGTGATCTCGATGGTCTGGTCTTCGTCCTCCGGGTTCTCATGCTGTCCGATCAGCTCATCTCCGTAAAAGAGATACTCAAACACGACAAGTTTTTTACCTTGAAGTTCACTCGCGTCGAAGGTAAAAACTACGTTCACCGTCCCGGATTCTTCTTTTGCAAGGAAAGTCGCGCTCGATTCCGCGATGACCTTTTCCGGATTCAACTTATCGACAAGCTTGCCTTTAGTTTCGTAGCCCTCGCCTTGAATAAGTCCGCTGAAAGAAACAACATCTCTCACCACCACGCAGCTGATCGGTTCCGCTTCCTTAAAACCGTCGGCAAAACTCGCTGAGGTTTTAATCTCCGGATTTCTCACTTCAATCTGTTGCTTAGGATCGTCTTTCTCTTCATGCTTCGCTACAACTTCCTTCGTCGTCAGATCCACGATCTTCTCATAAACCACATAGGTTTGGCCCTCAAGCGTTCTGAAATCGACACTGCCAAGATCCACACCGATCTCGCCTTTTCTTGCGGATGGGGTAAAGATCCGCGAACCTTTCGAGAGAACCGTTTCTTCTTCCGTCAACACGAGAACAGCCACCGCTTTGTATTTTCTTCCGGGAATCAGATCTTCATAGCTCACGACATCCACGATCTGCATTTTACTGATGGCGTGAGTCTGTTTTAACCCCTTACCCGTAAAGGCTTCAGTAGAAATGACGGGAACATAGGGAACGTTGACCACTTCCTTGAGCTGTCCGCCCACGACGTTTTCCACGGTGATCTTCACACGCTCCGTTTGGTCATAGCCTTCGGCCGGCTGGATCTCCTCGATTTGATATTCCTCGTTTACGGATACGCCGTAGATGATGAAATCCTCATCGGTTGTCGTCCATTTCGCCGGCTGACCTTTTTCCTGCGTTGTTACAAAATGATTCACATCAATATAGACCGGATTTCCTGTACTGTCGAGAAGCTGCAAAATCGCTCCCTGCACTCTCTTACCGGTATTCTTATCAATCTTGCTGATCAGAAGCCGCGACGCTTCATTTTTCATGATCGCCGAATCGAGACTGTCGTCCGAAACAGCAATTTTAATATTTGTTTGACTTTCTACGTAACCGTCCGCCGTGCGGATCTCTTTTAAGACATAGTTGCCGTAGATTAAATCCTCTAAGACAACTTTTCCGTCCCCTCCGCTAAGAAAGACCTGTTCTTCGCCATCTGTTCCGAGAATCGGCTCTTCCCCGCCTTCGGGCATAATCCGGTATAGCTTGAAAGCGACATTCGCTAAGGGTTTTCCCGTCAGGCTGTCGGTTTTCACAATTGTCACGGTCCTCGTTTTCTGTTCATTGATAAGCGGCTCTTTGACCTTTTCGACCTTATCGTCGATCGCACCCTCATCCGGAGTCAAGCTGAGACTGAATTCATTCTCATTTAAGATATAGCCGTCTTTCGTGCTCAGTTCTTTGAAATAATAATCTCCTTTCGGCAGATCCGGCACTAAAAACGCACCGTTTTTCTCAGGATGCCCTACGGCGACCAGCTGATCCTTCAAAAGTCCTCCTACCTCTTCTTTCGTGTAAAGACCGATCACCATATGGCTGAAATCTTTCTCGCCTTCCATCTCTTTCAAGATATATGCCGCGATCTCCTGACGTCCGTTCTCCATTTGCGGTGTCTCTTTTAAGTCCACAAGAATCGTTTTCTCCTGCGGAGTAAAGTGATAGTCTCTTGATGTTTCATCTTTGAAAAATCCGGCCGGAGCTTTATTTTCAATGAGCGCATAATCCCCTAACGGGATCTTGCTGATGACGAGCGGCTCGCCTTCGGTTATAACCGTCTCGTTCACGTATTCTTTGTTCGTCCTTATCTCTTCCGGTAAAACCGGCACGCTGATCACGTCATTTTTCTTATAAAGCGTCTCGCCCCCGATCACAATATCTTTTTGGGCAAATAGCAGCCGGTCGTTTTTCTCATAAAACACCGTCACTCCGTCATAGGATCGGATTTCATGTTTCGCTTGTAAGCCGTACTCTGCTCCTGCTAAATACCTGCTCGCAAAAACCGGACGATTCACCGTATAGGTTCGGCTGACGATCTCACCCGGAACCCGCTCTTCTTCGGTTAGCACGGTAGCCGGCAGATCCGCGGCGATCACCCCGGTCTCGCCTTCTTCCAGCGTCAGCCTTGCTACCTCGTTGCCATCTTTATCCGTTATGGTATACATACCTTGTTCCGAAAGCTCTTTTTTAAAATGTCCCGCTTCATCCGTGTAAACGGTTTCTGTCTCGTTATGCTCCACGTCTTTGGTCGATTTTTGAATTTCTTCTTCAGCCGGCGTAATCACTTCGCCCGTTTCTTCATCGATAATCGGCGGGGACGCTTCTACGAGTGTTTCTACCTTTTCCGTCACGATCCAGCTGCGTTTCAGGATTAAGGCTTCGTTCGCACGAGGAATTTCCCGTTCCAACACTTGCACCGTGCCTTCTTCCTGCTGCTCGACAGGGATCTCTTCTTGTATCCAGCCCGTGAGTTGTTCCCCTGTTTTATGGAGCGTTAATTCACCGTATTGCGGCTTATTTTCCGCTGTGACTTCGATGTATTCGTCGCCTGCTACCGTTTCGCCCGTCACTTTCTCTTCCGTGACCGTAATCGGGATCGGTTCATCCAAAATTTTGTACCCTTCCGGGTTCTCCACTTCGATGATCTCGTAATTACCCGCTTTCAGCCGTAACGGGGTCATGGTTGTGCCGAGATCCTGCCCATAGGCATAGAATGTACCTTCGGGCAATGCTTCAAGGGTCGACGCGGTTGTCCGAAATGTATCGTACAAAAGACCTCCGACGTTCATCTTGACCAATTCATTCGTGCTTTTGTCTTTGATCCGGAACGAGGCACCGGTTAAGGTGATCCGTTCTCCCGTTGCACTATCTACTTTGACAAGCTTGAGAAAATACGTTCTCTCCGCGTTCTCAATATTGTAGTGAACTATCGGATCTGTTTCTTGATGAACGGTAAAAGAAATCTCTTTATTTAAGAGTTCCACTTCCTGTTTTCCGCCGGTCTGCCGGATGACATAATTTCCATATGCTAAATCACCGGACGTCGCTTCGCCGTTTTCATCGGTCACTATGACCGTCATCTCGTTCGGTCCGAAGCTCCCTGCCTGTGCCAATGCATCCTCGAAGCTCCCGTTTTGGTCAATATACTTCTTTGCAATGGCGGTAAATTCCGCTCCGGCTTCAGGTTCCATAACTTCGGAATGTCCGTCGTTCGGATTGATCAACTTACGAATAAAAAATCGGTTTAAGATGACGGGTTCACGGAAGATCTTCTCTTCCTCTGTCATCTCGTTTTCAAAATAGACATTTTCTTTTTCAGCAGAGGTTTTTCCGGACTGAACATTCTTCTTCCATATTTTAGAACTGAGTTTGTAGCCTTCGGATGCTTTCGTTTCACGGATGGTGTAAAAGCCTAATGGAAGTACCTTCTCGCCCTTGCTGTTATAGTAGAACGGATCGCCTGTCGCACTGTTGAGCGTTGCCTTGCCATCTTCATCCGTGCTGAGTGTCCATATTCTGGTCGGATCACCTGACGGCTCTTCACCATCCTCGAATTTTCCTCTGTAATAGCAGAGCTCGAACTCCGCGTTATAAAGAACCGCGTCTGTTTGCGCTTTCGCTTCACCGGTCGCCTGATCGACTTTTTGTACGAGCACCTCCGGGATCACCCAGAATTTCGGCTGATTGGTCACATAGACCTTGTTCACATCCGCGATGTATTCGCCTTTCGTATCAATCGGGATCACCTCGTTGCCGGAAACCAGCCCCGACGTGTCCGGATTATAGGTTTCTTTGATATAGTAGCATCCGGGATACAGTTCTTCTTTCACTTCCGACACGCCGTCTTCGTCTAAGGTAAATTCATACAGTTGATTTTGGTTGTTTTGGGCATCGGCTTCGCTTGAATAGAGACCGTACTTAATTCCTTTCGGGCTGTATGCGTCGTTCCCGTCCGTCATCTCCGGATCCGAGGATGTTTTCACGACCTGCAGCTTTGCCAAGATCGGATTCTCAAAGATTTTCTCTTCGCCCTCAAGCAGATACTGCGAAGATTCAACGTTATCCGGAACATCCGCGCCGTTGATCTTTCGAACATGCAGCGTAGGATCGAGTTCATAGCCTGTCGGGGCTTTCGTCTCTTGAATCGTGATCGTACCGAGCGGAAGGATTGGAATATCCAATTCATTGATGTATAACTCATCGCCTGAGACTTTGTACGGGTACGTTGTGCCATTATACGTGAAGGTACGATTGGCTCTTCTTAAAGAAACTCTACCTTTGCTATCTGTTCTCAGTACCCAGGACCGGGTCGGGATTTTCCCAAGGCTTGCCGGATCCACGCCGTCCGTGTACTCGCCGCTATAAAATTTCACCGTGAATTCCGCGAGTGCGAGACTGGCTCCGGGAGCCGCCACAGGTTCACCCGTAACCTTGTCGATTTTTTGTAACAAGACACCGACCGGGTCGTCTTTCGGGCGTTCCATTGCTGTAAAGGTTCCCGTCTCGCCCGGAGAGACCGTCAACTCATGGATCGTTTGGTCCTCATAATAGCCTTTCGGGGACTTCGTTTCCTTCGCATAATAGTTACCGGCTGCAACCTTTAAGGAATTACTGTTTCCCTGTTCATCCAGAATCGTAAGAACCCCGACTTCTCCGCTCAACACGCCGTTTTTCTTCGTCTTATAGACCGTGTACTTAGCGCCTTTTAAGGAATAGCAGGAATTGTCTTGCGTAAGCTCCGGATCACTTGATACCTTTTTCAGCTTCACAATGCCGGGGATAGGCTGATCCGTCGAGGTGACACGAACCGGGATTCCGGCAGAGCTGTTTTCCGTTGTAAGTTCAACGGGATAAATCTCCGGGTCGATCTCATACCCTCCGCTGCTCGGAGCTTTTGTCTCTTTGACATAGTATTTGCCGAAAGCTAAATCCTTGAGCGTTTGGGAACGGTTATCTTCTCCGATCGTGACAACCCGGATCACGTTCCGGACGTTTTCTGCATCCTCCTGCGAGGTAAACACTCCGTACTCTGCACCCGTCAACTGATAGGCTTCGTTCCCGTCCGTCATATCCGGATCACCTGACCGTTTATAGACGTACAGGGAACCCGTCTTCGGTTCATCCTTCGCCTGAAATGTTGTCTTCTCGCCGGCTGAGATCGTGACATCATAGACCGTCTCATCGAGCACATAGCCTTTCCCGGCTTTGGTTTCCTTTAGCTTATACGTACCTGCAGGAAGATCCGTAACGATATTCGATTGTCCGTTCGAATCAATCGTGAAGACCGCCGCTTCTTCGTTCAAGGCACTATCTTTGTAGAGCGTATAGGTGGTACCCGCCAAATCATAATAGGAATTGTCGCCCGTGACAGCCGGTTTCGTCGAGACTTTTTGAATGCCCATCTCGCCGTTCGGTTTCACCTCCGGCCAGCCACGAAAGCTGTGCAGAACCTGAAAATTGGAATACAGTCCATCATCATTCGGGATTTGCGGATTGTAGTAAACATCCATCCCGGCATTGTGGATCACGATCTCGCCACTTGTGACCTTGCCGATCATCCAGGTTAAAACCTGCTGCAAATCGTAGAAATTCGGTTTAAAAACCGTCGGATCCCGCCAGCCGCCGTTCGCTGAGTTTGCGTACATATCGATCGAATAATGCCAAGAAAACAGCAGACCGGTCAAGGGATCTTTGAAGTCCTGTACCGTCACAACCGGGGCATCAGGTCTTTCTTGGTAATACAGGTCGAGAATGTCCTGAATCCGATTATTGTTCGCCGAGTAGCAGAACATCCCCGCAAAAAAGGCTCGTTTACAGCTGTAATAGAGCCAATCTTCAGCCGGAATACCCTCCCCTATCGTTGCCGCATAGGCTAACGCTTCCTCATAGACCGGTGCCGGATATTTATAACGAATGATCCGGCTGAAAAAGTCCTGCTGATTCTCTTTATCAACCAACTCCGCTTCAATTGAAATCCTGTCCGAATAACTGGAGCCGGAAATGACTAGCGGGTTCGCGCAGACAACACGTTTGCCGTCAACATACATGACCGTATAATCTTGGAACGTATAGACCGTATTATCTGCTGAAATGTCATATCTCGCGCCCCGATAAATTCTATTCAGGGTCTCCTTGATCGAAGTTCCCGTCATGAATGTCCAAATATATCGCAGGCTTGAGGGATCATAGGTTGCAGGAAAAAAGCCCGTACTATGGGTTTCTGAAATATCTGTCGCCTCGGCTCTCGCTTCTTTCGGGATCAGCGGCACAAGGGACAGCACCATCATGATGAGCAGAAACAGGCATAAAAGCCGTGTTCCTTTCTTCGTTCGTTTCATCTTTTATACTCCTTTGTTTTGTTGTTTGAACGGCTGAATTGTTCGTCGAGCCTCAAAGAATGCTCGGGTCTTTAGCCTAATGGTTTTCCCACGCTTCTTTTCCCGCTTTTTTGGGAAAATCGGAGAAAAACGGATAAACGGTTGCAAAATAAAAAAGAAGCCTTTCGCTTTGAACTGCCCTCGCCCGAAGAAGTTTTTTCTCGGATCGCAATTTTTGTTCGCTTGAATATTCATCTCAATTTACTATAATAATTAGTACTTAATTTCATTTATTTCCCATTAATTTTTAGCTTAAAAAAACTTTGGGAGGTAAATCTATGCAAGAAGAATTCAAACAAATTCACCAAACGCCAAATTTACATTTTTCTATTTGCAGTTCAAACCGGGAAATTTTTAAAAAATTTGAAAAAGAGTTAGAAAAAAGAGGTCTGATCGGTTTTCCCGATTTACAGGGAAACCTCCATTACATTATCGATGGACGAAAAGGCTTTCCGACAGCATACAAGAAGATGCAGGAAATAACCCTGAAATTGATGGAGGCACGTTTAGATGGTCAGACGCAAAAGATCAATAAGTTTGAAAATATTGCCGATCATTTAATCGACAAGTATGAATTCGACAGCAGTCTGATCGGAACCAGATTTCTGCGATACATTGTTATTTATGCTCTATTAGACAAATCATTATTAGTTTCTCTGTCTAATAATTTATATCCGGTAATCGCTGATTTATTTAACACCAGTGTAGAAAAGGTGTGTTATTCGATTCGTTATTCTTTCCAGAAATTAGCCAAAATCGAGCAGAAACAGCGCAAACAAAACATCAAGAAAGA
Source organism: uncultured Mageeibacillus sp. (assembly GCA_964346695.1). Classification (GTDB taxonomy): domain Bacteria; phylum Bacillota; class Clostridia; order Saccharofermentanales; family DTU023; genus UBA5436. The sequence goes on along the minus strand of CAYFVK010000018.1, from coordinate 14,602 downwards.
ATATTTTTTCAGTTTGGAGAATGGAAAAATCAAGGTAAACAATCGTACCTCTATTCATCAGCTGATCGGCGAGGCTGAAAGAATAAAAGCTGAAAAAATTGAAGCTGAAAGAATTGAACATGAGCCAAGTTAAAAGGCTATCACTTACAAGGTGATAGCCTTTATGAATAAAATAAAAATCAAACTTGCTGATTAGTTACCGTTCACTTGGTCTTTTAAGCTTTTGCCGGCTTTGAACGCGGGAGATTTGGAAGCAGGAATAGTAATGGTTTCTTTGGTAGCAGGATTTCTTCCCTGACGTTCTGAACGATGACGAACTTCAAATGTTCCAAAACCAACTAAAGTAACTTTTTCTTCTTTAACAAGTGATTCGGCGATCACATCAAATACCGCATTAACTGCCTTTTGGCTATCTTTTTTGCTTAAGAGTGTTTTTTCCGCAACAGCAGAAACTAATTCTGTTTTATTCATAAAAAGCCTCCTTTTTTTTATATGCACAGGTATTATGCTTTGTTTACTTTGCCTTGTCAACTAATTTGCCCGAAAAGCCTTATATATCAATATTCATAGCGTTTTTTAGGATAAATTGCCGGAATATTTTTGAAGATTTTGCCAATCTGTAGTTTTTTGAAGATAATGCCGCTATAAATAGGCTTTGGGCCCTTTTTAGACAAAGATTCATTGCCAATATCTTAGTTGCGTTAACCTTTGCAATTAACATAATAAGACAAAATTTCAATAATAATTGACTACTGACCTTGCTTTGTCTAAAATAGGTTAGGAAATCGGGGTGTAGCTCAGGTGGCTAGAGTGCATGCTTGGGGTGCATGAGGTCGCAAGTTCAAGTCTTGTCACTCCGACCAGGAAAGCCTGTAATACCTGTATTGCAGGCTTTTATTCTTATAGAGCGCTTTGAAACTGCAAGAAATATCGAAAACAAAATCGTAAGTAGGCAAAGTTCCATTCATTGCTCATTGGGAGGATTGTTCAATGAAAAAAAGAGAAAACTATATTTCATGGGATGAATATTTTATGGGCATTGCCCTATTGTCGGCGAAACGCAGCAAAGATCCTAATACTCAGGTCGGTGCCTGCGTGGTCAACGCTGATAATAAAATCGTCTCGGTCGGTTATAACGGAATGCCTGCGGGCGTCAGCGATGATGATTTTCCATGGGCTCGGGAGGGGAATTTTCTGGAAACAAAGTACCCCTATGTCTGTCACGCGGAATTAAACGCCATTCTCAACAATCCCGGAATTTCTCTTAAAGGTTGTTCTATCTATGTACCTCTGTTTCCCTGCAACGAATGCTGCAAGGCCATAATTCAAGCCGGTATTAGAAGAGTTATTTATCTATCTGATAAATATGCAGAAACTGATGGGGTAAAAGCATCCAAGCGCATGATGGAAGCCGCCCATGTAGAATACCTTCCGCTTAATACCGAATTAGAGGAATTGATGATTTCTTATCGAGTGGAAGATGTTTAAGATTTTGTAATTTTAAGATCTCGGCAAAAAATCAAACATTCAACAAATAACAAATTGTAATCTAACTGTAAAAAGAACATGCGTTCTTTTTCTTGACATCATTCTCTTCGCATGTTAATTTATTAACAGAACAAATGTTCGCGAGGTGAAACAGATGCTTACAGTATTATTCTATATATCTTTAATTACAATCGTGGTTTTTGTTGTTTACAGATCCGGGAAAGAAATATATCAAAATAATTACAGCAAAATGGAATTAGTTTATCTGCGAACCGAGCTCGAAAATTTATACAAAAAAGAAGCGAGAGCTTACAAACAGTATCAGGAGGCTTTGGAACGCGAGCGCAATCAAACTTACTATGATCATGGCTTAATTATTCTTAAAAAGCGTGAGCGGCAATCTATGCCAAATAAAAGAAAAGAAGTAAATTTATTTTCCGAACAATTACTTACTCCACTTAAGGAAGATAAAATTGCTTAATTATTCTTACTTCGCTATAATTCTTTAAGCACGTTATTTTGTTGACGTTTTGCTGATTTGGAAGCGTAGCGAAGAGGCCGTAACGCGCCGCACTCGAAATGCGGTTGTCCAGTAATGGGCACGGGGGTTCGAATCCCCCCGCTTCCGCCACAAATTAAGGGGATGTCTCGAACTCACGAAAGTGCAACCGGCATCCCCTTTTTTCATTGATAATAATATATAAAACTGCTGCGTAATCATTAATTCCCGCATAAATCATGTATCGCGGCTAATTTTTTGGCGGTAATTCTTCGATAACGGGCGAATTTGGATCATTGATATCCGGCAAAGTTTCAATCACTTTCTGCTTAACAATAATCTTTGTTTGCGGCAAATAGGAAATCTGATACATTCTGTCCTGAGCGATCTTAAATTTCGGGAAACTGCTCATATAAAGCTCTCCCTCAATCAGATAACGATTGCGGTTCACATCAATCTGATCACCTGAAACTTGTATCGTTTTGATATTATTTTGCGCGATATTTAATACGTCAAGCAGCCTTGGAAACGTGTCCGCGGCAGCCACGGAAAAAAATAATATCGTGATCAATATTGGCAGAAGAAACTCATATCCCTTCTTATTGCGGCCTGTCCGGTTAATCCGCAAGCGATAGATCAGCCAGATAAAGAGGCCGGCTGCTAAAAGAATACTTGCAATTAAGGACAACAAAAAATAAACCGTCATATATCTATCCTTTACCTTTGTCAAAACTCCGCACTGTTCGCGTTTATACAATCAGAATCAACGCCCTTGTCCAAAGTAAATTCCCAAATTGAAAAACGCGTAACCGAGATTTTCAGACAATGCGCCTGCCTGATAAGCATGCTTCATTCTACCATTTTCAGTAGCTGCTGTTCATCAATAATAGAAATCTGCAGATCTTTTGCCTTATCCAATTTACTGCCGGCATTTTCACCCGCTACAACATAATCCGTTTTTTTAGAAACGGAGGAACTGACTTTTCCGCCATATTTCTCAATCAACTTCTTAGCTTCGCTTCTGGATAAATTCGGTAAAGTACCGGTCAGCACAAAGGTCTGATTTTCAAAAACCGAATGAAGATTCGGATCTGCCTGCTCCATCTTTAAATTCAGACCGGCTTCTCTCAAATCAGCAATTAAATGATCCGTTTCTTCCTGCCCAAAAAAGTTGATAATCGCCCTTGCCGAACCCGGGCCGATATCCGGAACCGTCTGCAATTCCGCAAAGTCCGCTCGGCGCAGAGCATCGATATCCTGAAAAACTTTGACTAAATTTTTGGCTGTAGCCGGACCGATCGTGGGTATACCCAAAGCGACCAGCAACCGATCGAAGGGCTGCTCTGTCGACCGCTCGATCGCATTCAGAAGATTATCCACCCGTTTCTCGCGGCCGATATCTCCTTCCTTGATTAGCTGATCACGCCTGTCCTTTAAGTGATAAATATCTCTGAGATGACGAATATATCCCTTTTCCCATAATTTTTGCACGGAAGATTCGCCTAAGCCGGCGATATCCATCGCGTCCTTCGAGGCGAAATATTCGATTCGCCTGGTCAATTGGGCAGGGCAGTCCACCCCCGTACAGTAAAGGTTTGCGCCATCATCGAGATATTCCGTTTTCGCCCCGCAGACCGGGCAAAATTCCGGCAGAACAAACGGCTCGGTATTTTTCTGCCGTTTCGAATAGTCCACCGCGATAATCGCCGGAATAATATCGCCGCCTTTATGGACGGTAACCGTGTCCCCGATCCGAATATCCAGCAGATTTACATATTCCTGATTATGTAAAGTCGCCCGCGAAACCGTCGTTTGAGCGATCACAACCGGTTCCAGTATAGCCATCGGCGTGATCCGGCCCGTTCTGCCGACTTGAGCGATTAAATCCTTAACTACCGTCTGCTGCTGTTCGGGAGGATATTTATAAGCTACCGCCCAGCGCGGAACTTTCGATGTGCTGCCGAGTTCTTCGCGCAAGCTCAATGAATCTATCTTGACAACAGCGCCGTCAATTCCATAAGGCAAATCCGGCCTTTGAGCGTTAATTTTGTCAATCGCCGCCAAAACCTCGTCGACATTTTCACAAGGTCGAAACTCCGGTATCACCGGAAATCCCAATTGCTTCAAATACGCCAATGATTCATGATGGGTAAGCAGCTTTGAATCCCGCCAAAGCTGAACATTAAAGATAAAGACACTTAAGCCGCGCTCTCTGACAATTTGAGGATTCAGCTGACGCAAGGTACCCGCCGCAAAATTTCGCGGATTGGCAAACAGCTTTTCTCCTCTTTCCTCCTGCAGTTGGTTTAATTCCGTGAAACGTGCTTTGGTCATATAGACTTCACCGCGAACTAAAAGATGCTCAATCGGTTCCGGCAAAACCTGCGGCACCGTTTGAATCTGCCGGATATTCTCCGTTACGATCTCACCCGAATGGATGCCGTCGCCTCTGGTCAAAGCCTGTACCAATACACCATTTTGATACTCCAGGCTGATCGATAAACCGTCTATCTTCTGCTCGACAATAAACTTGGCTTCCGGATAAATTTGCTTTATATTGTCGACAAATTTTTGCACCTCGGCCTTCGAAAAAACATCGGTCAAACTGAGCATCGGCACCAGATGGGGAGCCGATTGAAACTGACTTTGCGCCGTTCCGCCGACATGCACGGTCGGAGAATCCTCACTTTTCAACTCGGGATAAGCCGCTTCCAGATCTTTTAAACGCCGCATCAATAGATCATATTCCGCGTCGCTGACCAACGGAGCGTCCTGATTGTAATAGGCGTCGTTCAACTGCTCGATTTGCGAAGCGAGACGCTTCATTTCTATGGCAATCGCCTCATTGTGAGAATCATTCATCTGATTTTCTTCCGGCTTCCGCAAGGGAGACCGATTGTCAGGCTGCCCGGCAGAATCAAAAGAAATTTGATTCATAAAATTTTTATCGTTGACCATAAAAAACTCCGAAGAAGATTAAAAAAGTTATTCTTATTTTATCAAATCCGGAATTCAAAGTTAAGTTTTTAATTTAACTCTAAAAGTTGAACCCACGCCGGGCTTGCTGTCAACGGAAACTTCTCCGTCGTACAGTAAAGCGATGTGTTTGACAATCGACAGTCCGAGCCCCGTGCCGCCAAGCTCTTTGGAACGGCTCTTATCGACACGGTAGAACCTTTCAAAAACCCGCTTGGAATGTTCATTGGAAAAACCGAAACCGTTGTCCTTGACCTCGATCAGAACAAACTCGCCCTGCCGTTCCAATTTCACCCAAACCTTGCCGAAGTCACGATTATACTTAATCGCATTATCCAATAAGTTGATAAAAATCTGCTTAATGCGGTCACGATTCGCCTTGACCGGCATGAAAACAGGCTCATCGTCAAAGATCAGCGAAACATTTTTCACAACCTCGCCGGAATCCAAAACCGACAAACACATATCATCTAATTTCTCTTCATGCGTTAAGAGGACAAAGGGATAGGGATGCGTAATCGGATCAATGTGCCGATTAAACAGATCTCTGGCAAACTGATTGGCAAAAACCACCTCCAAATCACGATTGACCACGACCAGCGGCTCCTTCAAAGCATGCACCAGCCGGCTGAGCCAATAGCGATCCTGTGTCAGCACTCTCACCTGATTTTCGACAGTATCCAGAGCGGGATTAAAAGTTTGTGCGAATTGTAATAAATCCTTCGTCGTGTAGCGATCCTCCGGCATACGTGCGTCCAATTTGCCCTGCTGCAGCTTGTCAAAGACCTCCTGATATGAATCCAGAGTACTCTGTTGTTTTTTATACAGAAAAAACACGCCCAGATTGTAGATCAGCAAATTCAAAACACCGCCCAAACTCGCAATTTTGAAGATGTTTAATTTAATGAAATACAGAGAACTCAAGCTGCTTGAAACACGGATAATACCATCCCATAACGGCTCGGCGTAATAGAGCACATCCTCGTTCTGCGTGCTGGAATGTCGGATAGATGAAGCGGAATCGTTGCCCCGGATGATCGCGTAAACCTCTTCGCGGGAACGATGATTATTCAGTTCACTGACCGGATAATCACTGTCCTTCATGACTTTGCCGTCCGCATCAAGCAAAGTGACACGAAAATTCACGATATTCGGACTGGAAAAAATCTGTTTCGTCTGACTGATCAGGTCGTCAAGATTTTCCGCTCCGGTAAGCGTATTCCGGGAATCATCAGCGGATTGACCGTGCTGTAAATGATCGGCAAAGAAACCGACAGCTACCCGCAAATTGGTTTTTGTCTGCGTAATATAATTTGTTTTTAAATTATAATAAGAAATGACGGAGATCAGAACAACCATCAGGACAATCAATGCATTCCCGAAAATAAACAAACGTTTTCTCATCTATTGATCCTTTAGCAAATCGTATCCCTGCCTGATCAAAGGCCGGGATCTGAAATTTAGTCGGAACGAAAAATTACAGCCGGGAACAGGACGGAAACTGATTGCAACAGATGATTTGAATGTTAAAATATATAGGGCAAATAAACGATAGGAGTAATATGGAAAGAATAGATAAAATCCTTGCGAAATCAGGCTATGGCAGCCGAAAAGAAATTAAGCAGATGATACGGGACGGCCGCATTCGTTTAAGCGAACGGACAGTCATCGATTCAGGCGAAAAAATCGCGGAATCCGAACAAGATCATTTGTTTTTAGACGGCATGCCGGTATCTCTGCATCACAGTCTGATCTTTATGCTGAACAAACCCAAAGGTTATATTACCGCGCTTCAAGATCAGCGCCATCAGACAATCGCCGAATTGATCCCTGAAAAATGGAAAAATAAAGGTTTATTCCCGGTCGGCCGCCTGGATAAGGATACGGAAGGTCTTTTGCTCTTAACCAATGACGGTCAGTTAGCTCATCGCATCTGCTCTCCCAAATGGCAAATCAGCAAAAAATATTGGTTGATCACCGAGGGCAAGCCGTTCAGTCAGGCAGACGCGGGATTATTCGCTAAGGGATTTAAATCCGCTGACGGCTCGGAATTTCTACCGTCAAAATTAGAGATTGTCGATGGTTTTGAGGCTTTTCTGACAGTACAGGAGGGTCAATATCATCAGATTAAACGCATGGCGAAAGCGACCGGCCGCGAGGTCAAGCATCTGAAGCGTTTGCAGATCGCCGATTTGACACTGGACGAGTCTCTCGCACCGGGTGAACTGCGCCTTTTGACGAAGTCGGAAAGTATCGCCTTATATCAGGCCTGCCGGCTTGAATTCGCTTAAAATTCACTGTTTATTTCGGCACCCGACTTCGCCTGAAATTCGCCGGCTGAAATTTGTTCAAATCACAATTCCCGGCGGTCTGATTTCACAGGGAATCCTTTTCGCCATTTTTAAATCTTCCATCAGGCGTGCGGGATAAACGATATCGGAACCATAACGCTCATGCAACGCGAACATCGCGTCTTCCAAAGCCTCCAATTTTGACAGCTTGACGAAATCGGCAAAAAAATTAACCTGCCTCGGCTGATCATCCGGCTCCAGATTTATCGCCCGAATCGTCAGTGATCGGATCGGCTTAAGCCAGCGATAATTCGCGATAAAAACCGTCAGCGCATTTTCGGCAAGATAATAGGCATTATGCGTAGCATAAGGCAGCGGCGCCTGATATTCCCGCTGCGACAAATCGTTCGCCCGCACGCCGATCTGCACCGCTTTTGCCCGCAGATGATGAATGCGCAGCCTCTTGCCCACATCCTCGCTCAAAGCCAGAAGCACCCGCCAGACCTCCACGTCGGTATATAAATCCTCCCTTGTCGTAATTCCGTGTCCGACCGATTTGACCGGCATGCGCTCTCCATAAATCCGAACCGTGCCCTCATCCAGGCCGTTCGCCCATTTCCAGAGCTTCAGGCCGTTAATGCCCAGTTTCGATCGCAGAAAATCCGGATTTGTTCTCGCGATATCCCCGATTGTCAGAATATTATATTGTCGAAATTTGTTTGCCGTCGCGGGCCCTACCCCTAACAGCGCCTCCGCCGGCAAACGCCAGACCAGATTTTCAAACCCGAATTCCGGAATCACCGTAATGGCATCCGGTTTTTTCATATCGCTACCCAGTTTGGCAAAGATTTTATTGAAGCTCACTCCGACGGATAGAGTCAGTCCTAATTCCCGTTTCACCCGTCCGCTGACAGCCTGCGCTATTTTCAAGCCGTCGCCGAAGAGCATTTTACTTTTTGTAACATCAAGCCAGCATTCATCGAGTCCGAAAGGTTCAATCTGATCAGTAAAATCGGCATAAATCTTCTGTGCCTGCTTAGAATAAAATATGTATTGATCATAATGCGGTTCGACCATGATTAAATCAGGACATTTCTGCTTAGCCTGCCAAATGACTTCGCCGGTTTTGACGCCCTGTATTTTTGCTTCCTGCGATTTGGCGAGAATGATGCCGTTTCGATCCGCCTCGGAACCGCAGACAGCAACCGGTTTTCCTCGCAGCTTGCTGTTCAGGATTATTTCAACCGAGGCATAATAGGCGTTCATATCACAATGCAAAATGGTACGGTTATTAAACATTCGCTTCCCTCAACAGCCGTTTCCCTCAACATCCGCTTGCGCGAAGCCGCATAATCTCAAGCTAAAATCATTCTCTCCGAGAAGAAAACTCTTTCGCCGGAAAAAGAACATTTGTTCTTTTTAGGATATTGTACAATTTTATTGCTGATAAGAAAAGCTTTTTAAAAAGAAATTTCGAGATGACCCGGGGATGCCGAAAAAGCCCGAAACCGCCCGGGAAAGGATGAAGAAAAACGGTAGCGCAAAAAGACCGGGGAAGCAATCCGGGACTGCCGGTAAATCGACAATTATATATGGCTGATTAATTCTTTGGTATACGCTGTTCGCGGATGCAGATAAATCTCCTCTACCGGCCCCTGTTCCACGATTTGTCCCTGATTCAGAACCGCGACCGTATCGCAGATATGATAAACAACCGCCAGATCATGCGAAATGAAAAGGCAGGAAATATTCGTATTCTCTTTAATCTCCTGCAGCAGATCAAGCACCTGCGCCTGCACCGAAACATCGAGCGAAGAGACCGGCTCGTCAGCCAAAAGCAAATCCGGCTGCATCAGGATCGCGCAGCCCAGCGCCGCTCTTTGTAATTGTCCGCCAGAGAGCTGACCCGGATAATAATCATAATATTCCTCCGGCAAGCCGATCGCCTGCAAAATCCGCAGAACCTTTTCTCTGATCATCGGTCCGGCATACTTCTTTTGAATTTCCAGAACCTCGGTAAGCTGACGGCCTATCGTCAGAACCGGATTAAAAGAACCGTAGGGATCCTGAAAGACCATCTGCACCGCCTGCCGGAATTCTTTGCTCCTTTGTTTGACGGGAAACTCCGCTATCGACTGATTCTTAAAGATGATTTCCCCGCCCGAAATCGGCATGAATCCGGTGATAACATTCGCCAGCGTTGTTTTTCCGGAACCGGATTCGCCAACCAGACCCAGCCATTCTCCCGCGGACAATTCAAGGTTGATATCCCGCAGCACATATTGATTCGACTTTTTACGGAAAAGGCGATTCGACTCATAGGAGGCCGAAACATGATTCAGCTGCAATAACGGGCGTCTATTCTGCATCGGCAGCCTCCTTCGCGGAAGCGGAGTTTCGCTCCGGATAAGAAAACGGATCAATTGAGTCCGCAGTATTGTGCAAAGCGTCGTAGCAAGCGGCGAAATGTTGCTCTTCGATCTTGAACATATCCGGCATCGCTTCCCGACATGGCTCGAAAGCACGGGAACAGCGATCAAGGAAAGGACAATCTTCGATCGGCCCTCTTAAATCGCGCAGTTTGGGACGCATTTTGAGCAAAGCCTGACCTTTTTTATCCGGGGTGGGAATACAGGCGAGCAGGGCTTTTGTATAAACATGACAGGGGTTTTCGATAATCTGCTCTGCCGTTCCGACTTCCACCGGTATGCCGGCATAGAGAACATAAACCCGGTCACACAGCTTTTTCACGGTGGATAAGTCATGCGAGATATAGAGAATCGAGCTGTTTTTGCTCTGATTGATTAATTTGATCAACTTAAGAATCTGCGCTTGTACCGTGACATCCAGCGCCGTGGTCGGCTCGTCAGCGATCAAGAGCTCCGGATTGTTGATAATCGCCATGGCGATGAGAACCCGCTGGCGCTGCCCGCCCGATAATTGATAAGGATAGCGATTATAGAGTTCCTCGGCATCGCTCAAATTGACCGCTTTCATCGTGCCAAGCACCCGCGCCTTGATCTCGGCGCGCGACATTTGACTGTGAATAGCCAGCACTTCGCCGATTTGCCAGCCGATTTTACGCAAAGGATTCAAAGCCTGGGAAGCGTCCTGATGAATCAGCCCGATCAATTTGCCATTGATATTCTGCCTTTGTTTTTTAGAAAAATGGGTGATTTCCTGTCCCTTAAATCGGACATGACCGGAGTCGATTGAAATCCCGTCCGGCAAAAGTCCCGTCATGGCCATCACGCTGATGCTCTTTCCGCTGCCGGATTCGCCGACCAAACCGACAATCTCACCCGGCATAATTTTTAGCGAAACATCCCTGACCAGGGCTTTCTGATTGGCGGAAACCACTTTTAAATGTTCAACCTGAAGGATCGGAGAAGAATCTTTTTCCATGATCAGGCACCTTTTCTTTCTACCGCGCACAACTTAAGCGAATTGCTGATGAGAAAACTGCCCAGTACCATCAGCACGATCATCAGACCGGGGAAAATCGCCGCAGAGGCATTTTGAAAAATGAATCCCTGAGCGTCTTTGAGCATTCTGCCCCAGGTGATTTGAGACGGCGGCACGCCCAAGCCTAAAAAACTGAGCGAAGATTCTGCCAAAATCGCGTTGGCGAAACCCAAAGCGATCGCGGCGAAAATACGGGCTTTCAGCAAGGGCAAAAGATGTACGAAAATGATCCGAAATGATGAAGCACCCTGCAGCTGCAGACGCTTCACGAAGTCACGATTTCGGTATTCCAGAAAGCCGCTCCGCACAACGCGGGTATAAGAAGGAATAAACATGATTCCCAATGCGATGATGACCTGCCAAATGCCACTGCCAAAGCTCGCTACAAACAGCAATCCCATCAAAATGGTCGGGATCGAGAGCAGACTATCCGTGAATCGGGAAAAAATATAATCAACAGCACCACCGATATAGCCGCTCAAAGAACCGATCAATAAGCCGGCCAGAAAACCGATCAGATTGATGCCTAAAGAGATCATGACCGTCAAAGGCAAACCGCTCAGAGTTCTGGCAAAAACATCACGCCCGTAATTATCGGTACCGAACCAGTGGGCAGAACTCGGTCCCTGAAAGCGCTCAAGTATATTCATCTCTGTCAAGGAATAGGAGTTGAAAAGTAAATATAAAAGGTAAAGCAGGACAGGAATACAGAGCAAAATAATGCCGAAAATCAATTGCGATGATTGGCCCATGATCCTCCCCTGATAGATCGCGCGCTTCAAAGACGGCGTTAACGCCGCTTCCTGAAGATTTTCCCGATTTGACCTCTGCTTTTCAATCATTTTTACCTGCTTTATATTCCGATTTTAATTCTGTTCCTTTTCCGTCCGTCAATCGGATTTTGACGCTTTCAGCCATCCTCGCCGCCAACTGCTATGCGCCGAATTTTTCTGACGACTTCGGATTCGCGGATCAATCAGCTGATTTAACAGATCGACCACAAAGTTTACCAGTACCACAATCAGGGCAATTAATAAAATGATGCCTTGCGTCAAACGAAAATCTCTTCTCTCCACGGCGGTCACCAGCAAGCGTCCCAAACCCGGAATCAAAAAAACTTGCTCAATGATAATGCTGCCGCTGAATACCTCGGCTAAAATCAGACCGAGCACCGTCACAAACGGCACAAGGCTGTTGCGCAAGACATGCAGGAATAGAATACGTCCGCTCGATGCGCCTTTGCCGATCGCCGTTTTAATATAAAACGCCTTTTTCTGCTCAACGATGGCATCTCTGAGAAATTCCAAGGGCATAGCCAGACGCGACAATGCGATGGCTAACGCCGGCATCCAAAATCGCCCTAAAGAAAAATCGGAGGCCGCTCCTTGTCCGGCTCCGAGCGCGAGTTGCGAAGTCTTAAAAAGCAGCATTAAAATAATTGCCATGAAAAAAGGCGGAATTGATAAAGCAATTTGGGCGAATAAGCGAAGCAGGTGATCCAGACGGGAACCGGATTTTCCAGACGATAAAAAAGCGAGAGGAACAGATAAGACGATAATGAACAGAAAAGCATAGAGAGCAAGGATCATGGTATAAGGAAAAGCGGCTTTGATCAGGGTGGAAACATTTTCCGAAAAGCTGTAGGAATAGCCGAAATCCCCCCGAAATACATCACTCAGGTAATTTTTGATTTTGATCGGCAGGGATTCATTTACACCGAGTTTTTCTTCCAGCTGCTCCACTTGATCATTGTCTGCGTTCATGCCCAGCATAATGCGGGCCGGATTTCCGGGAATGCATTCAAATATCAAAAAGATGATCAGGAGAATGATACAAAGTGTCAGTAAAACCTCGCCGATTTTTTTTATCAAATATTTCGCCATAAATTGTTAATCTGCCGCTAAACCATTTAAGCTCTTTTGCTTTGCGAACATTGTCAAATTCTTTGCCGTGCTCTCAGCCCGTTTCATTTTTTATAAAACGGTCAGCCGGCAAAGATAGCTGCATCTATTCTACAAAATATACATTATACATATCTTGAACATATTGCGGATAGGTAGTGTAGCCCGCTAATTTTTTGCTGACAGCGGTCTGTGTACCCGGGTTTTGCAAAAAGACGGAGGCCGCTTGTTCCTGCAAAATTTTCTGCATCTGCCAATACAGGTCAACCTTTTTGGCATGATCTGTTTCCGACTTCGCCTGTTCGTACAAAGCGTCGAAATCCGGATCGGAGAAATTGATAAAGTTCGCATCCGAACCCGTATAATAATGCCGCAAAACCGTTCCCGGCGCGACATAGTCAAAGGTCAGAGCAATAACCGTCGAATCATGATCTTTCCCCTGATACACATCGGTCAGCCAAGTCGCCCAGTCGACCGAAATAATATTTGTTTTGACGCCGATCGCCTCCAACTGAGCTGCTATGACCTCTGCTGTCTGCACATGGATCATATAATTGCCCGGAACCGTAATATTGATCGTCAAATTCGTATAGCCATTCTCTTCCAGCAGCTTTCTCGCCCCTTCCGGATCATATTGATCGGCCAGATCCGATGCATAATACTCGCCCATGGCAGGTGCCATGCCGGATTCCAAAACTTTCCCCTGACCGAAGGTCACCGTATCAATCAACAATTTTTTATCGACGGCCATATTCATCGCGCGCCGTACCAACGGATCGTTAAAGGGTTCTCTGGCATTGTTCAAGCCCCATATCTGCACCATATTGGAGTCCGCCTCGATAAAATTAAACTGATCCTGCAAAAGCTCTTTTTTATCCATTGTCAAATACGGGAAAATATCAATATTGCCCGCCTGTAAATCGACAATCGCGGCATCCGCCGACGGCATAATCAAAAAATTCACCTCATCGAGATAGGCGTTGTGCTCCCGCCAATAATGCTCATTTTTCCGCATTTTAACATATTGCTGCGGCTTGTATTCCGTAAAGACAAAAGGTCCTGTTCCGACCGGTTTTGTTTCCTGCTCATGATAATCCCGCGGAATAATGGCCAATGTCATATAGGACAAAAAGTCAGAATCCGACTCCTTTAACGTGACGGTAACCGTGTCGCCTTCCGCCTCAACTTTCTCAATCAGCGCCAACTGGGCGATCTTCAAAGTTCCGTCCTCACCTATTCCCGCGGCATTTTGCAGCGAATAGACCACATCGTCCGCAGTCAATTCTTGACCATTATGAAAAGTGACATTTTTTCTGATTTTGAAAGTATACTCTCGAGCGTCATCCGCCACTTCAATCTTCTCGGCCAATGCCGGTTCCAAAGAACCGTCCGGCATCAGTTTGACGAGCCCGTCAAAGAAATTGTAAATAATTTCTTTTGTGCCGGCGGCCGCCGCTAAATAAGGATGAAAAGAATCAGGCTCCTGCGTAATCCCCAGAACAATCGATCCGCCTTCAACAGGTTTGCCCGCAGGTTGCGCCTCGCCGCTTTGATCAGTCGACGTCTGCTCGTCTGTCGCTTCAGCAGTTCCCGAATTTACATTCGACTTGTCGGTTTCAGAATCGGAATTATTCTTGCCGCAAGCTGTCAAAAAAATTAAAAGAGTTAGTAAAATACATGACAATTTCAAAACTTTTGCTTTCGTCATCATATACCTCCCGTATTTACATATGTTAAACATCATACATCATTTATATTCATAATTATATGTAATCGTAAAATACAATCATTTATTTGGCTATCTGCTCAGTGTCTATAAATTTGACCGAAAGAACACAATCCTCATTTTGCGAAACAGAAAAGGCAACGAAATTCAATTGTTCAGACTGCCCGCCGCTCAAATTGAACAAGTTATAAAGAAGAATCCCCAAGCCTCTCGGCGTTTTCACAATATTTATATTTATTCACTATTATGTAATTTT
>CAYFVK010000017.1:10836-28015 GCA_964346695.1 uncultured Mageeibacillus sp. | reverse complement strand
GATCCGGGATAAGTGGACAGCTCTGACCGTTTGTCGGGTATTTGGGGCGATCGGATCACCGCTTTCCGGATCATTGGAAAGGAAAATTTTGCCGACAGTTTGTCCTTTTTCTCTCAGATAGACCGGAATTTCCGGATCTAAAGTATTTACCAGACGGAAATTTTTGCCCAAATGAATCTTGGCGAAATCATTTTCATTGACTTGCTTTTCAAGAGATAATCCGGGAATTTCATCTTTAACACTTTCGATTAAATCATCATTGATAATGGGAAAAGTAAATTGAAAATTAAGATGAAAATTGTTTTTGGGATTGAATGGATTAGAATCGCCTATGGGCAGATCATTCTGCTTTATATCTACTTTGATATCACTCAATATAGCGGACTTATCCTGCGAATCTGCCTTGATTGGAAAGCTCGGGACAATCAAACCGATCATCAACGCAAAAATCATAATGCAAGAAAGTGCAATCAGAGAAAAGCGATTGTTTTTCCGAAATTTAGTTTGCATATAAACCTCCATTATTAAATTTTTTCTTTTCAATAAAACTCTACATGTCTTGTCAGTGTTATTGTCATTTTGTCCGATTTTTGCAAGTGAAATTTATTGTAAACCGCTTACTGCAAGCAAGAAAAAAGATATCCTGTTTCGACGGAACAGGATATCTTTTGGCGGAGAGCATGGGATTTGAACCCACGATACGCTTTTAACGTATACACGATTTCCAATCGTGCGCCTTCAGCCAACTCGGCCAACTCTCCAAACGTAAAAATAAAAATAAAACAGCGTCGTAATCGACGAAATCAAGTTTAGCATAGTCATTTTCTTAAATCAACAGCCCAAGCTACTTTTGCAGGTCGGTTTTAAAAATATGCGGATTCAATTATAATTAAAATTAATGAGAATAAGGTCATGATAGCATGAATTTAGGAGGGTAGTATGCGGGTTGCGATTGTGGGCATGGGGATTTCCGGCATGGGTGTGCTGAATGCCTATTATAAGGAACAAGTGAGAGGTGTTGAAATTGATTGTTATGACTCGGCGCAAAGTTTCGGCAGGGGTTTTCCTTTTCGCCGGGATACAAAATATGCTTTGCTGAATGTCAGGCCGGAAATCATCGGCTTTGATCATGAACATCCGGAGGAGTTCAAAAAATGGTTGGATGAGCAGCCTGCTTATCGCGGTCAGGAGTATGTGCCGCGCTTCGCTTATGGGGAGTTTTTACATGAGCAGGCGGGTCGGGTGATCGAAAAACTGTCTGCCCATGCCTATCAGGAAATGGTAGAAGATCTTGATTATTCACCGGAGCGGCAAGTCTGGAAATTAAAAACAGCGAAGCGGGAAAAGGAATATGACCGGATTCATCTTTGTTGCGGAGAATTGGCCTATGCCGATCATTACAATCTGAAAGGTCAGCCCGGCTATGTTCACGAACTGTATCCGATGAGCGAAACATTGAATAACATACCGTTCGACGCAAAGGTCGGGATTATCGGTACCAGCCTATCGGCGATTGATGCTTTGCGCTATTTGTATAGGCGTGGCGATTCGGGAAACGGGGATGATAGAGAAAAACAAAACCGGATTTCTATTTTCTCAAACCGCAATATTTTCCCGACCGCAAGACAAAAAGGTTTGCGCCTTCAATTGGAAGTATTCACGACCGAAAAAATCAAAGCCATTAAGAAAAAACAGAATGGCTTTATCAGCTTTGAACAGACGGATGCTCTGCTCAAAGAAGAGTATCGCGCCAGACAGCTCGATCTGGAAAAAATAATGAAGAAGTATGATTCCGGATTTGGTGCAATCGAAAAGAGTCTTGGGTCTGATCAGGAATTGCGGATCGTTCAAAATCTGAATATCGAGAACCCCTTTAACGAAGCATGGTTCGGCATGGATTTAGAGAATAAGGCAAAATTCAAAAAGCTATATTCGCGCTATCTGACCTTGTTTTTCAGCCCGATTCCGGCAGATACGGGAAAATTGCTGGTCAAGATGAAGCAAAGCGGTTATCTGAACGTTTTAACGGAAGTGGGCGGCATTGAAGTCGTCCTGGGGAAGCAGGGATTCCGGATTTTCGACAAAAATAAGCGTAATCTGACGGAAGTAGATTATTTGATTAACGCGACGGGGCAGGACAGTTCTTTAAGAAGTCTCAGTAAAGATTCCCTGCTCGGCAGATTGATCAATAAAGAAATTATCAGCGCATATACCTTCGGCGGCGTCAATGTTTTACCAAGAACTTCCGAGGTGCTTTCTCCGCGGTACGGACATCTGAATTCTTTATTCGCGCATGGTGTATTGACAAAAGGGGCTGAGCTGGTCAATAACGGGACAATATTGATTCAGGCGATTGCTCATGAAAAAGTGCAAAACAGTTTAGAAAAAAAATAGGATACGCAGCTTGCCGAGACCTGCTTTCCGTCACGCCGGCAACTGTGCGCGATGCGGTTGATAAAGCAAATATTCAATAATCAGTTTATATTTCTCATATATAAATTGTGTTATAATAAAATGCATATAAACCAGATCTAAAGTCATAAGAAAAGGAGATTGGAACGATGGGTTTAATTAAAGCAATTACAGGCGCCATTGGAGGTACGTTGGCGGATCAGTGGAAAGAATTCTTCTATTGTGAAGCCTTGCCGAATGATGTTCTTGTAAAAAAGGGACAAAAAAGAATCGGCAATCGCTCTTCGAATACGAAGGGGAGTGACAATGTAATTTCCAACGGTTCGGGCATTGTCGTCAATGATGGTCAATGCATGATTATCGTTCAACAGGGCAAAGTTGTAGAATTATCCGCTGAACCCGGTGAATTTACATGGGACGCATCGATTGAACCCAGTATTTTCTCCGGCAAATTAGGAGAATCGATTCTTGCCACGTTTAAAGAAATCGGCAAACGTTTTACTTTCGGCGGGGATGCGGCAAAAGATCAGCGCGTTTATTACTTCAATATTAAAGAGATTTTAGATAATAAATTCGGTACTCCGAATCCGATCCCGTTCCGTGTTGTCGATCGGAATATAAATCTTGATATTGATGTCGCTGTACGCTGCTCAGGCGTTTATTCTTATGTCATCTCAGATCCGATTTTGTTCTATACAAACGTGGCCGGTAATGTGGCTGATGAATTTAATCGCAGTCAAATTGACGTACAGTTAAAAACCGAATTTGTCAGCGCTTTGCAGCCTGCTTTTTCCGCGATCTCGGCACTTCAGATCAGACCCAGTGATTTGCCGGGACATGCGACAAAGTTAGCGGAGCTGATGAATCAGGAACTGACGCAAAAATGGAGTCAGCTACGCGGTATCAGAGTTATTTCTATCGCCCTGAATCCGATTACCTTGCCCACCGAGGATGCTCAGGCAATCAAAGACGCTCAGCTTTCAGCCAGACTCAGAGATCCCGGTCTTGCTGCCGCTACACTGGCAGGCGCTCAGGCTGATGCGATGAAAGCGGCCGCTTCAAACAAAGGCGGCGCCATGAGCGGTTTTATGGGTTTCGGTATGGCTCAGAACGCGGGTGGTGCGAATGTCAGAGATTTATTCGCCATGGGACAACAAAATCAGCAAAGTCAGCAAAATCAGCAGGGCGGTCAGCCTGCAGGCGGCAAGGCAGCGGCAGGCGATTCCTGGACTTGCCCGAAATGCCATACTGTGGCAAGCGGTAAATTCTGTCCGGAATGCGGCACGGAAAAACCGGCTCAGGGCTGGACCTGTGATTGCGGAACCGTCAATCAGGGTAAATTCTGCTATAATTGCGGAAAGAAAAAACCGGAAGAAGCTCCTTTATATAGATGCGATAAATGCGGTTATGAACCCAAAGATCCGTATAATGTTCCGAAGTTCTGTCCGGAATGCGGCGATCCTTTCGATGAAAACGATATTGTAAAATAAAACTTTGATCAGGATTTTCAGCAATTGCTGAAAATCCTATTTTTTTATTAAGCGAGGTATTTATGGCTTCTTTAATGGAATTTAAGTGCCCGTCCTGCGGCGGTGCGGTAGCCTTTGACAGCGAAACTCAAAAGATGAAATGTACCTATTGCTCCACCCTGTATGATCAGGCCATACTTGAGCAATATGATGATGCCTTAAAATATATGCCGCAAGAAGATAATTATTCTTGGAATATCGATACTTCGTCCGACTGGAGTGAAGCGGAAAAGGAACAGCTACAAGTCTATGTCTGCCAGTCCTGCGGCGGAGAAATTGTCGGTGAACCGACTACGGTGGCTACGCATTGTCCCTATTGCGACAATCCGGTCGTGTTTGCCGGACAGGTCAGCGGAGATTTAAAACCGGATTATCTGATTCCTTTCCGGTTTAATAAACAACAGGCGGAAGAAGCATTCAGAAAACATATCAAAGGGAAGAGATTTGCGCCGCGGGAATTTTCAACAAACGCGCATATTGAAAAAATCAAGGGAGTCTACCTGCCGTTCTGGGTCTTTGATTCGACGGCTAACGCCAATTTGCGCTATAAAGCTACAAAGGTTCGTCATTGGAGTGACAGCAATTACAAATATACGGAGAACTCCGTTTTTTCCGTTCTGCGTACCGGACGAATCAACTACAATAAGGTTCCGGTCGACGCCTCTTCCAAGATTCCGGACGATTTGATGCAGTCGATTGAACCGTTCGACACGTCAACAGCGGTACCCTTCAATGCCGGTTATTTATCCGGCTACATGGCGGATCGCTATGATGAAGACGAAAAATCCTGTATATCCAAAGCCAATCAGAGAATCGAGCAGAGCACACTGGAGGCTTTTCAAGCGACCTTGCAGGGTTACAGTTCGATCAATCTGGAGAGTAAAAGTATTGTCTTATCCGACAGCATCGCGAAATATATGCTCTATCCGGTTTGGATCCTGAACTCTAAATATCAGGATAAGGATTATATCTTCGCAATGAATGGCCAGACCGGCCGTTTCGTCGGAGATCTGCCGGAGGATCGCAAACGCTCAAATCTCTGGCTGTTCTTACTGGCTCTTGCCTTCGCTCTTGGCATTTACGGCATCGCCTCGATCATTCATTTTTTAATAGGCTGAGGGAGGTAATTTTTTATGAAAAAATCGAGATCGAATAAATTATTATACTGCCTGCTCATCCTCCTCTGTCTGCAGATTGTATTGCCGCAAAGCATAGTCCTGAAAGCCGAAACCGGACTTCTGACCGCCGAAGAATACGAAGAAATGCAGACGCGGGCTCCGGAGCGCTTAAAGCCTCGGCTGGTTGATGATGCGGATATATTGAGTGATAAAGAAGAGAAAAAATTACTTTCTGAATTAGATAAAATCAGTGAGAAATGGCAAAATGACGTGGTCATTGTGACAACTTACAGCCTCGGTCATAAAACGGCAACTGAATTTGCCGATGATTTCTTTGATTATAACGGTTATGGCTATGGCGAATCGTCAGACGGTATCTTGTTGCTGATCAGCACGGAACAGCGCGATTGGGCGATTTCAACCACCGGAAAATCGATCAGCGTATTTACGGATGCAGGTCTGGATTTTCTTTCAAATCAGTTCCTGCCTCAGATTTCCAAAGGCAAATATGCCAAAGGATTCCAGAAATTTGTCAACTGGTGTGATAAATACAATAAGCAGGCGGCGAAAGGGGAGCCTTATGACTACGGACATTTGCCGAAAAAACCCTTGCCGTTTTATTGGGTGATTGTTTCGCTGGTAGTTGGTTTTCTTATCTCATTGTCGATCATCAGTACGCAGAGAAATAATCTTAAATCGATCAGGAGACAGAATGCGGCGAACGACTATATTCTTCCGAATAGTCTGCAAATTGCGGACGGCAGGGATTTATTCCTTTACCGGAATGTCAGTCAGACGGTCATACCCAAGAACAGCGGCGGTTCCGGCGGGGGCAGCAGAAGCGGATCCAGTTCCCATTCTTCTTCGTCCGGCACATCGCATGGCGGCTCGAGTGGTAAATTTTAACGGGCAAAGTGAGCTGCATTTGGCGGCGGAAGCATCCGGTGTCTTGGGAGAAGGTAGATCGTTTTTTCTATAATAAAAAAGTTTATTCCAACTCAAAAGCGCCGGTATAAAGCTGATAATATGTCCCTTGCTCACGCAGCAGATCTTCATGTGAACCGCGTTCGATAATTCTGCCATGCTCCATGACCATGATTACATCGGAATTCATAATGGTCGATAAGCGATGGGCGATTACGAACACGGTTCTGCCTTGCATCAACATATCCATTCCTCTTTGTACGGTAGCCTCCGTTCTCGTATCAATTGAAGAAGTAGCTTCGTCTAAAATCAGAATCGGCGGATCGGCGACAGCGGATCTTGCGATCGCGATCAATTGACGCTGGCCTTGCGACAGATTTGCCCCGTTGTTTGTGAGAAGCGTATCATAGCCGTCCGGAAGACGTTCGATGAAGTGATCGGCGCCGACCAGTCTGGCAGCGGCTTTGCATTCCTCATCCGTAGCTTCCAGTTTGCCATAGCGGATATTATCGTAAACACTGCCGGTAAACAAGGAAGTATCCTGCAAAACAATTCCCAGGCAGCGTCGTAAATCACTTTTCTTGATCTCTTTCACATTCATTTTGTCGAGCGTTATTTCGCCGTCGTCAACATCATAGAAACGGTTGAGCAAGTTGATAATAGTAGTTTTTCCGGCACCGGTAGAGCCGACAAAGGCAACTTTCTGACCGGGCTTCGCATAAACGGAAATGTCATGCAGCACCTGATGGTCGGGTTCATAACCGAAATTGACGTTGCGCATACGCATATCGCCCTGCAGCAGTCTGTAATCGTAACTTCCGTCGGTATTGGGAATTTTCCATGCCCATTTTCCGCTGTATTCCGAACATTCTCTGATTTTGCCGTCGCTATCCGTACAACGCACGATAGTGATTTTGCCTTCATCAACTTCAGGCTCCTGATCGATCAGCTCAAAGATACGTTTAGCGCCGGCGAGCGCCATAGCTAAATGATTTACTTGCTGCGATACCTGATTGATATTGCCGGTAAATTGTCTGGTCATATTGAGAAAAGGAACCAGGATGGAAATCGAAAAAGCCATGCCCGAAATGCTGATATTCGGAATACCGGAGATCAGGAACAGACCGCCTAAGGTAGCTGTCACAACATAGAGCAGGCTGCCGATATTCATAATAATCGGCCCTAATGCGTTGGCATAGGCATGGGCTTTATAGGAATCATTGAAAAGCTGCTGATTGAGTTCGTCAAATTTCTGAACAGCTTCTTTTTCATAATTAAAAACCTTGATCACTTTCTGACCGGTCATCATTTCCTGAATATAACCCTCGCTGTTGCCCATAGATTTTTGCTGACTCACAAAATATTTGGCGGAACCTCCGGCGATCTTTTTCGAAACAAAGAACATCAGCAGCACGCCGAACAGGACGATTAGCGTCATAATCAGACTGAACCAGAGCATGATAAAGACTACGCTGGCCACGACGATTGCGGCTTGCAGCAGATTCGGCAAAGCCTGCGCGATCAGCTGCCTCAGGGCGTCGATATCATTAGTGTAATGACTCATGATGTTTCCGTGCTGATTGGTATCAAAATATTGCAAAGGTAAATTTTGCATACCGTTAAACATTTTGCGGCGCAGAATATCAAGGAAGCCTTGAGTGATAGTAGGCATGATTTGAGTCTGCAAAGTCAAAAAGGTGAGAGATAATAAATATAATCCGATTAAAATGAAAATGAGAGGAAGAATTTCTTCCATGGCGGCAGCCCAGCTGAAATTATCTGCTTCAATATAGGATGTTACGATCTTCAAAACTTTTTGCTGAAAAATGGCGGGAATCGTGTTCACGATAGCGGAAAACACGATGAATGCGATGGCAATTGAAATTTTCGCCGGATAAGCCTCAAAAAGAAGTTTGATCAAGCGGCCCATCGTCCCGTCACGCAAGGGTTTTTTAGTATATTCACGAATCGGCTTAGAATGAGCGTCTTTAGCCATTGTCATTCCCTCCCTTGGTTTGCTGCGTATAAATTTCCTGATAAATCGGTGAGGATTGCAGCAATTGCTGATGCGTACCTTGATCCGCGATTTTTCCGTTTTCCATAACGACAATCAAATCAGCGTCCTGAACGGATGAGATACGCTGCGCGATAATAATTTTCGTGATATCGGGAATTGCTGTGGCGAAGCCCTCTCTGATTAAGGCGTCGGTCTTGGTATCAACGGCGCTCGTGGAATCATCCAGAATTAATATTTTCGGATTTTTTAATAAGGCTCTGGCAATACAAAGCCGCTGTTTCTGACCGCCTGAAACATTGGTACCGCCTTGTTCGATTTTGGTCTCATATTGCTCGGGAAAGGACATAATGAAATCATGAGCTTGAGCGATTTTCGCGGCCGCGATCAATTCATCATCGGTCGCCTCCTGATTGCCCCAGCGCAAATTTTCTTTGATAGTACCGGAAAATAAGACATTCTTTTGCAGCACAACAGAAACGGCGTCCCGCAAGACGGCTAAATCATATTCTCTGACATCCTTTCCGCCGACCAGCACAGTGCCTCGTGAGACGTCATAAAGTCTCGGGATCAGCTGAATCAGCGAAGATTTCCCGTCGCCGGTGCCGCCGATAATGCCGACAGTCATGCCGGATCTTATTTTCAGATTCAGATCATATAAAGTATCATTTTCGGCGTTTTCGGAGTATTTGAAAGAAACATGATCGAACACGACGCTGCCGTCGCTTACTTCCGTTAAAGCATTTTCCGGTGAGGTGAGAGTAGACTCGGCGGCGAGAACTTCCTCAATCCGGTTCATGGATTCTCGGGACATGGTCAGCATGACGTAAATCATTGTCAACATCATCAGCTGAATCATAATTTGAAATCCGTAGGTCAGCATGGCGGAGATTTCGCCGACTCCGATCAGCGTCCCGCCCGAGCTGATTACCATACGCGAACCGACCAGCAATACGAAAATCATATTAAAGTAGATGCAGATCTGCATCAGCGGCGAATTCAGCGCAACAATTTTTGAAGCACGGGTGAAATCATCACGGATGCCTTTGGCAGCTTTGCCGAATTTCTCTTTTTCAAATTCTTCGCGGGCGAAGCCTTTGACAACCCGAATGCCGCGAACATTTTCTTCGATCGATTCATTCAGTTTGTCATACTTTTTGAATATACGTCTGAAAACAGGTAAGGCGGTGCGGCTCACAAAGTACAGCCCTATGACCATAACCGGCATGATAATCACAAAGGAAGTAGCAAGTCTGCCGCCCATCCGATAAGCCATAATGATGGAAAAGATCATGACCAGAGGAGCTCTGAACATAACTCGAAGCGTCATCATAAAAGCCAGCTGTACATTGTTTACATCCGTAGTCAGCCTTGTTACCAAAGAGGCGGAAGAAAAATAATCAATATTATGAAAAGAAAAACCCTGAACTTTTCGGAAAATATCCCCTCTTAAATTTTTAGCGAAACCGGAAGATGCCTTCGCGCTTGTGACGCCTGCCAAGCCGCCGCAGATCAGGGACAAAAACGCCATCCCCACCAGAAAAAGACCTCTCTTAATGATGTCGTTCATTTGAAAGTTATTTTGCTGCAGATTGTTGATTAAATTGGCAGTAATAAAAGGAATAAAGCTATTGATCACGGCTTCCAGAATAAGCAATATAATTGTAAGAATTGTCGGACTTTTATATTCCCTCAATCTTCCGTTTAATTTTTTCAGCATAAGAAAAGATGGCTCCTAATTACCGTATGTTATTCGACCTCATAAAAACAGTTTACTTATAAGATTCTAATAATCTCTGAAGTTAATGTAAAGTGAACTTCAAATTAATAACTTTTCCTGTTTTGTTTTATAGAATATAACTATTCTTCTGTTGCTTTTAGGGTATAATTACTAAATAAAATGTCTTATTTCAACAATATGCTATTTGAAAGGGGATGTTATGAAACAATATTTAATGTCTAAAATCGCGAATAAAGTTATTCGCCATAACCTTGGCATGAAACCCGGCGAAAGCCTGCTGATTGTGACCGAATCCGCTAAAGAAACCATCGCGGAGTCATTCGCCGCCGCAGCTTTAGCTAATGATGTTGAGCCGATCATCATGTATATGATGCCCAGAACTTCCGATAGCGCTGAACCACCTAAAGCGATTGCTGAAGCGATGAAAGTCGCGGATGCATTTTTATCCGTAGTTGAAATTTCGATTACCCATAGCGACGCTGTCAAACAGGCTCTGGCCCATGGCTCAAGAGGTTTGGTCCTGACCCAATTCAGCGATCAAATGATGTATAAGGGCGGCATGGAAGCGGATTTCAGCAAATTAAAGCCCGTTTGTATCGCTGTTGCGAAAGCTCTGGAGGAAGCCGAAGAAATTCATGTGACCACGCCTTTCGGAACCGATTTGACTTTCCGGACCGAGGGACGACGCGGCAATGCTCTATATTGTCTGGTGGAGCCGGGGCAATTCAGTACCGCACCTACTGTAGAAGCCAATACCACGCCGATCGAGGGCAGCGCGGAAGGAATCATTGTCTGTGATGCCAGCTTCCCGTATTTAGGTATAGGTCTCGTTGATGAACCGATTACTTTGAAAGTAGAAAAAGGCAATGTTGTTTCAGTCGAAGGCGGCAGGCAGGCGGATATTTTACGCACTGACTGGGCGTCCAAAAATGATCCCGGCGTTTATAATATCGCTGAGCTCGGCATCGGGCTGAATCCGTCTTGTTCATTCCGGGGGCTGATGCTGGAAGATGAGGGAGTTTACGGATCCTGCCATATAGGTATCGGTACGAGCGCAAACTTAGGCGGAAAATTGCGTGCCGCCTGCCATTATGATGCGATAATGACAAAAATGACGATCACCTGTGACGGCAAAGAGATCATGCGCGACGGCAGGCTGACGATGGAAGGGGTAAGTCTATGACGATCGAATTGAATATGTTCTATACGACAACATTAGCCGTCATTGTTTTAATTATCGGACGCGCCATCGTCAAAAGGGTGGGATTTTTACAAAAATTCTCCATTCCTACACCGGTTGTGGGCGGACTCCTATTTACGATCATCACCCTGATCGGTAAATTAAGCGGTGCGTTTACAATTAAAATGGATTTAACTCTTTCCGATTTTTTTATGCTGGTTTTCTATGCCAGTATCGGATTTACAGCGACCTTTTCCACACTTAAAAAAGGCGGGAAAAAGATTATTTTATTCTTGATTTTGTCAAGTGTTTTAGTCATATTGCAAAACGGCGTCGGTGTTTTCGGAGCGAAAATCATCGGGCAGGATCCCTTGGTCGGAATCGGGACGGCCTCCATCCCCATGACCGGCGGACATGGTACTTCAGCTGCCTTCACACCGGTTTTGGAAGATGCCGGTCTGAAGAACGCGGCGACCATCACGCTGGCATCCGCGACTTTCGGCCTCGTTTCCGGCGCACTGCTGGGCGGACCGATCGGTGAATTTCTGGTTCGAAGAACCAGAAGTAAAGAAGCGGTGGGCGTAATCGTGGCAGAAAGCCATGACGTGAATATCTTTGATTTTCGAGCGGATCTTCAACAGGATCTCTCTGCAAACGGTTTTACGAGAGCTTTTATGGTCTTAATGCTGACCATCGGTGTCGGAACAGGCATTTCCGAGCTGTTGAAGTTAACCGGTTTCACTTTTCCGGCCTCTGTCGGTGCGATGCTTGCCAGCGCCATCCTGATTAATATCAGCGGTGAAGACAATCGCTTTGAAATTCCGCAGGCAGAAATAAAATTGATCGGCGATGTTTTTCTCTCCATCTTTTTAGCTTATTCCATGATGAAATTAAAATTATGGGAATTGGCGGATTTAGCTGTGCCGCTCCTGATTTTACTCTTCCTGCAGGTTATTTTGATGGTTGTATTTGCGTTTATTGATTTCAAGATTCTGGGCGGTGATTATGAGGCGGCTATCACTACGGCAGGTCACTGCGGCTTTGCTCTTGGTGCCGTTCCGACCGGAGTCGCCAATATGAAAACGCTGACAGCCAAATACGGTGATGCGCCGCAATCTTTCTTTATCGTGCCGTTGGTCGGCTCCCTGTTTATCAATCTCGTGAACAGCTTACTGATTACTTTCGTGATCAATTTGTTCACCTGAAAATAATCAGAAAACTGTTCGGCAGCAAACCATCTTAGCAGTGGCAATTACTGCCCGGATCGAAATCTCCGCGAATCAAATCCCGGGGATTTTTTCCGGTCGGTCGCTCAGCTCCGATACCTGAGCTTCTTCCAAAAGAGGAAAAATTAGTTGCATGCTGAAAGATTGTCCGTTTACCTCGGCCGTGATATTTCCGCCCATCTTTTCAGTCAGGCTTTTGGCGATGGATAAACCGAGTCCTGTCGAACTGTGCTGACGGGCTGGATCCGCCTTGTAAAAATTCTTGAAAAGCATGTCCGGATCAATGTCTTCAGGGCTTTCCACGGTGTTCGCAAATTTTAGCAAAGCCTTCTTGTCTCTTTGCTTTAAGATGACCTCAAAGGAATCTTTGCCATGCTGCAGAATGTTTTTGAGAATATTTTGAATCACTCTCTCCAGAGCGTTTTGATCAGCGAGAATGTAGGACGGGGATTCATCGATATCGAATTTAGCTTCAATCCCTTTTTTTCTGAAATCCTCATAATACGCGAAGAGCTGATGCAGCAAACATTCATGCAAATTGACCGGATCTTTCGCGAGTGCGTATTCCTCCTGTTCCAACTTTGCGTAGGTGAATAGATTTTCCAGAATATTGCTCAGACTGACCACGCGCTCCTGCATGATTTTAACATAATAAGCCCGTTTTTGCGGATCATCCGTGCCCGCCAACAATTGCAAATAGCCGTCGAGCGAGGTCAGGGGAGTACGGATATCGTGGGACAGACCTGCCAGCATCTGCTTCGACTGCTTTTGTTCCTCTTCTATTTTTATCTGAGTTATGTGCTGTTTTTCCAGCAGGCGATTGATGGCGTCGATCAAAGCCAATATGTTTTAATTTCTCAGTTCGGCGCTCACTCGCAAGCGGCTCTGATGTCTGTCCAAAAAATTCAGCTCTTCCTCAATATCCTTGATTTGTCTGAAAATCCGATAGAGACGAAAACCGAGAATTATTGAGAAAAGAGCCAAACAGAGAACGAGATAAATCATAAATTATGCGATATCCTTTTTTTGTAAAAGAATAGCAGAGGCGGTCAAAGCGATCAATGCCAGGCAGAGCGCTACGATCAAGGCCTGATTGACACCGGCTTGATCAGCGCCCCAGTCAAGCTGACCGATATTTCCGGTTACGGTATAAGAGCGTAATGTAAAATCATCGCCGAGATTAAAAATCTTGCTCAGACCGGTCGTTAAAATGTCTAAAACGGGACGATGCAAAATGGTTACCCAGATCAGACTGATAGCCAAAACGGCGGCGACACTGCCGGTCAGGGTGGCGAGGAAAAGCAAAAGCGTTGAGAAGGAGAGGTGCAGGACAAATTGTACGCCGGTCAATTTCAGAACATTGATCAGATCGTGGATGACAAAATCACTTCGCATCAGATAATTTTGCGCCAAGAACAGCGTCGCCGACCCGATGACAAAAAGAAGAAAACTGTAAAAAACGGAAATGAGAAATTCAGAAATAATAAAGCCGTAGCGTTTGTTTTTCAATCCGATAAAGTTTTTGATAAAACCGTGCCGATACGGAGCGGTATAGAAGATAGCGAAAAATACAATCAGGAAAACGATAAATCCATAACCGGAAACTTGCTCGATAAACAGCTCCTCGCCGGATGTTTCCAATATAGCCGGATCGGCGCTCACGTTGAACTCGACGGATTCATCCGTCCGTTCCGGATTTTCATTAATTGCGTCCATTTGCTCTGACGCGATCTGTTCGCTTAATTGCTGATAGTTATAATCGATCAATAAATTGTAGGCAATCAGGGAAACAATTGCGATCAGGATAATGATATATGTGGAGCTTTGATTAAATAAACGCTTGATTTCCATTCTTAATAAATTAAACATGTTGTACCTCACATTTCATACTTGCCGGAAGTCAGATTCAAATAATAATCTTCCAGACTGCTCTTATAAAAGCTGATGGAGAGAATTGGAATATTTTGTTGAGCTAAAGCTACCGCGATTTGACCGGTCTGCTCCAGACCCTCATAAATATGAATCATATTCTCGAAAATCACTTTGTATTTGCGGATTCCGAGTTGATCCAAAATCGGCAAAGCTATATCTGCCCGGGGAGTACTCAGTTCGATCCGTTCGCGGCTTAAGGCTTTCAGGCTGTCGCTGTCAATCTCGTTGATCAGATGACCGGAATCAATAATCCCGAAGCGGGTCGCTAATTTTTGCAGCTCATCCAGAATATGGCTGGAAATGATAAATGTCACATTTTCTTTCTGATTTATATCGAAAATGAGCTCCCGCATTTCCGCGATTCCCTGAGGGTCCAAGCCGTTCATCGGCTCATCCAAGAGGATCAGATCCGGTGAACCGATCAGGGCAAGCGCGATTCCCAAGCGCTCTTTCATGCCTAAAGAGAATTTTTTTACAGGTTTTTTTCCGGTTTCTGCCAACCCGACTTGAGCTAAAACATGCTTGGCGAGATCACGATCGTGAATGCCCATGGCCAGGGACTTCAGTTCTAAATGCTGCAAGGCGTTGAGATTCGGATAAATTCCGGCATGTTCGATTAAACAGCCGATGCGTGATCCGGCAATACCTGATTCTTCGCTTTTTTCTCCGAAGATACGATATTGTCCGGAGCTTTGTCTGGATAATCCGGCTATTATTTTGAGCAGGGTCGTTTTTCCGGCTCCGTTACGCCCGATCAGACCATAAATTTCTCCCTGCTGTATGTTCAGAGAAACCGATTCAAGGGCTTTTGTCTTGCCATAATATTTTGATAAATTATCTGTTTCTAATATTGCGGACATTTCTTTTCCTTTCTTTTTTCAGCACGACTTTATTTTCCCGGGCAGTCGTTTTTCTAATGATTTACTCATGCTTCTACTTTGCCGCAAAAGATTTCATACTTCGCATAGAAATGGTAAAGAAAGTGTAAAGTTTTCAGGGAAATGAATAGAAAGAAGCGATCAAGGAGCTAAACGAAAACCGATGCCCCAGACCGTTTCGATATATTCGCGCTCGCTGAAGGCTTTCAATTTTTTCCTGATATTGGAAATATGCACATTGATGGTTTTATCGCTGCCGATATAAAAATCATCCCAGGCGTATTCATAAATATCCTGCTTGCTGAAAACCCGTCCGGGATTTTTTAACAATAAAGTTAATATGCGTAACTCGACATTTGTCAAATTAAGGACATGACCCTGAATCTCCGCCCTGAAATTCTGCTCGTCTACGACTAAATCATGATGCCGCAGGATACTTTTATTTCCGCTGCTTTTAGAGTTTTTTAGCAGAATATTCATTCTGGCTGTTAACTCTTCCAGTGAAAATGGCTTCGTCATATAATCGTCGGCTCCGCCTTTGAGCAGCTCCAACTTTGAATCAAGACTGTCTTTGGCGGAAAGAACGAGAATAGGAATATCCTGCACGGCTTTGATTTTCGGTAAAACTTTTTCGCCGGAAAGTCCGGGCAGCATCAGATCAAGCACAACCGCGGAAAATCGCCCGCTTTCTGTCCTGAGCAAAGCCTCGGTGCCCGAAAAGGCCTGCCGACAGGTAAAGCCTGCCTGCTCTAAGGCCTATCGGATCATATTGTTGATATTGCTGTCGTCCTCGACAATTAAAATAGGTTCAGGCATTTTGATTTCTTCTGTCCTTATACAAAATCTGAAGGGTAGAAAATACCCCGGTCTTTTCGCAGATCTTCTATTAAATGACTGACGCGAAAACTCGAAGCTATCGTGTATTCGGACGGTTCCGGCAATCTGCAGCGCAAACAATTTTGAACCGCCTCGATTTCAAATTGAAAACCGGTCGTCGGATAAAGCTCGGAAAATTCGTCTTTCAGTTCCAATCCCTGATAGAGCCGCGCTGTCGTGGGATGCCAAAATTCCGGCCCGACCGTAATTTTCCCTTTAGTACCCACGATGACCGCTTCGGAATATCCGTGATGGGTAAAGCCGGAGCAGAGATAAGCGGATCTGCCGTCGCCGTAATCAAAGAACAGCTGCATGCGCTGATCAACTTGATTCTGAATACTGACCGCCGCGGAGATATGGTCCGGATAATAAGGAAAAACCAAATCGGCGAAAGCCAGCGAATAAATGCCGACATCGCGCAAAGAACCGGCGTGATTTTGAATGCCGGCTTTCCACGGCTGATCTTTGTCAGGATCCAGATCATAGGAGAAATCGGCCATCAGCGAGACCGGTTCGCCGATCAGTCCCTGATCGAGCCATGATTTTGCCTGCTTCATGGCGGGGAAGAACCGGCTCCACATACCTTCCATTAAAAAGACATCTTTGGCACGGGCTAATTCCAGAACTTGACTGAATTGTTCCTGATTATCTACCATCGGTTTCTCCGAGAGTACGGCAACGCCGGCATCCAGAGCTTTTTTGATCAGCGCGAAATGCTGCTTGTTGGGTACTGCCAGATAAATAATATCTATATTCGGATCTGCGAGAAGCCTCGCGAAGTCATCATAAGTTTTTTCAGCTTGATATTTCGAGGCAAACGCTGCCGCCGTATTTAAATTTCTGGAGCATACGGCATATAGCTTTGCCTGTTCAGCTACTGCCATACCCTGCGCAAAGCGATTGGCAATATAACCTGTGCCGACGATTGCCCAGTTAATATTATTTTTTGCGAACTCTTTACTCATCATCATGATCCTCCGTTCTTATCATTACTATACCTAAAAACGCAAGAGAAATATATCTTGATTTCAGATTAAGGCGAAATTCCCATTTTGATTATTTTGCTGTTTTCCCGATCTGTTTTATAATCTTAATGACAGATCGTATGACAGAGGTTGATATTGATGAGAATTGTGCAAGTATTGGATTTATATGACGAGCCTAAAAATGGTGTCGCCACCGCTACTGAACGAAATGTCAGAATGTTAAAGAGCATGGGTCACAGCGTCCTTGTTGTTTCTACAGGAAACGAGATGGAGGGGAAGGTGACCGTCGATGAATTTAAAATTCCTTTTTTCCAGTATCTGGTCGATCAGCAGGGCTTTACTTTTGCCAAAGCTGATCAGGCT
>CAYFVK010000017.1:0-10736 GCA_964346695.1 uncultured Mageeibacillus sp. | reverse complement strand
TTTCCAGTATCTGGTCGATCAGCAGGGCTTTACTTTTGCCAAAGCTGATCAGGCTGTCCGCCGGTTTGCCGCATGAACCCGGTTTTAATTTTTATAGTCAGCCGGATTTAGCCGTGTTGATGCGTCAGGCGGATCTCTATATTCATGCCGCCGATATTGATGGTCTGGGTGTCGCTTTTCCCTAAAACGACACGCTTTGTTTCTTTGCCGTCCAATTTCCGCATACCCTTGGCAGGAAGAATTTTGAAATTATCCAAATCAATCCCGATACCGGTTGATATGAGTACCGGACGACAGTT
This sequence comes from uncultured Mageeibacillus sp., assembly GCA_964346695.1. Classification (GTDB taxonomy): domain Bacteria; phylum Bacillota; class Clostridia; order Saccharofermentanales; family DTU023; genus UBA5436. The sequence continues at coordinate 10,437 of CAYFVK010000017.1, read as the reverse complement.
TTTGAGCAATATACAGAATGAACTCAAAATGGAAAATATTGTGCATTTTTATCCGGAAGGTATTCTGCTCAAAAATTATTCCGGACTGCGCAAATTTCGCCGAGGCGCTTTTTATGCCGCGGTAAAAGCGGATAAGCCCGTTCTGCCTCTGGCAATACGTAAGCTGACTCGAAAAGACGGCAAAAAGCGACCGTTCCGGCATTCGACGCGCTATGTGCTGCTGATCGGAGAACCTGTCCGACCGGATGATCAGCTGGAACAAAGACAATGTATCGATGATTTGCGCGTTCGCTCCTATCAGGCGGTGGAAGAATTGCTCAATAAGCGGCTGCCGAAATTCGAAAGATTATATGCGGAAGAAAATCTTAAAAAGTAAAACTGTGATAGGATATTTATATTCGGATTCATGGCTGCGGCAAAATTTGTCGAAGTTGAATCAGAACTACTGGAGGAAATATGGGAAAAATTTTAATGCTGATTTTATGTCTGAGTTTGCTGCTGGTCGGCTGCGCCGGCTCGGCAAAAAGCGAAGATACCGTTCAGGTTCTTTATTTAAGAGATAATATTTTTTTGGTAATCGAAAACAGTTCTAATAAATTGTCAAGGAAAAATAATTTTATCCTATTTGATCCTGAGGATCAGATGGAATTGACGACAGGCCGCCTCTATAACCTGACTTTGGCGGAGACGCCCGATAATTCTGAACTGCCGCAGGTAAAGGGCGAACTTGCTCTTTTGGAAGAAAATCCGAATGTCATGGGAATCTCATTTAGTACGGTAAAAAACGCCTTGGATAATTTTACGGAAAATATTTATCTGATAGATGTTCGCACAAAAGAGGAATTTGCATCCGGTCATATTCCGCAAGCCTCCAATCTGCCGCTATCTGAGCTGGCAGATAAGGCTGAAACAATGATCCCGGATAAATCAGCGATCATTATGGTTTATTGCCGCAGCGGTCGACGCTCCGCGCAGGCGGCCGCCATGTTGCAGGATTTAGGATACCGTATTGTGCTTGATGCGGGAGGAGTACTATTTTATAACGATGAACTGGGCGTGCTGGAATAATCGTTACGCCGATCAGGTCAGCCGGATATTCTGCTCGATTTCGGATAAGCGGCGAAGAAAGCCGAGGTAAAAATGCTTAGAGAATTATTCCGTCAGGCGAAAGTAGACGTCAATTTAGCCGATGTCTATTCACGTATTGAAAATATGTACAGGAATTCTGATCTGCGCTCTGCAAGATCCCATTTAACCTTGCCGCAGACAGAAGTGTTTCAAAAAGAGTTGGATACTTTAGTTGAGTTCGGGCTCAGAAAAGAATTGACTCTGCGCCCGGATAAGAATGAAAAAAATGAAATTGACGCTGCTTTTTTCGATGACCCTTGCGACTATTCTGGTTGCACTGTTCTTTATCTTTCTTGCCATATCCCTTTTTAAATTTTTCAGGGAACGATCGCTTTTACGTCGAATCAAAACGCGTGACCCGAATTTCTCCCGCGAAGAATTGAGCAGTAAATTGTTGAGAATGATTCAAACAGATAAACAGCTTGATTCAGGTGAAAGCAGATGAAGCGTTCTTGGCCAGAAATATTGATAAAATCATTTTAGAATCCTTGGCTTATGATCAAAAATATGAAATATTATCTCTAAGCTGTCAGGTGGAAGGTATTAAATTAAGGCACCACGGCAACAGAACAAAAGTAAAAAATATCGTCTCCAAACTTAATTTACGTGTAAAAAGACAAAAACATGTTTTAACGCCGGTCTACTATGAGCTTGATCAATTTCAATGCAAAAATTGCGGCGGCAATCAGATCCTGCGAAATCAAAAATCGCAGATTTGCGCTTATTGCGGAACGGAAAACCTGCTCGAAGAAATCGACTGGGTTTTAGCATAACCGGTAAGGAATAATAATTTCTATAACATCTGAAAGGAAAGTGGTGGGCGATATAGGGCTCGAACCTACGACCTCACGCATGTGAAGCGTGCGCTCTGACCAGCTGAGCTAATCGCCCATTGAAGATGATAACTTTCTTATTAAAAAATATTGTCCATCCCATGACAGACGCTAATTCTTTAATAATAAAAAAGGACTACCTTGGTAACAGCGTAGTCCTTTTAGTTGGAGGCACCATCCAGATTTGAACTGGAGAATAGGGGTTTTGCAGACCCCGGCCTTACCACTTGGCTATGGTGCCGATAAAAAGGATGACCACAATTTCATAAATCGCGGTCATCCTGTGGAGCGGGATACGAGATTCGAACTCGCGACTTTCACCTTGGCAAGGTGACACTCTACCACTGAGTTAATCCCGCAATTCTCCTACGCAATTAACTGCCCAGTTATATTATCAAAAGCTAAATTTAATGTCAATGGATTTTACAAGATGATGCAAAAAAGTCCAAGAACCTGATTTATAAGGCATAGAGAGGGCAGGTTTGAGAACATTCATCAGGTTTCGTTCAGAAATTGATGACAAATAAAAATATTTTTGAAGTTTAATCAGCGGATCAGGCAATTCAGAGCTCAAAGGGGAACTCGATCGACGTTCTCTCTGAGCGGGTTTAATCAGCGGATCAGGCAGTTCAGAGCTCAAAGGTAATACATGTTACAAAGATGAGATCGGTTGTTTGATTTCAACGGGTATTCAATCTAAAATTATATGGTAATTTTTGATTCATCGATGAGATCGAAAAGCTATGTCATTAATCTAAAGGGTTAAGGGATTATGAAAAATAGACCACGATTACATAAGTTTATGAATTCGCTGTTAAAACCTTTTATAAAAATATACGCATACCATGCTTTCGGTTATAGGAGTAAAGAACAGTTAAAAAGCGATGGGCCTTTATTAATTCTCTCTAATCACACAACCAATATGGATTTTATGTTTGTTACCCTCTCGCTGGCGGACGACGTTTATTTTGTAGCAAGCGAGCATACCTCGAGGAGCGGCTTTTTCTCAAAATTCCTCAGCTTCTTTTTTGAGCCGATCTATCATGACAAAGCCAATGTCGGAGTTTCTACCGTATTAAAGATCATTCGGCATCTCAAAGCCGGTCATCACGTTTGCATTTTCGCGGAGGGAATTCGCAGCTTTAACGGACAATCCCTGCGAGGAATAGCCAATACCGCGGCGGTAGCGCAGAAGCTGAAAGTGAAAGTGGCGACGATGCGGATTCATGGCGGTTACTTCACGAATCCCTTATGGGGTAAATCCCTGCGTAAGGGGAAGATGCATAGCGAATGGGTGAATATTTATTCGCCCGAACAATTAAAATCAATGACCCCGGAGGAATTCAGTTCGGCTATCAACCGCGATATTTATGTGGACGCTTATGCTGATATTGCCGAAAATCCGGTCCCCTACAAAGGCAAAAATTTAGCTGAAAACATCCAATTTGTGCTGGTTGCCTGTCCTAAATGTCATCAGCTGAATCAGATAAAGAGTAAAGATAATCAGTTTTTCTGCAAATGCGGCCTGCATGGAACAATCGATGAATATGGACAGATTGAGGGGGAGGATTTTCCTTATAAAACGATTACGGAATGGGATCATTGGCAGAGAAAATTCATCTCCGGTTTAGACTTTCAGGATAAAGATCAAGTTTTCGCCTTTGATGATGAGCAGATTTTGAAAGAGGTTTCGACAGAAAAAGGTTCCGCGATGATTGATCGGGGCAGACTTTCCATTACGCCGGAAAAAATTATCATTGGCAGACATGAATTTTATTTTGACCATATCCGCCGATTTAATATGATTTTGCAAGGTTATATGATCTTTTCAACCCGGGATGATAAATTTTATGAAATAATCAATCCCGCCAATAAATACGCCGGCTATCTCTATATCCTATTAATCGAGCATTTTTCAGGTAGAAAGGCGGAGTTGACTGATAGATTATATTGATCGGTTAAATTGATGTTTACGCTTAGGTTATATACAAAATGGAATTTCAAAGATTATAATTAAAGAACAGTTTATCGTATGAACAGGTCGAAAGATTGAATAATTTTTTGGATACACTAAAATTAGACTAATTAAGTATATTTTATTAAGGAGGCTATATGTCTGAAAAAATTATTGTTATCGGTGCCAATCACGCAGGTACCGCCTTTGTTAATCAAACCCTGCTCCTGAATCCGGAAGCTGATGTCACGGTTTATGACCGGAACAGCAATATCAGTTTTTTAGGCTGCGGAATGGCGATTTGGATCGGCAATCAAATCAGTGAAGGTGACGGATTGTTCTATTCCAGTAAAGAAGCCCTGGAAGCAAAAGGCGCCAAGGTGAATATGGAAACAGAAGTATTGGCAATCGACTATCAGAAAAAAGAAATTACCTATAAAAATAAAGACGGTGAAGAAGGAAAAGATCATTATGACAAGTTGATTTTGGCTACCGGATCTTCTCCGATTTGGCCGCCTATAAAAGGAATCGATTTGCCTTATATTCAGAGAGCGAAAATCTATCAGGATGCGGAAAAAGCTGTTCAGCAGATGAAAAATGATGACAGCATTAAAAAAGTTACGGTAGTCGGTGCCGGTTATATCGGGGCTGAGCTGGCTGAAGCATACGCTTTACAAGGCAAACAAGTTACTTTAATCGATGCTCTGGACAGAATTTTAGGCACTCACTTTGACAAAGATTTTTCGGAAATAATGGCAAAGCGTCTCAAGGGAAAAGGAATCGATATTCGTTTAGGTGAGAGAGTAGATCATTTTGAAGGAGATGACAGAGTCAGAAAAGTTGTAACGGACAAAGGTTCCTACGACACGGATCTGGTCATGTTCTGCATCGGTTTCAGACCGAACAATCAACTTGGTAAAGAACATTTGGAATTGTTTAAGAACGGCGCATATCTGGTCAATAAAAGACAGCAGACCAGCGATCCGGATGTTTACGCGATCGGCGACTGTGCCACCGTTTATGATAATTCGATCAGGCAAACGTCGTATATCGCGCTGGCAACAAATGCCGTGCGTTCCGGTTTGGTCGCCGCCTTCAATGTTTGCGGTGTCGACATTGAATCTCTGGGTGTACAAGGTTCTTCCGGTTTATGCTTATACGGACTGAAAATGGTTTGTACGGGTCAGACAGTTGAAACTGCCGCTCAGCACGGAATCGAAGCCGTGGCAACAGATTTTTCGGATCTGCAAAAACCGGCGTTTATGAATGAGGCAGGTGCTAATCCGGAAGTCAAAATCCGTGTTGTCTATCGCAAGGATGACCATGTAGTGATCGGCGCACAATTGATTTCGGAGTATGATATGTCAGCCGTTATTCACATGTTCTCGCTGGCTATTCAGGAGCAGGTGACGCTGGAAAGATTGGCACTGTTGGATATTTTCTTTATGCCCCATTTCAATCAGCCATATAATTACATTACGATGGCGACTCTGAACGGAGTTTTGAGCGGGGAGTAATCAAGAATAGCGGATTTTCGAAAAAGTTTGCATTTTCTTAAATTATTGTATATGTATTAGATAACACTATTAAAAACCGTTGAATTATTCAACGGTTTTTTGCTGGAGATGAAGAAAATGGAGCATGATGAACAATTCAGAGATGAGCAAATAAAGCAAAAATCCGAACAGCCAAATATTAATGACGCAGCAACAAAGCCTGATCAGGATCAACATAGATTAATACAGTCTGATCCGGAAAGTGCTCCACAGAAAAGGGATGCGGGGTCTGAGCGGGAAGAAAATCTTAATGCTGAAGACCTGCCGAGCCGGAGCAATTATGAGATTCATTATCATAAGAATCCGAATCAGCATTTTGTCGTCCGTATTCTCTATGTGATTCTCGGCTCGGCGATGGCGGCATTCGGTATGAATTTATTTCTGGAAAACGTAGGTTTATTGCCCTCGGGATTTGTCGGCTTATCCATACTGATTCAGAGATTTGTACTGGTCAAATTCGGTGTTGAAATTCCCTTTATTGCGCTTAATGTCTTCTTTAATATCGGCCCTGCCATCTATGTGTTTTTTAAATTAGGCAAACGCTTCGCTATTCTCTCGATTATTTCTCTCGTCACCACCAGCGCTCTTTTGGATATTATCCCTGTTTTTCACCTGACCGATGATATGTTTATCTCTACTGTAATGAGTGCCGTGATTGTCGGCTTTTCTTATGTTCTGGTCTATAATGCCGATGCCAGCGGCGGCGGACTCGACTTTATCACGATGTCCCTTTCCAATAAATATAAAATCTCCGTGTTCAATTATGTCATGCTGTTCAATTTCAGCATTCTTGCCGTCTCAGCTGTTTACTTCAGTTTGGAAGCAGCACTATATTCCATTGTTTTTCAATTCATCACGACCCAGATTAAAAATCGCGGGCATATTCGCTATCAGAGAAAAACCTGTTTTATCGTCACCGAAACCTTGCAGCCCTTAGCCGATGATTTAATGCGTATGACTCATCACGGTATAACGGTAGCCGAAACGACCGGCTGTTACTCCGGCAAAAAACAGTATTTCTTATATATGGTAGTCAGCCGCGGCGATATTCGCCTGATCCGCCGCTACCTGCGCGAGAACGCGCCCCATACTTTCCTGAATATCACGGACTCGGAACAACTCAACGGTAATTTTTATATTGAACCGATCGATTAATAATATTTTTTTCAGGCTGAAACACGGAGCTCCATTGGTTTTGCCGGGATCGGAGTTTCAGCCGAAGCTTGAACATTTATTTGTAATATAATTTACTTAAAATCTTAAAAAAAGACCTGTTTTAAGAGCGTTTTTGATTTGCGTATTAATGATAGATCATGTATGATTTACTCACCGTTAAGGCATCATACGCCCGATTTTTTCAGAAGAAGATACGGACAAAATAATTTGCGCTGAAGCGCGAATCCTGAGCGTTGCCTGACGGATTTGAAGAAAAAATTAGCTTTTTATATAGATTTCGAGGTAATGATTTCATGGGTTTAGGGATGCATATGGGCATCGATTTAGGGACTGCGAGTGTCCTGATATATGTTCGCGGCAAGGGAATTGTTTTGCGTGAACCTTCTGTCGTTGCTATTAATTCACGAACGGGTAAAGTTTTAGCGGTAGGTGAGAGTGCGGCTTTGATGCTGGGGAGAACACCGGAGAATGTTGAGGCGGTTAGACCTCTCAAGGACGGTGTGATTTCCGATTTCAAGGTGACGGAAGTGATGCTGAAAGCATTTATCAGTCGGGTGACAACCGGCTTTCTCGCCAGATACTTTAAACCGACTATCGTAGTTTGCGTACCCACGGTTGTCACGCCTGTTGAGCAGCGGGCTGTCGAAGACGCCTGTCGTCATGCGGGTGCTAAAGAAGTTTATTTAATACGAGAGCCGATTGCGGCTGCCATCGGTGCCGGAATTGATATCACGCAGGCGAATGGTTCGATGGTAGTGGATATCGGTGGCGGTACTACGGATATCGCGGTTATTTCCATGTGCCAGCCGGTTGTGCATGATTCGATCAAAGTGGCGGGTAACGCGTTTGATCAGGCGATCATCAAATATGTCAGGCGCAAACATAATATTCTGATCGGTGAACAGACGGCTGAGGATCTGAAAATTAATATCGGCTGCGCTTATCCCAGAGATGAGGAATTAAGCATGGAAGTCAGAGGCCGCAATCTGATTACCGGTATGCCTGCGACCATCACCTTAACTTCAACTGAAATGCTGGAAGCCCTGGAAGAACCGGTCAACCAGATATTTGACGGCGTGCACAGCGTGCTGGAACGCACACCTCCGGAGCTGATGGCGGATATTTCGCAAAGAGGCATTATCATGACCGGCGGCGGAACTTTGCTTTATGGGATTGATCGCATGATGGAAGCGAAAGTCGGAGTTGAGATCATTATTGCGGAAGATCCGGTATCCTGCGTTGCGATAGGAACAGGATTGGCGCTCAACATTATGGATAAATTTGACGCGCTGAAAGGATAAATATCTTTTGGGTTGTTTCCGAAAAACATCCGAAGCACGAAAACTGCAACTCTTATCATAGCCGCAAACCTGAACTCTTGCCGTCATTTAGCGCGGATTATGAATTTTTGCGACCCTTTTGAATGATCCGTCGAAAAGAACCGAACTATGCGGTTTTGGTCAAACTTTTTGCTTGACCGCTCTGCCAAAAAGGTATAATATCAAGGCATTCTGAAACATATTCCATTTATCAAGAATGCATTTCATATAAAAGATATTTTTTGATTGAGGAGAATTTTATGCCATCATCCATGCTCAAGGGCAAGACCAAGAGCGATCTGATTGAGATTGCCCATCTGTCCGGCTTACTGACAAAAACACAAACAAATCGTATGACTAAAGCGCAAATCCTGGAAGTTTTGCAAAAGGCCGAGGAAGAGTCCTCAGGGCCTGCGAAAGAGCTGCCGGAGACAGAAGCTGCCGCCAAGCCTGCCGAGAAAACTGCTGAAGATAAACTGCCGGACTTGTCTGAGCTTCCTATGAAGGATATTGATACTGAAACTCAGAGAATAGACGGAAAAGAAGCTGCTGCAGCTGAACCTTTACCGGATTCGTCTGAGCTTCCGGATGTGAAGAAAAACTCAAAAGCTGCGACCGAAAAAGAAAATGTAAAAGCACCGACAACCGACAGCAAAGAAACAGCCGTTGAAGAATCCCCCAAGCCGCAGAAAAAAAGCAGAAGAAAATCTGCCGCTAAATCTTCGCCGGACAATTCCAAAAAGACGACAAAATCCACAAGCAAAAATCCGTCAGAAATCAGTCCCGATTCGGAACACGAATCAGGTAAAGCGAAATCGAAGTCATCCGCCAAAACAAAAAAGACAAAAGCGACCGACAAGAAAGTTATTGAATTAAACGGCAATCAGTCAAAACAAGAAAAATCCGGCAAAGATAATGAGTCTGACAAAGAGAATGTTAACGCGAAGGACATAGAAAAAGATTCCGATCGAGAAAATCTTAGCGATAATGAATCGAATCAGGATAATGAAAATCCCAAAAAAGATCATAAAACTAAAGAGAAAGTCAAAGAAGAATTAGAAGTAGTTTCCGGTATTCTGGAAATTATGCCGGATAATTATGGCTTTTTAAGAGTGGAGAACTTTCTGCAAAGCAATCGTGATATTTATATTGCTCCGCAGTTCATCAGAAGATTTAATTTGCGCAACGGGGATAAGGTTGAGGGTACCGCCAAAGTTCAGCGTGATAATGATCGTTATCGGGCTCTGACCTATGTTAATACAATTAACGATTTACCGTTCGATAAAATCATCAGGCGTCCCCATTTCGATCGGCTGACACCGATCTATCCCAATGAGAGATATAAATTGGAAACCCATCCCAAGGAATTGGCTACCCGCATGATCGATTTGATTTCTCCGATAGGCAAGGGACAGAGGGGAATGATCGTTTCTCCTCCGAAAGCCGGAAAAACGATCCTGCTGCAAAAAATTGCCAATGCGATCAGCATCAATAATCCGAAATCAAAATTATTTGTCCTTTTGATTGATGAAAGACCGGAAGAAGTCACGGATATGCAGCGCTCCATCGATGGTGAAGTCGTCTATTCAACCTTTGACAAAACGCCGGAAAATCATGTCAAGGTCACGGAGCTGGTTTTGGAAAGAGCCATGCGCTTGGTTGAATTAGGCGAGGATGTGGTGATATTGCTGGATAGTATTACACGTATGTCCAGAGCCTATAATTTAACGATTAATCCGACCGGCAGAACCTTGTCCGGCGGTTTGGATCCGGGTGCTCTGCATGGTCCGAAACGCTTTTTCGGAGCTGCAAGAAATATTGAAAACGGAGGCAGTTTGACAATCATTGCTACCGCTCTCGTTGAAACCGGTTCCAGAATGGATGAAGTGATCTTCGAGGAATTTAAGGGAACCGGCAATATGGAAGTTGTACTTGACCGTAAATTGGCTGAAAAGCGGGTTTTCCCGGCTATAGACCTCAACAGATCGAGTACCAGACGTGAAGATTTATTGATGACCAAGGAAGAATTAAACACGGTCTGGGCTATGCGTAAAGCCTTTGCCAATTCGGAAACCCTCACGGTTACAGAAACGATGATTAATCTGCTGCTTAAGACCAGAAGCAATGAACAATTTACCAAATCCATCAGCGTTTCCCTGAAAGATCAGGATTTATTTGAAGCGATGCAGGGATCCATGCCCCAAAACTTTAATAACGGGAATAACGCGAACGGCAGCTCTGGCGGAGCCAATGTCCACAACCGTACGAATTATTGATTGAATTCATGATCTGAATTTTTATTTCATCGAAATTCAGATATACATAAAAAAAGCAGTATCGGGCTTTATCCCGATACTGCTTTTTGTGATCTCTTTGATTTTATTTTTTATCTGGTTAATAAATAGAGAGTTATTTGGTTAATAAATAGAGAGTTATTGTCAAAACTGCGAATAAGACGGCGACAATCGCTG
>CAYFVK010000016.1:6403-28462 GCA_964346695.1 uncultured Mageeibacillus sp. | reverse complement strand
CCTCCCATGTGTGGACATACAACAACAAAATCAGATATTAATTTTGCTTCAGCCATAGCCTCTTTAATCTCAGTAGAATAAGGCAATATCCGCTCCATATTTTCGAAATTGAGAGGATCACTATATGCCATATTCCAAGTGCCACCATACCATTTTCGGAGCTTCATAAATCTTTCTTGTCCCAACATTTTAGAAATAAATTGATATATGAAGGTTTTAAAAGATTTCGGTGTCTGCACCATAAATTGAAAATCTTGAGGTGCCATAAGGTTGATCATCTTTTCATCATTTGCATCAAGCAAAAAATGATGATCATAATAATTTATTGAAGCAGTCAACGAAACGATCGCAAATCGTATCCCCTGGCATTCGATAATTTTATACAATTTTGCATGTTCAGGATCCTTGTTCGTTCCTGAATGCAGAATTCCTCTTTTATCCAGTTGCTCAATCGTTCGTATAATACCTTGTTTTTTGCGGTCTAAAGCATGATTGTTCGCCGTCGTCACAAAATGAACAGGAAGACGGGCTAAAGCATCTAAAAATGAATCCGGTGTATTAAAAGAAAACATTTCCTTGCTGTATCCGGCCTCCGCTCCCGCGAATACCGTTTCTAAATTCCCGATGACTAAGTCGGATTCCCTGAATATTTCTTTGCAGGGTGCAAAGATAGAATTAAAATTTGTCTTGTCAGGAGATCTTTTATCGAGGATGTATTTTTCACACATAATATCTCCTGTGAAAGTAAGTTTAATCATTTTTGATTCCTTGTCATTCTTATTTACTTTAACCGTTCACTCATACAAATTAATTTCAAAGCAGTGCTTCAATAGGATACTCTTCTTCAATTCCTTTTTGGCCCAAGCCTATCCTTTGATGCAAGCTATTCACTTCTTCTCGTAATTTTTCCTGTTCCCGCTGATCAAGCAGAGGATACCGCTTAGTTATCGGGAAAACCTGCATGCCTCCATCCGATGCTTCAACTATTTTATAGATTGAATAGCTCGACCTGACACATTTTTTATCATCAAAGTAAAAATGTATGCCGAGAGAGTATTGGGGCAAATTTTCTTTGAGCACATAATCCCCTGACAAAGACATGTTAAAACTACCCACGGAAAAAGCCCCTAATTTGTTGTTTTTAACAATCACCTTTTGAATTATATGAGGATGATTGGCAATAACATACACATCCATATCCAACAGCTTTTGCATCATTTTCTCGGAATATGTACCCGGTGCTGTATTGAATTGCCCTCCCATGTGCGGCAGAACAAAAACATAATCGGCCGATTGCTTCGCTTTTTCAATTTTTTCCAACCATCTTTCATAATAGAAATTTTCAAAATCATTTTCTTTAACGGAATCGGTAAATGCAGTAAAAAAGACGCCACTTTTTTTGATTTTCCTTCCGGCGATAATTCTGCGAATTTTACGCTGCAGACGCGGCGAAAACAGAAAAAGACCCAGCTTTTTTATTTTTCCTTTCAGGTTATTGGAAAACCTTATCTCCTGTGACTTCATAACATCAATATGGAAACTGTTATTTTTCGTAAATCTAAAATCAATGTTGGTTTCATTGATTCCGTAGGTACGGGAAACAAAAGCGACTTTTATATCGCCAAGCTGCTCAATCAGAATTTGCTCATATTCCTGACTGTTTCTGTATGTGCCGGTATGCCTGATGCTGTTTTGATCTAAAACATCCAAAGTCCTGATCAACCCTGCAACATTTTGGTCCAGCGTATGATTGTTGGCGGTAGTCACGAGATCAATATTTCCTTTGGCTATCGCTTCTGCAAACTCATCCGGTGTATTCAGAAGCATATATTCTGTCTTAAAATAATTATCGCTGCCGCCTAACGTTGTTTCAAAATTACCGATTACCAGATCCGTATTTGCAAAATTGTCTCGAACCTGATCGAAAACCTTATCAAAGCAGAATTTATTCTGACCAAGATGTGAGTAAGCCAAAAGCGGTCTGTCAACCGTCAAGTCACCAATAAAGGTTATTTTTTTCAGGGCGCTTTTTGTCATTATTATTTCTTCTCAATATAAAAAGTTTCAAATTAATAACATGAATTTTTGTTCTGATCGATTCTGTCATATTAGAAGCATAAGTTAGCAGGACTTATCTTCAGAGATTAAATTGATCAATCTATCGATTAATTCAGCAGTTTTTTCTTTCAGCTCCGGCGTACTGATCTGAATAATGTTCAGCAGTTGATTGATTTCTTGTTTTAAGGATTGCACATCATGGTTTTGTTCCAAAGTGAAAATCTTTTCATGCGAGGTTTTATCCAGATTTTCTTTGTCAAGATAGAGCTCCTCGTACATTTTTTCACCCGGTCTTAAGCCGATGAACTCGATCGGGATATCCACGTCCGGTACATATCCGGACAATCTGATCAATTCTTTTGCCAAGTCCAAAATTTTTACCGGCTCTCCCATATCAAGTACAAAAATCTCGCCGTCTTTGGCATAAGAACCCGCTTGCAGTACAAGTCTGGAAGCTTCCGGAATCGTCATGAAGAAGCGTTCGATCTCGGGATGGGTAACCGTCACTCTATGCTCCTCTTTGATCTGTTTTTCAAACAAAGGAATCACTGAGCCGCTCGAACCTAAAACATTGCCAAAGCGAACAGCGTTAAAGGAAGTGTTCGGATATTTATGATTTAAAGCAAGCATGGCCATTTCAGCCAGCCGCTTGGTCGCTCCCATCACATTGGTGGGGTTGACCGCTTTATCTGTAGAAATTAAGACCATCTTTTGGGCGCCGTATTTTCCTGCGATATCGCCGACATTATAGGTGCCGAAAAAGTTATTTTTAACGGCGTCCTCCGGGCTGTCCTCCATCAGCGGAACATGCTTATGTGCAGCGGCATGGAAAACGACATCCGGATGCCATTTTTCAAAGATCTGTTCCAGACGGCCTCTGTCGCGGACGGAACCGATTTGTACAATCAAATTCAGGTCCGCTTTATATTTCGCTAATAATTCCTGCTGCAATTCATAAACATTATTTTCGTAGGTATCGAGCAATACTAAAAGACTCGGCTTGAATTTGGCGATTTGTCTCGCCAGCTCGGAACCGATAGAACCTCCGCCGCCGGTCACTAAAACGGATTTTCCTCTGAGGAATTTTTCAATTCCTGCCATTTCCAATTGTACGGGTTCACGCCCCAGCAGATCTTCGATATTGATTTCACGAATATCGCTTAATTGAACGGTATGGTTTTCGTCAAGCGCGGAGAAGTAAGACAACAATTTTATTTTTGCCGGAGTTTGCTGACAAATTTGAATGATATTGCGAATGGAAGTTTTTGATGCGCTGGGGATGGCTAAAATGATTTCATCGATATTTAACTGCTTGACTAAACCCGGTATATCATGGCGATTGCCGAGGACAGGAACTCCCATATTTTTATAGGTATGAGTTAAGGGATTATCGTCAACAATCGCAACCGGTTTGCGCAGAACCTGTCTGGTTTGTAATTCTCTGATCACCTGTGATCCGGCATTACCCGCGCCGACAATCAAGACATTGATAGTATGCGCTTTGTCCACATTCGCTTTTCTTTTTCTGATCTGTTTTTGTGAATACCAGCGAAAAGTAATTCGAAAAAATATCAAGGCCATCGCCACTAAAAACCAATAGAGGACATAGACGGCATAGGGCAATCTTAATTCCGTAAATTGAAGGATGAAGACCATGACCACCGTATGAATCAAGGTGCCGGCACCTATCATGACATATTGGGTAATACCGGCGAACGCCCACATCTGATCAAAAAAGCCGCTTAGACTAAAAACGATTGACGCCACAATCGGATAAAAATACCAGGATTTCTTGAAGATCTCAATATATCTGACCGGAATTTCTCCTTCAAAAAAGAGCAGCAGAGCTAAAATAGCGGCAACGACAGTCGCACTGATATCATAAACAATTAAAACGAATTTTTTCGGCGTGATAATTCTTTTTGGCTGTGTTTTTTCCATGATTTTGTAATGTTCTCTTACTTTAATTTTTTTCGTTATTTTTTTCCATTATAAAGCAAGAGAAAAAAATTTTCTCGCTTTCACTATATTTTATAGTTATTCAGCCAGATATCAACCGATAATCTGCACATAATCCGGATTTTCAATCAAAATCCAGCCCCGGCCGTCTGCCAATTTTCCCCAGCCGTTCTTCTGCTCAGAAATATAATGTTCACCCGGTTCAACAAAACCGAGGATCTCTCCCTCAAGAGACGGCTGACTGCGATATCTGAGGGCGTCAACAATAACCCTCACTTTAATCGTCTGATCGGGTTCTTCAAGATTGCGGGTAATATTGGAATTATTGAGATAAACCCAGCCGAGATTCCGATCTAATTTTCCCCAATTATTTTTCATTTCAATAATTGTGTAGATACCGGCATTCAGTCTTCCCTTGACTTGAGCATTAATCGACGGTGCCGAGCGATAATTATTCCAATTTCCTTTAATGACTCGTATTTTAAACGGTTCGAATGGTTTTTTCATCTCTAAATCAAATCTCGTCAAATCCCATTGTTCCACTAATCTGCATAAATAATCCACATAGTCGGGAGCTGTCGCATAACCGCCATCTTTGATAATTTGGAAAGCTTTGCGATAGTCTGTTTCATATTGGGCAGCTCGATAGCGATAATGATCTCCATTTTTCGCATTCAGCAAAAGATAAGTGTGATCCTCTATTGATTTCTCTATATTGGGATATTTTCTGAAATCGGCGGTGATCGTCACATATTTGCCATCAATATATTCCTGAGTTTCAACAGTATAGGTACTATAGCCACCCCAGCGTTCGCCGAGCCAATGATCTTTGGAAAGAAAATGTTTGACCCCAAATAAATTATAGGCATTTTGCGAAAGCCCGCTCCTGCCGTATCCCGATTCAAGGATAAATTGAGCCATCGAAACGGAAGCTAAAATATGCGATTTCTCTTGTTCCGCCGTGAAGATCGGGCCCATCAGATCAACTATTTCCGAGGGTGTAAGATTTGAAAAATTCGAAATATCGATATCCGAATTGACCATATCCGCCTTCTTGACAACCAGCGGGGCGTATACATACGCGGTCTGCCCGTTATAGCTGAAGCGAATCCAATCTTTTTCCAAAGTTCCGCTGACATACTGTCCTTTTTTGCCTGTAGCTACAATCGAACCGTTGGGCGATTTACGAATATTGATTCGATCTTTGAGGTAGCCCGCTATGTTCGGTTGATATGTTTGGGAGCGACTTTTATGAGCGTAGTAAATCTTGCCCTCGTAAGTAAATTTATACCAGTTGCCGGAAATATTGGCTTTGACATATGCCGGCAGGGGCATATAACCACTGATATATCCATTCGGCGATTGTCTCAGATTGGTGTCCTGCAGGATATATACGCTGACTTTCTCTCTATAGTCTCTCAGATATGGAAAATACACTTTGGCGGCTTGCTGCCGGTAAGTAAAATACAGCCAGTCTCCGCTGACCCGACCGCTTATAACGGTATGTTTTGTCAGCCTGCCGATGATATTCCCGGCTGCTGTATCACGAACATTGATCTCAAAATTGCTGAATCCGGAAAATTCAACGATATTCTGATCGATGACAGACTGATGAACATAGGCGTCTCTGCCTTGATATTGAAAACGCAGCCAGCCATTGATCGGAGCCGCCTTCACTTTAGTCGGCAGCGTGGTACGTCCGATTATTTCCCCGGCAGGACTTTTTCTGATATTTGAATTGACTTTTATATAGACTTCAATTTCAACCGGATTCGGCTGAACCAATGACGCGTAAACATAGGCTGTTTTGCCCTGATAGGTAAAGCGAATCCAGTTTTTCTCCAAAGTACCCGTGACGACCGTATTCTGACTGATCGTTCCCAGCTTGACTCCGTTCGGGGATTGTCTGATATTGACCGTTCCGCAAGCGTAGCCGGTGATGGGTTGAGGATTGACGCTGACTAAATCTTTGTAAACAAAGGCTGTTTCTCCCTTATAGGTAAATTTTAGCCACGCCCCTTCTATGCTTGCCGTAATATAGATCGGCTGCGTCAGTTTGGTAATGATCGTCCCATTCGGAGATCTGCGAATATTCGTACCGCGTAAGATATAGGCGTTGATTGTTTGCGCAGTTCCGGATCTCAGATTGGAGCTCGAACGTTGTACCGCCGGAGCAGTTTCCGCTGTATCACCGGTTTCCGGAACCGTCTGTGCCTCCGTTTGCTCCTCATTGTCCGTCGTAAGTTCAAAGTCAGGTTCTGCCGGGGAATCTGGCGTTTGTCCGGAGTCCGTTTCCGCTGTCTCCTCCGGTTCGGATTCAGGTCTCGGTTCGTTCACCGACTCCGTCGGTTGTTCGATCGTCACCGCTTCGCTCACGCCTGTCCCGGGCTCGTTTAGCCGCTCAGCCGGCATCTGTTCCGCCTCGCTTCTAAATGCTTCAGATAGCGTTTCAGTCGGTATTGTTTCCGTCACGGTCTCTGAATCAGACACTTCGCCTCCGACTTCAGCCGGATCTCCGCTGGCCGAATCCGAAATAAATTCAGCCGAGACCGGCTCCGAGATGTCTCGGGGATCGGTCAAAATTGCCGTTTCTCCCGTCTCGCTCGTTGTTTCGGCAGCATAGACTTTTGCTTCGCTCTTCATCAAGCCGGAAAGTATGATCAAGGCGGTTAATAATAATATGGTAAATAAACGTTGCTTTTGTTTTTTCATTTTTATTTTTCCTTACACAAAGTTATACAAGTGTACTATAACATTCAAAAAATAATAAACTGTTGCTATGAAGCTCTGTTCTTTTTATTTCTATTGTATTTTGATTACATTTCTATTAAATTTTAAGTAGCTCAAATTGAACAAATTGGAAAGAGGGTGCTTTATGTCATCAGATCAAATGACCGGAAATTTACACGGCTTCCGTCAGATAGAAGCCGGATATATCGAAGAACTTCAGGCAAACGCGGTGATCTATCAGCATCAGCGGCTGGGAACGAAGCTGCTGCATATTCCCTGCTCTGATAATAATAAAGTATTTAATATAGAATTTGTGACGATGCCCGAGGATAATACCGGCGTCGCCCATATTTTGGAACATTCGGTGCTTTGCGGTTCTGAGAAATTTCCATTGAAAGAGCCTTTTTTGAATCTCATGAAAAGTTCGCTCAACACTTTTTTGAATGCGATGACCTTTCCGGATAAAACCATGTACCCGTTCGCCAGTCTGAACGAGAAGGATTTTATGAATATTCTGGAAGTTTATCTGGACGCAGTTTTCCGCCCCAATATTCGCAAAGATCCCCTGATTCTGAAACAGGAAGGCTGGCGCTATGAAATTTTTGCGGAGGGGGACCGCCCGAAATATAACGGAGTCGTTTTTAACGAAATGAAAGGCGCCATGTCTTCTCCGGATTCAAAATTATCAAGTCTTAGCCACAGCCTGCTTTTTGATAATACCTATCAATATAACAGCGGCGGCGATCCGGAAGCGATTGTCGATTTGACGGAGCAGGATTTTTTGGACTTTTACGAAGCCAATTATCATCCCGCCAATTGTCTGGTCTTTCTTTATGGCGATGCGCCTTTAGAGCCTGTGTTGGAGGCTTTGGACAGAAAATTCGAGTTCTATGAGAATACCGGCCGCGGGTTGACGCCGCCCGTTTCCGCGACCAAACTCATACAGCCGCAATATGCGATTTCTGATTATCCGGCTGCCCGAGATGCCATGGATTACGCGCAAATCGAAGTGGTTTTTCCCCATGATAAAGCCGGGGAGAAAAAGGAAAATGAATTTGCCCTGCAGCTGATCGCTGAAGCGATGTTCAATATGGAGTCTTCACCTCTGCGTCAAAAGTTGCTGGAAAGCGGTCTGGCGCAGGAAATTTATGCTTATCTTGATTCGACAATTTTTAATCCGACATTGTCGATCGTGCTGGTCGGGGTCAACGCAAAATCCCCCGAGCGGATCGAACAGATTTTATGGCAGGAAATGACGGAATTTGCCCGAAATGATCAGCGTGCCTTGTTTGAGGCGGGGCTGAACACACTTTCATTCAACTTGCGCGAGGGGGACACCCGGTCGATGCCGTCAGGCTTGATTTACAGCTTCAACGCGATGATCAACTGGCCTTACGGCAGAAGTCCTCTGGACAGCCTGGCTTATGAGAATGCTTTGTCTAAACTTTCTGTTTTGATCAGAGAAAATACGATGTCCGATCTGATCCGCGAATATATTCTGCAAAACCCGCATCGGGTGACCGTGCTGTTGCATCCGAATCCGGAATTTTCCGCCATGGCAAAAGCGCTTGAGGAGCAAAAATTGACCGAGCGTTTCGCGGCTTTATCGGCAGCGGAAAAGGCGGAAATTATCGCTCGGAATAAAGCCTTGCGGGAAAAGCAGAGCACGCCGGACAGCACAGAAGATCTGGCAACGATTCCCCGTCTGCTGCGGAAGGATTTGGATCGGAAACATCATTATCAGGCTCTGACAAAGGGAGTCTTGGAACTCGCACCGGATTCTTTCGCTTCAGGCAAAGAGGCTTTTACGCTTCCGCTCCTGACATATTTCGGCTTGAGCCGGGGCATACTCTATTTGAGCTATCAATTTGATGTTTCGGATCTGAAAAATGAAGATTTATTTGCTCTCAGTACTTTAGATGAAATTATCGGTTTAGTTCAAACGGAAAATTATTCTTATCAGGATCTGACAAATTTCTACATGACTCATACAGGCGGTATCAGTATCAGCTTGGTCAATCAGAAGGAACGTCAGTATTTTGAAGTGAAAACGAAGTTTTTGGCGAAGCAGACAGCTGCAGCACTTGAAATTCTGGACGAGATTTTATTGCGCTCCGATTTATCAGGCAGCCAAGAACGGATTTATCAGCTGCTGACAACTTTATATTCGCGCATGAAATTGAATATGGCGGATAATGGAATCAATTACGCGAAAAAGCGCTTGCTGTCTTATTTTGATCAAAACGGGAAATTTGATGAAGTTACAAGCGGATTTGATTTTTACCGGCAGCTTGAGAAATTGCTCCGGGTCCGGGAGGAAAACGGAGCAGCTTTCATTGAGCAGATACAACGGATTTTCGACAAGATTATCCGGAGGGAACGCTTGACGGTGTACTATTCCGGGGAGGAATCGCTGTGGCAAGAACTGAAGCCTCGGCTGCAAGAGCATTTGGCAGAGTTTCCGAAAATGCTTGAAAGGGCTGCCGCACCTATTCAGAGAGGGTGGCGGTTTGCAGCGAAAAATCTGCAGGAGGCGCTGGCGATCGATACCGATGTGCAATATGTGCTGGCAGGAAATAATTTGAAGAGCTTGAATCCGAATTGGCAGTTCAACGGAAACTGGTACTTTTTGCGGCAAATAATCAATACGGATTATTTATGGAATCGGGTGCGCGTGAAGGGCGGAGCGTATGGCTGCTCATTGAATATCGATCGTTTCGGCATTTTGTATATGTATAGCTATCGGGATCCGGAATGTGCCGGAACCTATCGCAATTATCAGGAAATACCCGCATATTTGCGCAGTTTGGATTTGTCCGAGGAGGAGCTGACTTCCTATTTGATAGGCGCGATTTCCAATCTGGATCAGCCGTTGTCTTTTCCTGCGTCCGCGAAGCGCGCCTTGAATTTCTATGACTGCGGAATTACATTGGATGATTTACAGCGGGAACGGGATCAATTGCTGTCTGTTAAATTAGAGGACGTGAAGGCTTATGCCGATTTGCTGGAAGCGGCACTGGCTGAGAATATACGTTGTACCGTTGGCAATTTGAAGAAGCTAACGGAGGATAAAGATTGGTTCAAGGAGATTGTGGAAGTCAATTAGCGGAAAAGCGTGCGTTGGTCGATTGTGACTTGGCGTTTCAATTTTTCGCTCAGCCGGATCATGCGATGATTTGAGCTGTGAGAATCGGAGGAGAGAATGAATAAAGAAGAATTGCAATTCGCGTCAGCTTTTCAGGGTAAGGAAATCTACGGCATTTTGTTTGAGCCGGATTCGGAAATTAAGGGTCTGGTACAGATAATTCACGGATTCGCCGAACATATCGGCCGTTATGAGCCGTTTATGAGATTTTTGGCTGAACAGGGCTATGTCGTCTTCGGAGACGATCATCTGGGGCATGGCTTGACCGCACTGAATAACGGCATGCAATTAAGCGACGTCGGAACCTATGACGCACCGGATTATATGCTCCAGGATGAGTGGCATTTGAATCAGCTGATTAAAAATCGCTATTCAGAAAAAATTGCAGCTGAGAATTCTGCCGCTGCTGTCGCGAAAGCCGTTGAGCGGGAGAACGGAGAAAGCGTCTGCACGGATGGCACGAAGCTGCCCTGCTATATTTTAGGTCACAGTATGGGCTCTTTGATGCTGCGGGCTTTGCTCTTTGTATATCCCGAAATTTGCGACAAAGCGATCATCATGGGCACCGGTGATATGTCTCCGGGATTATTGAAAATCTTCGGCGGTATTCTCAGCATCTCGGAATTTTTTCATAAAGGAAATTACCGGAGCAAATTTATCAATTATATGGGTGTCGGCAAAAACAGCGCGCCTTATCGTGCGGACAAAGATCGCAATGCCTGGATCTCCGCTAATCAGGAAAATGTCAAAGCATATTCTCGGGATCAATTGTCGGGCAATCCCGGTTCGCTGCATACTTTTCGTTTTTTGCAAAAGCTGATGACCGCTATCCGAAAAAAGGAAAATTTGCAGAAGATGAACAAAGATTTGCCGGTACTGTTTCTGTCCGGAGCGGAGGATGCTTTCGGCGAGATGGGCAAGGGCCCACGTACCGTGTGTAATTTATTCAGAGAGGCGGGTCTGAAAAATGTCGATTTGATTTTATACCCCGGAATGCGGCACGAAGTTCTGAACGAATCACATCAAGAAAGGGTTTATCAGGACATATTGACGTTTTTTGACGCTTGATTTTGAATTTTTTCCGTGCTGTGGTAATACTCTCTGAGCAATGTTCCCGGAAACTTCGATAGCGGAGATTGGGGATAGGAGTTTTATGTCAGAAAAGATTCGCGCGTTTTTTGCGCCGCAAAATTTAACAGAGGGACCTATTCTGAAAGGTCTGGTACGTTTTTCGATCCCCCTGATATTGGGAAACTTCGCCCAACAACTGTACTCGATGGTTGATTCTATTATTGTCGGTCAGGTTGTGCCGGGAGGATTGGCGGCAATCGGGGCGACTTTTCCGATCATCAATTTCAGTATTTTGTTTTTTGCCGCAATCGCCGCCGGATCCGGTGTTATGGTCGCTCAATATTATGGTGCTGAAAAACGGGATATGCTGAGCAAGACAATCAGCAATACCTTTGTACTGACTTTGGCCGCGACCTTGGTATTGGACGCTATTTTAATTCCTCTGGTCAAGCCGCTGCTGAATTTAATCAGCACGCCGCCCGATATTTTTCAAATGGCGGCTACTTATTTGCAGATTACATTTATCGGATTTATCGGTTCAGCATTTTTCAATATTTCTTCGGGAATTTTACGGGGTCTCGGGGATTCATTTTCGCCCTTGGTTTATCTTCTGGTTTCCACTGTAACGAATATTGTTTTAGATATCCTGTTTATCCGTTATTTTCATTGGGGTATCGCCGGAGCTGCTTGGGCGACCATCAGTTCGCAGGCTTTATCCGCGTTTTTATGTACAAGGAAAGTCGTTTTATCGCCTTTAATCGATCGTTTGCGCAAGGAAGATTTCCGGACGGATTTTCAATTATTGAGGCAGCTGATCAAATTAGGAATTCCATCCGGCATCACCCAGGGATTATTTTCTATCGCCATGATCTTTGTCCAGAAACTGGTTAATCAAATGGGCAGCTTCGTCATTGAGGCCAATACCATCGTCATTCGTCTCGATGGTGTGGTCATGTTGCCGAATATGACTTTCGGACTTGCCGCGGCAACCTTTACCGGTCAAAATATCGGGGCAAAAAAAATTGACCGCGTTCATCAAGGTGCCAAAGCAATTTCACGTTTATCTTTCTTTGTCGCACTTTTCCTCTGCACTCTGCAGGTTATTTTCGGGAAACAAATTTTTGGTCTTTTCAGTAAAGACTCAGCGATTATTGACCTTGCCTACAGCATGATGCTGATTTTGATTCCGGGCTATATCGCCGTCTCCCAGAGTATGTCTTTCGGCGGCGTGATGTACGGCGCCGGAGATACGATCGTTCCGATGTGGATCGCTTTAATTTCTACAATTTTCCTGCGCGTTCCGGTCGCTTATCTGCTGGCGTATCTGACCCGTTCAGCTGAATGGCCGTACGGCTCTCCGTATATACTCAACGGCTCACTCCTGATTGCCTGGGTCAGCGGCTGTCTGTTCAGCATTATCGCCTATCGCCGCGGCAGATGGAAAAACAAAGCGATCATCTGATCATCTGACAGAAGAAAATCCAATCATTTGTCAGTATCTTCAACCAACAACCATCGGCTCATAATTTTCCGGCAAACTGTTCTTTTTCTCAAGATTAATTGCTATGATAATAACGGTTGTCGTTATTGATTTAGAATTCGATTGTATTCGCCGATCAACAATCAATAGCGGTCGAAGCGTCCGGATAAATCCGGTCACGATCGAAAAAGCGACAAGATACCGAGAGAAACCCACAACGGCACGAAACAAAAGAATGCCGCTCAGATAACGGTAAAGATCAACACAGAATCGAAAGAGAGGTATATCATGCATACAAAAATTTTTGCTCACCGCGGAGCGTCCGCTCATTTTGCGGAAAACACAATGCCGGCTTTTGAAGAGGCAATCAGAGTTCACGCCGACGGCATCGAGCTCGACATACAAAAAACGAAAGATCGGCAAATCGTAGTCACACATGATGAAAATCTGCAGCGTGTCACCTTGCAGGATAAAAAAATAGTTGAAACCGACTACTCCGAAATCAAATCGCTGAACGCGGCAGCTTTTCGTCAAAACGGTGAAACAGCCTATGTTCCCCTATTGGAAGAAGTGTTGGATTTACTAAAAGACAGCGATTTGCTGCTCAATATCGAACTGAAAAACGCGCAGGTTCTCTACCCTGATCTGGAAGAAGATGCTCTTGAGCTGATCCGCAAATTTGATATGGAAGAAAGAATCATTTTTTCCTCGTTCAATCATTATTCAATCATGAAATTAAAGTCACTCGGCACCTCCGCCGAACTCGCTTTCTTATATATGGAGGGACTTTATAAGCCTTGGAAATACGCAAAAAAGACAAAGGTATACGGTTTGCATCCTTTCTATCCCAATCTGATCATTCCCGACTACATGAAGCATTCCCGCAAAAGGAAAGTTAAAGTTCGTCCCTGGACCGTCGATGACGAGGATATGATGCAAAAAATGTTTGCCGTCAAGGTCGATGGTCTGATTACCAATGACCCTGCCAAAGCCTTACAAGTTCGGCAGCAGATGAAAGAAAAAGCAGAATCCTGAGATTCTTTTGATTTGAAAAAACGACGATGACGAGGTGTTTATGAATCAAGATCAGTCCCGCCCAAAAGATCAGAAAGAAAAATTAAATTACGGGAAAACTTTTTTAATCGGCACCGGTTTTTTTGCTTCTTCCCTGCTCTGGTCTATATACAACAGTTTCGTGCCGTTAATATTACAGGACTTTATTGAAAAAGCCACCATAATCGGTCTGATCATGACGATCGACAATCTGTTCGGCGTCATTTTTCAGCCCTTCTTCGGGGCGATGAGCGATCATACTAAAACCCGATTCGGCAAAAGGATGCCCTATATCATGATCGCCGCGCCGCTTTGTGCCGGTCTCTTTTTCTTTATTCCGCAAATGCCGACATTAGTCACTCTGATGGCAATCGTGATCGTTTTTAACTTCGGCATGTCAGTCTGGCGTGCACCGATCGTCGCCTTAATGCCGGATCTGACTCCTGCCCGGCATTGGTCCAAGGCAAACGGAGTAATCAATCTGATGGGCGGCGTCGCCAGCATTATAGCCTTTTTGATCGGCGGCAAAATCGCCAACAGCTACGGGCGTTCCGCCACTTTCGGCATGGGCAGTATCGTCATGCTGATCGCGGTCATCACCTTGTTTATCTTTGTTAAAGAGCCCACAAAATCCATTCATTTTGATGAGGAAAACGAGGAAGCGGCAGAAGCTGAAAAGATCGAAAAAAAATCAAAAAGACTTGATCTCAGCGTTTTCAAAACATTACCGAAAGACAAGAAACGCAATTTGATCTTGTTGCTCTTCGCCATTTTCTTCTGGTTCTGCGGCTACAATGCCGTCGAAACTTTCTTTACCAGCTTCGCCGTGAATCAGTTGGGCGTACAAGAAGGTTCCGCCGCCATGCTGCTTGCCTTTTTTTCTGTATCATTTGTCATCTTCGCTATCCCCTCCGGTTTCATTGCCACAAAAATTGGCAGGAAGAGAGCTATTACCATCGGTTTGATCGGTCTGATCGCCGTCTTTATTCCGATTTTTTTTCTGATGAATCAGACAGCAATTCGCATCCTTTTATTGATCGGAGGCTTTTTCTGGGCGATGATTAATATCAATTCCCTGCCGATGGTTCTGGAAATCGGTCAAAAAGCGGAAATCGGCACTTATACCGGCTATTATTACTTTTTCTCTTTCAGTGCGAGCATTATCAGCCCGATTTTATATGGACTCATCAGAGATATAAGCGGAACCTACAACACTCTCTTTATCTATGCACCCATCGTCTTCGCATTGTCCTTAATATGTATTGTTTCGATGAAAAAAATCGTTCAGGCTGAAGAACGGGAACGTTCAGAATGATGTAGGTAAAGTCAGTCTTTGAATAGAAAACGGAGGTCAATCATGCGCATTTTAGTTACCGGCGGTACCGGTTATATCGGCAGCCACACAGTTGTAGAATTATTAAATCGGGGCGATGAAGTGCTGATCGTAGACAATCTCTCGAACAGCCATGACGTTGTGCTCGACCGCATAGAACAAATTACCGGCAGGTGTCCGGATTTTTACCGGGAAGATGTCCGCAACTTCGCCGCTATGGAATCAATTTTTGCCGAAAAAACGATTGATGCGATAATTCATTTCGCCGGTTCCAAAGCCGTAGGCGAAAGTGTTGAAAAGCCTTTGCTTTACTATCGCAACAATCTTGAATCGACCTGGGTCTTGGCCGAGTTGATGCTGAAATACAATGTCCGATCAATCATCTTCAGCTCATCCGCCACCGTTTACGGCGAAACGGAGTTGGTGCCGATTAAGGAAGACACTCCTTATCACTGCACAAACCCCTATGGCAGAACCAAAATGATCAACGAGTTATTCCTTAAGGATTTGACCGTCGCCCATCCGGAAATTTCGGCAATTTGTCTGCGCTACTTCAATCCGATCGGCGCCCATGAATCCGGCTTAATCGGCGAAGATCCGCAGGGCATTCCCAATAATCTGATGCCCTATATCACGCAGGTGGTAGTCGGTAAATTGAAAAAATTATCGGTATTCGGCGATGATTATCCAACGCATGACGGAACCGGTGTGCGCGACTATATTCATGTCGTCGATTTGGCAAAAGGCCATCTGGCGGCAGTCGATTATTCGCAGAACCATCCGGAAACAAAATTTTTAGCCGTCAATCTCGGTACCGGAAACGGCTACAGTGTGCTTGACCTCGTTCATGCCTTTGAAAAAGTCACTAAGTGCAAGATACCTTTTCAGATAGCGAAACGTCGCCCCGGCGATATCGCCACTTGCTATGCGGACCCCGCCAAAGCGAAAGAATTATTCAATTGGCAGGCCGAGCTGGATCTGGAAACAATGTGCCGGGACAGCTGGCGCTGGCAAAGCAACAATCCCAACGGATATGTGAAATAAATCCGGAAAAGCTAATCTTACAATCCCGGAACATTAATAAGAGGGAACCATTCTAAATCAAGCTCCCTCTTTTTGTTCAGCAGCGTTTTTTAGTAATAACTATGCGCAGACAATTTTTAAAATTTGTACGCCATAAGTTTTATTACTGAACGTATTGAAATTTTCAATCAAAGCTCTTTGCTATTTATATCAGCTGCATCTCCTCCGCAACCTTTCGGATTGCCGCTACAGCTCGATCTAACTGCTCTTTTGTATGTCCCGCCGTAACCATGCAGCGTACGCGTCCGGTTCCCTTCGGCACGGTCGGAAAAACTATCGGACTGGTAAACACTCCGTTCTCAAATAATTTCGCCGAAAATTTACCGGCTTTAGCCTCGTCACCGATAATAATCGGCGTAATCGGAGTTTCACTATGACCTGTATTCAAGCCTAATTGATTGACTTTTTCTTTAAAATATCGTGCGTTATCCCATAACTTTTCTGTATATTCTTCACTTTCCATCAGCATGTGAATCGCTTCCATCACTGCCGCGGTATCGGCCGGCGTATTCCCGGTTGAAAAAAGCAACGGACGACCCCGGTTTTTCAGCCAATCAATGGTAACCTGTTTGCCCGCGACATAACCGCCGATCACGCCGATCGCTTTGGATAGAGTACCGATGATAAAATCGACTTTGCCGTGTAATCCGAAATGATCCACCGTCCCTCTGCCGCTTTGCCCCAATACTCCGGAAGCATGTGCGTCATCAACATAGGTCAGGCAATTATATTTTTCAGCGAGAGCGACAATCTCCGGTAATTTGGCTATGTCGCCGTCCATGGAAAAAACGCCGTCCGTAATGATTAAAACTTGATTGTATTGGTCCCTGTTTTCTTTCAGGACTCTTTCCAAGTCCGCCATATCGGAATGTTTGAAAACTGTTTTCTTCGCCTTGGATAAACGGCAGCCGTCAATAATCGACGCGTGATTCAATTCATCGGAAACAATCAAATCACCTGCATCCACAACCGCCTGAATGGTTCCGGCGTTACAATTAAAGCCGGATTGATAGACGATCGCCGCTTCCTCTTTTTTGAACTCGGCCAATAATTTTTCGAGATCATCATGCAATTTCAAATTGCCGTTAATCGGTCGAACCGCCCCCGCTCCGATGCCGTATTCCTCGATCGCTTTGATCGCGGCTTTTTTCAAACGCGGATGATTGGCAAAACCTAAATAGTTGTTTGAAGAAAGATTGATGACCTTATGACCATCGATAATACACTCTGCCTCATTCGGTCCTTCTACTGTTTTGAATTCTTTATAAAGTCCTGTCTTTTTTAAATCGTCAATTTTCTCTTTTAAATAATTCATTTCGTGAATATTAGTCATCTTGCGCCTCTTCCTTTTGATTCTCAAATTTTTTTCTAAGATTTTTCAACATATCTTTGGTCATGGTTGGTAGATCAAATTCCGCCCGCCAGCCCCATTCTGCTCTGGCACAGCTGTCATCCAGGGAATTGGGCCAGGAATCGGCGATTGCCTGCAGGGTAGGATTGATATTGTAAGTAAATTCAAAATTCGGCAATTCTGCCTGTATGGCAGCGGCTATTTCTTCCGGAGCAAAACTCATTGCCGCAATGTTAAAAGCATTGCGATGAATCAACTTCGCAGGATCGGCTTCCATCAATTCAATAACCGCTCTCAGAGCATCCGGCAAATACATCATATCCATTTTAGTTCCCGCCGCGATCGGCGAGGCATATTTTCCATATTTCAAAGCGTCATAATAAATTTCTACCGCATAATCGGTGGTACCGCCTCCCGGTATCGTTTTATAGGAAATCAAACCGGGGAAACGCACGCCTCTTGTATCCACGCCAAAGCGCTTGTAATAATAATCGCACAGCAACTCACCGGCCGCTTTGGTCACACCGTACATGGTGGTCGGTCTTTGCACCGTGTCCTGCGGAGTTAAATCTTTCGGAGTACTCGGACCGAAAGCTCCGATCGAGCTCGGGGTAAAAACACTCAGTTCTTTTTCTCGCGCTACTTCCAAGACTTTGAACAAACCCACTAAGTTCACATCAAAGGCAATTTGCGGTTTAGCTTCCGCGACAGCGGATAATAACGCGGCCAAGTGAATGATTGTATCGACTTTATATTTATCGACCAGTTCAGCCAACTCTTTACCATGACAGACATTGAGAATCTCAAACGGCCCGGACTCATAAATTTCCTGCATATTGCGATGTGCAATATCCGTCACAACAACATTCTTATTGCTGTATCTATCCCTTAAAACCATGGCGAGTTCCGAACCGATCTGACCCAAACCGCCGGTTATCAGTATTCTCTTCATAAAAACTCCTCACTTGACGGTCTTGGCTATGATCCGTCTTTCCTAATAAGAAAGGCTTAGAATTTTCGTGCAATGGATTTGTTGATTTTTGCGCACAGACAACCTAATCTGATAAAACCCTTGATAATTCTATAATACAAAATTTTCTCTATTAGTCCATGCATAAAGTGAAGCAATTTTTTATCTGATTGGATTTTAATAAACGCTGCCCTTAGTAAAAACGCAGCGTTAACAATTAGCGTGAACAAAAATGCGGTTCTGCTGCTGAAATCTAATCTCCGACATAGATTCCTGCGGGACGGATAATCCGATTAATATTGATTTTATCTTCCAAATTATGAGCCAGCCAGCCAATCGCCCGGCTGATGACAAATATCGGTGTGTAGAGTTCTTCCGGAATTTCTAACATATCATAGATAAAACCGCTGTAAAAATCGACATTCGCGCAAACATTTTTATGTTTCTGCTCTGTGACATAAGCGCAAGCAATATCCGCAAATCGATTATAAAACTCCAGCTCAGCTTTCCGTCCGACTCTTTCCGCCAGACTCCCGGCATGTTTTTTTAGAATTACACTGCGCGGATCTGACAGCGTATAGACGGCATGACCTATTCCATAAACCAGACCGGCTCTGTCAAAATATTCTTTATTCAGAAGTTTTTTGACAATTCCGAGCATCTCTTCATCAGAAGCATTTAAACCGATATCATCGATAATCGTTTTCATCATGCGGCGGCAGGTTATGTTGGCACCGCCATGGCGCGGTCCTTTAAGGGAACCGACCGAAGCCGTAATGCAGGAATAAATATCTGTCTGAGTCGAGGATACAACAATATTGGTAAAGGTTGAGTTATTACCGATGCCGTGATCAGCGTGGATCAGCATCATCAGATCCAGAATGCCGACATCCTCGTTGGTATAATTGCCCTCGCCGCGCAATAAATAGAGAAAACTCTCTGCCATATCCATATCCTGTCTTTGCGGATGAATAATCAAGGTTTGATTATCCATCAAATGAACTTTCGCCTTATAGGTGTAAACGCAGATCGCCGGCAATTTCGCGATGATGGACAAGCCCTGCAGTAAGGTATTATCAAGGCTCGTATCATCGGGATTTTTATATTCGGAGTAGAGTAAAAGAATGGAACGCTGAATTTTGTTCATCATATCAAAAGATGAGGAACGCAGAATATTTCTGGCGAGGAAGCCATTCGGCAAAAGATAATTCTCCCGCAGATAAGCTTTAAAAAGAGTCAGTTCCTGTTCATTCGGCAGATAACCGATTAAAAGCAGAAAACAAATTTCCTCATACCCGTTATGATCGCTCGCAGCTACTTTATTATAAACCTGCTCCAGCGAATAACCGCGATAATTCAATTCTCCCTCACAGTCTATTTTATTACCGTTTTCATCTCTGGTATAACCGATAACATCACAAATTTTGGTTAATCCGACGACCACGCCGGTGCCATTCTCATTGCGCAAACCTTTTTTGACATTATATTTGGTATACAATTCAGCCGGAATAATATTTTTATCCTCCGCCTTATGAAAAATATCAAGAATTTTCTGTTCCTTACTCATATAACTTCCTTTCTTATTGTCCGGATAAGACAACTAAGGATTTGAATTTATTCAAATCCTTTCTCCCTGCACAATCGCCGTTCAGACGAAAATTTCATTATGCCTGATTCAGAAAAACCGACATATCATAATAGTCCCCGGAACATCCATTTATTTACATACATCTCTAATTTTACTATGATAAGACAAATAAAAAAATAAAAGAGGTGAATAATTATTAATAGTTTAGCATATAAAATAATTAAAAATCATTTGGCAGAAGATACAGAATTACAAGCCGGAAAGACCATAAAATTGGTTATAGATAATACTCTGACTCAAGATGCAACCGGCACCATGGCGTATCTGCAATTTGAGCAGATGGGTGTTGATCGGGTCAAAACCAAAGCCGTCAGCTATGTCGATCATAATACGATGCAGACCGGCTTTATGAATGCCGATGATCATAAATATCTGCAGACCGTCGCCAACCGCTACGGCGTATTATTTTCCAAGGCGGGCAACGGCATTTGCCATCAGGTTCAGTTAGAGCGCTTTGACAAACCGGGAGAAACCTTGCTCGGTTCTGATTCCCATACTCCAACCGCAGGTGCGATGGGCATGATCGCGATCGGAGCCGGCGGGCTCGACGTCGCCTGCGCCATGGCAGGCATGCCCTATACCTTAAAAATGCCTGAAATCGTCAATGTGCGTTTGAGTGGGAAATTGTCTTCCGGCGTCAGCGCCAAGGATATAATTCTTAAGATTTTGCAGATTAAATCAGTCAAGGGTGGTGTCGGCAAAATTTTCGAATATACCGGCGAAGGAATTAAATCTCTCAGCGTTCCCGAACGTAGCACCATCACCAATATGGGCGCAGAGCTCGGCGCTACAACTTCGCTTTTCCCATCTGATGAGAATACACGCGAATTTTTGGAAAAACAGGGACGCGGCGCGGATTATATTCCGCTTCAACCGGACCCTGACGCCCATTATGATGAAATTATCGAAATTAACTTATCCGAGCTGGAACCTCTGGTCGCCGCTCCCCATTCGCCGGACAATGTCAAAACCGTGCGCAAGCTGGCGGGACTCAAGGTCGATCAGGTTTGTATCGGATCCTGTACAAATAGCAGTTTTACCGATCTCTGCAATGTGGCGAATATTCTAAAAGGAAAGAGCATCCATCCCGATGTTTCGCTGACCATTTCTTTCGGCTCTAAGCAGGTCTTGACCATGCTTGCCCAAAACGGCGCTTTGGCGGATATTATCGCCAGCGGAGCTCGCCTTTTGGAATCCGCCTGCGGACCTTGTATCGGCATGGGTCAATCGCCCAAAACAGACGCGGTTTCACTGCGCACCTTCAATCGGAATTTTTACGGTCGCAGCGGTACTTTAAGCGCCGGAGTTTATCTTGTTTCACCGGAAACCGCCGCTGTTTCAGCAATCAACGGTTATCTTTCCTCAGCTCTGGATGTGCCCTATCAGCGGGCATCTTTGCCGGATAAATTCTTAATTGATGACTCAGCCATTTTGATTCCCGATTGTGATGCCGAAAAACCGATCATCAAAGGACCGAACATCAAGGATGTACCAGCCGGCAAGCCGCTCGCTCCGATCAAGAAAAAAGTGATGATTAAGGTTGACGATAATATCACAACCGATCATATTATTCCGGGCGGTTCAACGGTTCTGCCATTCCGCAGCAATATCGAAAAAATTTCCGACTTCACTTTTTCGCAGATCGATCCGGATTTTGCCAAACGCTGTCTGCAGCACGACGGAGGTATTATCGTTGCCGGAGAAAACTACGGTCAGGGTTCTTCCCGCGAACACGCCGCCTTGGCGCCCCTCTATCTGGGAATCAGAGCGGTTATCGCCAAATCCTATGCCCGAATTCATAAACAAAATTTGATCAACTCGGCGATTCTGCCGATGCTGTTTGACAATCCCGCAGACTTCGCTTCAATCGATTTGCTCGATGAATTGGAAATCAGAGATATTGAAAACTTAGAAGTGGGCGGTCATTATCGGGTGATTAACAAAACGAAAAACTCGGAGTTTCTGATAAAACATGATCTGACAGAAGAACAAATCCGACTGATCAGAAACGGAGGCTTGCTCAAAACAATCAAAATGCAAAATCAATAATTTATTATCTGAAAAGCCGCTTTACGCGGCTTTTTAACAAGTTTTATTTGTTTTCCTCCTTTCCCTTTCGCACAAAAAAGACGATTAGAGTATATTTCCTCTAACCGTCAAAAATTTCTGTGTTTTATA
>CAYFVK010000016.1:0-6303 GCA_964346695.1 uncultured Mageeibacillus sp. | reverse complement strand
TAAGTCTTTCAAAATCTATTTCTTCTCTCTTCAGATAATACAAAATATAAATATCATAAAAATCCTTATTTCTGCTGTTAAACATCCCTCTTTTATATATCGTTTGAATTTTCTCAGCAAGCATCGTTTCTATATTGTATGCACAGATTCCAAATACTTTATTATCAAAAACACTTTTATATTCATAAGATATTTCATTAGGGGTAATCGGATCTCCTGTCGCTATATCAAGCGGGATAATTTGCCTTATATTTTCCAATTTACAGAGAATTTTTATTCTAAATCCGCCATACTCATCTTCCTTACGTATTTCCTCTATGTTTTGAATCTCTAAGTTATTTCACTATCTTCTCCACTTTTAAGAATT
This sequence comes from uncultured Mageeibacillus sp., assembly GCA_964346695.1. Lineage (GTDB taxonomy): Bacteria > Bacillota > Clostridia > Saccharofermentanales > DTU023 > UBA5436. The sequence goes on along the minus strand of CAYFVK010000016.1, from coordinate 5,936 downwards.
TTCTCAAATCTATCTTTAACATTTTTTTCTGTAAGTGAAAATCTTTTTATTAAGAAATCAATATCTACAGTATTTCTCTGTCTAATGCCAATCACATTCGCGAGTAAAAATCCACCTTTAAAAATAAAGTTTTCATTTTCATCGCTATCTGCTATTTCCCTCAAGATACTTTCTAAAAAGTAATGCGTTTGTATAGCGTTAAAGCTAAGTCCGGTTTCTTTGGATATGTTTTGGCACTTCGCCCTCAACTTTGCTTTATTCATAAATAATCTCTAAAATGTCTTTTACTTTTTCATATATCTTCATCTTTTGTGAATACATATATAACTTATTCAAATCTTTCTTATCACTACACACATATTTGTTAATAGTTTTAGAAAATAACTCTGTTTCTATTTCAGATCTATCTTTAACCAAATCACAAATAGTTCTTTCTAAATCATAAACTTTAACAAGATTCCCAAAATTTGTTTTACATTCTGTTACACCCAAGTTGTATATTGCTTTCGTTACATAGTGAACTCTTATATCACTATCTATGCGATGAGGATTATATCCTTTATACACTGTTATTTCATGTTCATTAGGAATTAAGTCTGTGAATTGATGTAAATAAAGTGCTGATACATATGAGAAGATAGCCACACTGTATCTCTTATGAAAGAAGTAGTATTCATCATAATCTCCATCAGGAAAAATATAAATACCTCTATTCGCTCTAATTATCTCTCCTGCTTCCACCATTCTGGTGAGATATATAGTTGGAATATTAGAATCGCTTACCTCTTTAGTTGTAATAATGCCACCTGTTTTTTCCATTTTATTTTTTATTTGTTTTGCGTAATTCATAATATCTCTCTTTTGTTGCTTTAGTGCTTACATTACATCAAAGAGTACGCACAAAAGCAACTATATTTTCTCATATCTGTCTTCTTTCAACAAATTTCGTGCACTTAGTTTTTCTATTAACAAATTTTTCGCATTAGTGGCATATGTGACTGTTAGCCTTTTAACATCGCTAATTTGACGGCAACATGTTAAAATTGCTCATAGATGTTTCGTCAGATCGGCTATCTGCAGGCTCAGGAATTTTGTTTTGAGAATAGCTGTCCGTTTGACAGACGGATATTTGTTTTTGCACATTGGCGGGCGGCTACTGACGAAAGTATAAAATAGAAGGCAGCAAGTAATTTCTATATAAAAGAGAGGTCAAGAATGAAATCTTATCGCAAAGAGTTATGGTTCAATACCGACGAGCGCCGTAAGATCATCAATATTACCGGTGAGGTGGAGTCGGCGCTGCGTGAGAGCGGAGTTCGGGAAGGTTTATGTTTAGTCAACGCGATGCATATTACCGCCAGCGTTTTTATCAATGATGACGAGTCCGGTCTGCATGCCGATTTTGAGCGCTGGCTGGAAAAATTGGCTCCTGAAAAACCATACGATCAATATGCGCATAACGGTTTCGAGGATAACGCCGATGCGCATTTGAAAAGAACCGTCATGGGGCGGGAGGTTGTCGTCGCAATTACAGATGGCAGGCTGGATTTCGGACCCTGGGAACAGATTTTTTACTATGAGTTGGACGGCAGGAGAAGAAAGCGAGCTCTGATTAAGATCATCGGAGAATAATCGGTCGGCGACAAATCGTATTTAGATAATGGAAAGGCGAATTTATGGCAATCACAATTGAGAAGGATGCCTTAATTGAACAAATTAATCATTTGAAACATCGTTTGGCAGTGCGAAATGTTCCGCCGAATCAATTCAGCTTGACTTTTCGCTATCAGGGCGGGGTTTACGGATACTTATTCGAGGATGAGGATCTGAGTTTTCTTAATCCGGATGAATTACAGGAAAGAGCGCCTTTGCCGGCAAAGATTTTTGCGGAACGGGAAGACCGTGACGTGATCATGATCTGTCAGCCGAAGTTCGCCATGCAAATGCTCTCCGAAGGTCGTGCGATTGAGCCGGTACTTGATGATCTACCGCAAATCGTGGGTATGAAATGCAGAATTTGTAACGGCAATGATGTCGAGCGGGTGTTAAATACTTTGCAGAAGCATGACGCCTGTTTGCTCGAGGGTTATAATTTAAATCAAAATTGTCTTTTGACCATGGCCCCTTCGATCAATCGGGTGCTGGCAGCAGCTCTGATTGTGGAAAAAAGCGCTCAGGCGACGATTCAGGCGAAATGCCTCGGCGGTACAAATAAATTGTCCGCTGCGATTTGCCGCTCTTACCGGCGTGCTTATCTGACCGCTTATTCGCAGATGGATAAATCCATTCTTTCGCAGACCGAAAAGGATATTCCGCGGGAAATTCCTGCTATGGAGATAAAGCTGCGGCAAGAATTGGTTGCCGCGGGAATTAGTCTCTTGGATGAGGATTTGACTCTCGGCACATGGGGGAATTTATCCATGCGGCTGGATGCCGACTTTATGCTGATCACCCCGTCGGGAATGGCTTATGAACGCTTGACGCCTTATGACATGGTACGGGTCAATATTCACACGATGGAACATGAGGGCCGCCTCAAACCCAGTATCGAAAAAGGGTTCCACGCGGCGATTTATCGAGATCATCCGGACATTAACGCGGTCATTCACACCCACTCTTTCAACAGCAGTGTTTTTTCCGCCGCACATCAGGCTCTGCCGATTGTTCTGCCGGAAGCGATTATGAAGCTTGGCTATAAAACGAGTTATGTGCCTTATTATAAGCCGGGTACGGAGCAACTTGCCAAAGCTGTGGCAGATTCCATCACCGATACCGTTTGGTGTACGATCATGGGGAATCACGGTGCGGCTTGCTGCGGCGAAAACATGGAAGATGTATTTGATCGTACCCGACTAATGGAAAAATCCGCCGCCTACTATATTAAAATGCATCAGGATGATTGCTGATTAACACTTCCAAATGTCGGTCCGGCATGAAAGCCGATTATTTGTCGCGTTAAAAGCAATCAATATTTGATTTTTTATCCGGAATTAGAAAATGAAACAGAATTTTATTGTTGAAGGAATGAGTTGCGCCGCCTGTGCGCAAACAGTTGAGAGAGCCGTGCGAAAAGTGCCCGGCGTTGAAAAAGCTGCAGTTAATCTGCTGACGAATTCAATGCAGGTTACTTATTCAGCATCCGCTCCTGACTATGTCGAAACTCAGATTTTAGCGGCTGTCACTGATGCCGGCTACACCGCCCACGTCAAAGCGGCTGACAGAGCAGATATCGGTGTTTCGGAACAAAAGAATAATCGTTCAGAAAGCTCGGAGAGCCCGCTTGACGCTGCCCAAAAATCCTTGAAAAGGCGACTGATTATTTCCTTTATCTTTTTAATCCCTCTGGTTTATATTGCCATGGGCCCGATGATCGGTCTGCCCACCTTGGCGGTTTTTGAGGGCGAGGCAAATGCTGTTGTTTTTGCTCTGACCCAAATGCTGCTGACTGCTCCGATTCTGATCGTCAACCGACAGTATTATATCAGCGGATTTCGCTCTTTATGGAAAAGAAATCCGAATATGGACTCGCTCGTCGCCATCGGTTCTTCGGCAGCTTTTGTCTATGGGATTTTTGTTGTTTACATTCTGGCTTATGCCGCCGGCCATCAGGATTTATCGCTGACCCATCAATATCTGCATTCCCTCTACTTCGAATCCTCGGCGATGATCCTTACCCTGATTACGCTCGGCAAATTTTTGGAAGCAAAATCTAAGGGAAAAACTACTGACGCGATTAAAAAACTGATGGACTTGAGCCCCAAAACAGCAATAATCGTTGATCAGGCTGCAGGTACTGAGCGAGAAGTTCCGATCGAGCAGGTTCAGGTCGGCGATATTTTGCTCGTCAAGCCCGGCATGTCCGTTCCCGTTGACGGCCAAATCATCAGCGGCTACGGGTCTTTTGACGAATCCGCCATCACCGGTGAATCAATTCCGGCCGAAAGAGGCGAGGGACAAACGATTATCGGCTCTACTCTCTTAGTCAGCGGCTCCGTCAAAATGCGCGCGGAAAAGGTCGGTGATCAAACTACATTGGCTCAGATCATTCAGCTGGTCGAAGATGCCAATGCCACCAAGGCTCCGATTTCCAAATTAGCCGATAAAATTTCTGCGATCTTTGTCCCCGCTGTTATTCTGATCGCTCTGATCACTTTGCTTGTCTGGTGGATTCATCCCGCCTATGAATTCGCTTTCGCTCTGAATCTCGCGATTTCCGTGCTGATCATCTCCTGCCCCTGCGCTCTCGGTCTTGCCACGCCGGTCGCTATTATGGTCGGCACCGGCAAGGGTGCGGCCAACGGAATTCTGATCAAGTCGGCGGAAGCGCTGGAAACATTACATCAGATCGATGCTCTGATTTTCGACAAAACAGGTACCGTTACAGAAGGCAAGCCGGTCGTGACCGATCTGATTCCGCTGGCTGATTTTAGCGAAACCCGGCTGCTGGAGGTTGCCGCCGCTCTTGAGGCGCCCTCCGAACATCCGCTCGCCGCGGCAATTTTAGCAAAAGCGGAGGAGCTTGGAATTGACTATCCGGAGGTGCGGGATTTTTATAATCATTTAGGCAAAGGGATCACGGCAAATATTGACGGCGTCAGCTACTACGCAGGAAACGCTGCTTATATGGCGGAACTCGGTCTGACTCTCGATCAGAAAATCATGGAGCGCAGCGAGAAATTTTCCGAGCAAGGTAAAACCCTGCTCTATTTCGCTTCTGAAAATCAATTAATCGGAATTATTGCCGTGCGCGATGAAATTAAACCAAGTTCAAAAGCCGCCATCGATCTGCTGAAACAGGCCGAGATCGGAATTTATCTATTAACCGGCGATAATCAGCGCACAGCTCTCGCCATCGGCAAAGAATTAGGTATTACCGATCATGCGCATATCTTTGCGGAGGTACTTCCCCAAGATAAGGAAGCCAAAGTCAAAGAGCTTCAGGCACGAGGTCTGAAAGTCGGTATGGTCGGCGACGGAATCAACGACGCTCCCGCTCTCGCCCGTTCAGACGTCGGTATCGCGATCGGAGCCGGCACGGATATTGCCATTGAATCCGCTGACTTGGTTTTGATGAAGTCGAATCTTTTTGATGTTGTAAACGCAATCTCTCTCAGCAAAAAGACAATCCGCAATATCAAAGAAAATTTATTCTGGGCCTTTTTCTACAATGTGCTCTGCATCCCGCTTGCGGCAGGTTTGCTCTACGTTCCATTCAACATTTTATTGAATCCGATGATCGCTTCCGCCGCGATGTCGCTGTCCTCGATATTCGTTGTGACAAACGCGCTCCGGCTCAATCGTTTTCGCCCTGTTACAAATCCTGTAACTAATCAGTCCGAGCAAGCTGTACCGGCTGCATCTACGCCGGCTGTGTCGTCTACGCCATCTTCTCCTGTACCAGTTGCGGCATCTGAGTCTGAGCATGCCGTGTCTTCGACGCCGGCCTCGTCTGAGCCATCTGAGCAAGCCGCCCAGTCTGTGCCACCTTCACAATCAGTCCCGGCTGCGCAAGTTGAGCAAGCTAATTCCGTGCCGCCTGTTGATCTTCATACAAAAAATATAATAAACGCGGTCTCACCGCGAAAGGAGCAAAAAATGCATAAAATCATAAAAATTGAAGGCATGAGCTGCGCACATTGTAAGGCTCATGTAGAAAAAGCCTTAAACAGTCTGGAAGGCGTCAGCGCAACCGTTGATTTAGCCAATCAGCAAGCAGATGTTACTGCCGAAACTCCGGTTGACGATGCTATTCTTAAACAAGCCGTCGTCGACGCAGGATATCAGGTCAAAGAAATATTGCAAATTAATTAGCAGACAATTCTCAACTGCTTGAAGCCTGTAGAGTTTGTCTGAACCCGCTACCGTCGAAATTTTCGCCATCTGATCATACATTCGGTCGACTTTCTGATCAACAGTTTGGTCAATTATCCGGTCAA
>CAYFVK010000015.1:13890-30419 GCA_964346695.1 uncultured Mageeibacillus sp. | reverse complement strand
TTCCCCGTTCTAATTTTGATATACCAATGTTTTCGCTTTGACGAACACATCGTCCAAAGTGCCTACATTGAAAAATGCCGCTTCCGGAACTTCATCCATCTCACCGTCCAGAATAGCTTTAAACCCCCTGATTGTTTCTGTCAGCGGTACATAAACGCCTTGTACATCCGTAAACTTCTCGGCAACGCTGAACGGCTGTGAAAGGAATCTCTGTAGTTTTCTGGCACGATAAACAATTAATTTATCATGCTCGTCCAATTCATCCATGCCGAGAATAGAAATAATATCCTGCAATTCATGATATTTTTGCAAACATTCCTGAGTTTTGACCGCAACTTCATAATGCTCTTCACCGACAAACTCCGCTTCCAAAATTCTTGAACTGGAAGCCAGAGGATCAATCGCCGGATAAAGGCCTTGTTCCGCCACTTTTCTGCTCAGAACGGTGGTCGCGTCCAAATGGCTGAAAGTAGTCGCCGGCGCAGGATCCGTCAAGTCGTCCGCCGGCACATAAACTGCTTGAACGGATGTAATCGATCCGTTTTTGGTCGAAGCGATACGCTCTTCCAAAGCTCCTATCTCTTCCGCCAAAGTCGGCTGATAACCGACGTCCGAGGGCATTCTGCCGAGCAGGGTGGAAACTTCGGAACCGGCTTGCACAAAACGGAAAATATTATCAATATAAAACAGAATATTTTTATTTTCCTGATCTCTGAAATATTCCGCCATCGTCAGGCCGGATAAAGCGACGCGCATACGCACGCCGGGGGACTCATTCATTTGACCGAAAACCAAAGCCGTCTGATTTAATACTCCGCTTTCCTTCATTTCCAGCCAGAGATCATTTCCTTCACGGCTGCGCTCGCCGACACCGGCAAAAATAGAGTAGCCGCCATGTTCTTTCGCTATATTATGGATTAATTCTTGAATCAAAACCGTTTTACCGACACCGGCGCCGCCAAACAAACCGATTTTGCCGCCTTTAGGATCAAGTAATATAAGCCTAAAGTTAAGATCAGAAAATTCAGCAAATGTAAAAGTACCTGTTGAAAATCAATATTTAACGGGATACCCATAATTTACTCCTATAGTACGAATATTATAAGAATCGCAACAATCAAAGCATAGATAACAACTGTTTCAATAAATACCAAACCAAGTGTTAAGCTCCCTCTGATGCCGGATTGAGCTTCCGGTTGTCTGGCAATGCTTTCGGAGGATTTGCTGATCGCAAAAGCCATGGCAATTGCACCGCCTAAACCCGCCAGACCAATTGCGATAGCCGCACTTAATGCTTTGACGGAAACGGGATTTGTGCCGTTGTTATCTTCCGCTTTTTGCTCAATATTTTGGCTTTGTATGATCTCGGCATGAACTTTCGCAGATGGTAAACTCGGAGCAATAAAAAATACCGCCAAGATAAAGACAATAATGCATACGCCAATTGTTTTGATTGTTTTGTTTTTCATAATAGTCCTCTTTCTCTATAAATTTGAACAGATTTTTGTTAATAATAAATATTTAAATCAGCTTGCGCTGTTTTGGGCTACGGGATCTGTTTTAGTTTTTTTGTGATTCCGTTTTTTCCCTTTCACGCGCTTTTCAGTAGCTTCACCATAGAATATAGCTGTGAGCATGGTCAGAACATAAGCCTGTACCAGAGCGTGAATCAGGGTAAATAAAACGGCAACGAAAACGGGCAGAACATAACTCAAAGAAATAGAATAATAAACCAATTCATTAACCAGCAAGCCGCTCAGCAAAGCTCCGAACAATCGAAAACTCATGGATATCGGCAGGGAGAAATCTTTGAGAGCCTGCAAAGCTCCACGAATACCGTTGGCAAAAAGTCCTCCGAACAGGATAAAAGCATAAGACGCTACACCCAAAGCAATCGCCGCATTGATATCCGCTATCGGAGCAGGCAAAGACAGAGATATGCCTTATGTGCTAACAACTTGTATGCCGAATAATTCAAAAATAGTGCTGAAGAAAATATAAATACCTGCTGAAAAAACATAGGCTCCCAACATTTTATTCTTGTCAGGGCTTTGCTGCACGGACAGATTTTTAAAATATCCGACGCGGGTCTCCAAAAGCAATTGTAATTTTCCGGGTACAAGTTTAAATTTCGGGATGACAAAAATTCTGATCAACAAAGCTGCAATCAGTAAAATTGCCGTGACCGAAAAAGCAGAAATAACCGCCGGATTTACCTGCATAATACCTAAAAAGGATATACGATTATCTTCATGTAAAACGGCGTCTCGCATCACCTCTTTAATCGTTTCGGTTTTTACCGGAGCCTTGATCAGGAATGTAGCGATCAGAGAAATGATAATGAGAACAGCCAGTATAATCAAAGGTTTTCTCGGAACTTTATTTTTATTGTTTTTTTCCATCGTTTTGCTTTTCTATTTTCTTTATATAAACTCGTTATTTTCCAGCTGACAAACCATTCCAAACACTTCAGGATATGGCGTTTACACTGACATCACAAATAAAATATTAGTACTACAAATTAGTACTACAAACCGGACAATTCAAATAAAAATTTTATGAAATTGACGGGATCGAATTGTAATTTTTTGTGCAAATTAATTTTTGAAAAATACGCATAAAGATAACCTTATTAAATTAGCTTTTGACAGAAAAGCAACCGTATTTTCACGATATAAAGAATTCTTTATCGGAGATTACAGCGGTCAAAAAATATTAAAAAAAAGATAAACGATCCTCAAAAAGAGTTTATTGACTTTTTTGTTAGGGGTGCTAAACTACTTATGTTAGCATATGCTAATTCCTTGTTTCTCGCGAAATATGGGAGATTAATTGACACAATTTTCTTTGCTGCCGGCCAAAATGGAAGCAGGAAAAGAATTAAATTTTAAGGAAGCAGGTCAATTCATGATACCACTTGGGCTCGCCACTCCGGGTGAACAAGTCAAGATTATAAAGATTACCGGACTTGAAAAAGTTCAGAATCGCTTACGGGATATGGGATTTGTGCCGGACAGCACGATTGAGTTAATCAGTGTCAATAATTACGGCATTATTTGCAAAGTCAAGGATGTCCGAGTCGCCTTAAATCATGATTTGGCGATGAAAATTATGGTTTGATGAAACCGAACGGATTTGGCATTGAAGCAGTAATTTTTCTGTGGAAAGCATCCCGGAGTTTCAACAAAAATAGAGAGATACAGTATGGAAAGCAATCAAAAAAGAAAAACACTGCGCGATCTGCGGGTGGGAGACACTGCCAAGATCAAACGCATTCACGGTACAGGCCCGCTGAAAACACATATTATGAATATGGGCATAACCAAGGGCTGTGAAGTGTATATACGCAAGCTCGCTCCATTGGGAGATCCGGTGGAAGTGACGATCAGAGGTTATGAATTAACTCTGCGCAAATCAGAATGTGAACTGATAGAAGTTGAATAATCATTGACAGTCCGAATTCTAATAAACAAATGGATATTATTTACTGGCAGAGGTTCTGCTTTTTTTAAGACCGTAAGTTAGTATGTGCTAACTACTAAAAGAAGTTATGAATGCATGCTGATTTTCGGAAAAATCAACAAAAAATAGAAAACAGCAAGGATCTCTGACAAAACAAGATTTCAGACATAACCGGCAAAGGACAGAGAGGAAATAAAATGCGTATTGTCTTGGCAGGAAATCCGAACAGCGGAAAAACGACACTTTTTAATAGTCTAACCGGCGCCAATCAAAGAGTAGGCAACTGGCCCGGCGTCACGGTAGAGAAAAAAACCGGAAAATTACGTTCTGACAAAGAAATTGACGTAATCGACTTGCCCGGTATCTATTCCCTCTCGCCCTATACGGCGGAGGAAGAAATTGCTCTTAAATATTTACTTGAAGAAAGACCGGAAGTCATTATCAATATTGTCGACGGTACCAACTTGGAAAGGAATCTGTATCTGACTACACAATTGCTTGAGCTGAATATACCGGTAGTTCTGGCAATCAATATGTCCGATATTATCAAAAAGGCCGGCGATAGCATCGATTCGGCAAAACTTAGAGAAAGTTTGCAAATTCCGGTTGTCGCCATTTCCGCGTTGACCGGCGAGAATCTGCAAAACCTTATCAAAACCGCCGTCGACGCAGGAAAACAGGCAACCCAAATGAATTTTGAGGGAAAAACTCCCGCCTTTGACCTGCAATACAAAAATCTGCTCTTTCAGCCCAAAATTGAAAAAGCATTAGATCAAATAGCCGAAATCGCTTCTGATAATCTGACAATGGATCCAAAGCTGAAACGCTGGTATCAGATCAAGCTGTTTGAACGAGACGCTTCGGCGATCAAAGAACTGCAAATCGACTCGTCCGAGCAAGAAAAAATCGAATCCGTGATCGTCCAATCTGAAGAAGAATTGGATGACGACGCGGAAAGCATTATCACGGCTGAACGCTATAACACAATTACCAAAATCATCAGTCAGTCCTATCAGCGCAAAAACAAGAATAAATTATCTATGACTGATCGGATAGACCGCATTGTGACCAATCGTATTTTAGCTTTACCGATCTTTGTCGCCGTCATGTTTGTCGTTTATTACCTATCGGTATCTACAATCGGCACCCTTGCCACAGACTGGGTAAACGAACAGCTGTTCGGCGAAGGTTGGTTTTTCCTGGGTCAAGGCCGCGCTGCCTATGAAACGGAAAATGAAGAATTCTCAGTAGCTGAAAATTATATCACTTCTTTTGAAGAGCAGGCTTCTGTCGAAAATATAAATCCGGAAGACGCAACTACTCTGATTGCTACCGCTAAATTCTTCGATGAAAACGGCGAATTAGAAAAAACAGAACAAGTTACTTTTTCCGATTATCAAAAGGCTCTGAAAATAGAAGAACCCGATCCCGCCAATTACGGACCATGGGTTCCGGGACTTCCTGTCCTGATTGAGCAGGGACTGCATAAACTTCATGTTTCGGACCGGCTTCAGGATTTGGTTATGAACGGAATCGTCGCCGGGGTCGGCGCGGTACTTGGCTTCGTCCCGCAAATGTTCGTACTCTTTATCTGTCTTGCCTTTTTAGAAGCAATCGGTTATATGGCTCGAATCGCTTTTATAATGGACCGCATTTTCCGCCGCTTCGGGCTTTCCGGCAAGTCCTTTATTCCTTTAATGATCGGTACAGGCTGTTCTATTCCCGGCATTATGGCGGCAAGAACAATTGAACACGAACGGGATCGCCGGATGACGGTTATCACCACTTCCTTTATCCCCTGCGGCGCTAAATTGCCGGTTATCGCATTAATCGCCGGCGCTTTCTTCGGCAAGTCCGGGTTTTTGACAACGGGCTGTTACTTTATTGGAATCGCCGCTGTCATCGTTTCCGGCATTATACTGAAAAAATCAAAACCTTTCGCCGGTGATGTTTCTCCTTTTGTTATCGAATTACCTGCCTATCACCTGCCTCGTCTGCGCGATATCCTGAAAAGTGCTTTCGAGCGCTCCTTAGCCTTCATAAAACATGCAGGCACGATTATTCTCCTGTCCACAGTCATTGTTTGGTTCTTTACCGTCTACGGTTTTGAAAATGGCTTCGGTCGCGTAGAAAACATTGACAATTCAATTCTGGCCGGGATAGGAAACGCGCTCGGCTTTATTTTCCGTCCTTTGGGTTTCGGAAACTGGAAAGCCGTTGTCGCTACAATCACCGGTTTGGCAGCCAAAGAAAATATCGTCGGAACTTTCGGCGTGCTCTACGGACTGGAGGAAGTCGCAGAAAACGGCTGGCAAATCTGGCAGAATATGCGTCTTGACATGAGCACATTAGCAGCATTTTCATTTCTTCTGTTTAATCTTTTATGTGCCCCCTGTTTTGCCGCTATCGGCGCAATCAAAAGAGAAATGGCAAATACCAAATGGACCCTGTTCGCCATCACTTATCAAACGCTTTTTGCTTACACCATCTGCCTGATCATTTACCAATTCGGTCTGTTCTTTGGCGGAGCCAATAATCTAATCGGTTTTGCCGTCGCTCTGATTTTCACAGCATTATATCTGTACTTACTCTTCAGACCCGCCCGCAATCATCAGGAAATTGAAAAAGTACCTGTATTATCAGGCAAAGGGCTATAAATGATCGGTCGTTGGTTTATTGAAAATTGGGGGAACTGTTTAGTCGGGGCAATTTTACTGCTGATCGCTGCGTTCAGCATCCGCTCTCTGATAAAGAGCAAAAAAGCCGGCAAATGCTCCGGCTGTCCCTATGCCGATTCCTGCTCCGCTTCAAAACTTGGTGATTCTACTTGCCATCCATCCCCCAAAAATCAAAACATAGCAGGAGCGGGCGTCGATGCGGATAAGCTGCAAAAAAACATAGCAGCATATGGTTTCGATAAAATAAATATGGAAAAAATCTCGTTGGAAGAACTGGAAAAGTTAGAAGAATTGCTTAAAGAACAAAATTTGCTAAAATAGAAACATTCTTGACGGGGTGTTTTTATGTTGCAAGCGCTAAGAAAAATCTTGTTCCGCATTTTCCACGGATTATGGCTCAAGGATCCGGCCATCTCACATGTGCAGGACACGGACTCCTGCATTCAAAAAATCGTGAATTATTTTAGCGAAATTCAGAGAAACAGGTTGTTAATTATTGTACCCGCTCCCGCCGCCCATTATTCTTTTTTTCACAAGCTGAAAGAGCAGGCGATCAAAGCGAATCTGCATGTTACAGTTTATGATTCGGAAAATACAAAGCCGACTATCAGCACCGTTGAGCAATGTCTGCATAAATATTACAGCAGCCGTTCCGAGGCAATTTTGATCTTGGGCGGAAATCCGCAGATTGACCTCGGCAAGGCTGTTAAAGCCCGTCTCCTCAATCCGCAAAAGAGCATTTATAAAATCTACGGGTTCGGCAGGGTCCGTCATCGCCACAGAGAACCTGTGCTCGTACTCGCAACAGCTTCTCTCGCCGGAAAGGAATTAAACGGCAGCACTTTCATTCTCGATCATACGAATCAGGTGATCTTTCCATTGTTTGACAAAGCTCTACAGCCCGATTACGTGCTTTATTGTCCTGAACTGATTTTGAATTTGAATAAGCAAACTTTTTTCGGAAATATGGCTTTTAGTTTAGGGATTTTATGCGATATTTTGACCAGTTTTAGTTTGTCCTCTGCTGTTCGTGAAAAAGCAAGAGCTGCTCTCAGCTTGTCTTTGCAGAGCCTAAGCGAGTTTTTGGCACTTGATTTGGAAAATCCGGAAAACATCAAAGAGGCTTATACTTTGACCCGAAATTTACAAGATGCTTCCGCCCTGACCGGACAGATTTCCCGCAGAGCTTTGCCCGGTTATTTTCAGCTGCTTATTCAGGCTTTGCAAATCGAATACAATTTTGTTGAATACAAAATCAGTCCATTTATCCTCAGTGCTCTGCTCGATGCTTATTTGCATTTTTTAGGCGATCAAACAATTTCGGAGAAAATCAAGCAGCAAGCGGCTTCAGAGCAAGAAATTTTGGCAAGAACCCACGAGCTGACAATAAAATTCCTTTCCAATTGGAATCTCGAACAAAAATTTTCCGGCGTAAAACAAATCAACACCGACGCGATTACAGAACATATTCTTTTCGCTGCCGGAAACTACGGCTTGCTTCCTTATCCGGCTAAAATCATCTCAGAAGCCACCCGGAAAATCCTGCAGAAGTTAATTTGATAGTTGATTGGTTTTGCTCGACTTCAGCCTTGTATCCGCTTAGCTCGTCAACTATCATCCGTGCAAAATCGAAAAATTTGTCCACTGGGTGGTCAAAAATGACGGTTTTGTATGGGGAGGGACTGGCTCATACTTAGCGTATTAATGGCTTTTCTAACAAAACCGAAAAATTTGTCCACTATGTGGCCAAAAATGACGGTTTTGCTCGACTTTAGCGAGGCAGCAACTTAGCTTATTAACTATCATCCGTGCAAAATCGAAAAATTTGTCCACCACTTGGCCAAAAATGACGGTTTTGTATGGCCGATCGATTCTCCATTTCAAAGCATGGAAAAAAAGACCCTCAACCGTTAAACTTGGCCGGCAACAGCCAAAATAACGGTTAAGGGCTAATCATTTATGTCTACGACGGCTAATCAAAACTGAAAATTTTGTCGGAACTGAATATGCAGGCGAATCTGCAGATCCGGTAGGAACTAAGCGCACAGACCCAACAGAATCCACCGACGATACTGAACTCAAATCAAGCAAAAAACTTTTTACTGAATCCTTCCAGTCGATTCAAAAATTCATTGATATTGTCTTCAGACGTAGCGTAGGATACTCGCATAAAATGATCAAGATTCAAACCTTCGGTCGTTTGTCCGAAACCGACACCCGGCACGGTTACCGCTCTCGTTTCATCCAGCAGTTTCAGGCAAAACTCCTTGGAGCCCATCTTAAACTCACTGATATTGGCAAAAATATAAAAAGCGCCGCCCGGCTTATTGCAGGAGAGACCTTTGATCTGATTGATCCCCTGACAAATCAAGTTTCTTCGCTTCTCATAGCTCTCCTTCATCCGCTCGGAATCCGGAATGCACTCCTCAAGAGCGGTTATACAGGCTTCCTGAGCCGGCACAAAAATACTGTTAGCGAGATTTTGATGCAGTTTCGTCATACGGTCAATCAAGGTAGGATTAGCGATCACATAACCGACCCGCCAGCCGGTCATCGCGAACATCTTCGAAAAACTATTGATAAAAATCACATTATCTTTAATTTCGGGGTATGCGGTCAGCGAATAAGATTTTGCATCATCAAACACAATCGTGCGATAAACTTCATCGGTCATTACAAACAAATCATGTTTCTTAACAAGATCCGCAATCTGCGCAATCGTTTCCTGCGGAATGACGCCGCCGGTCGGATTAGACGGCGAATTGATCATAATCACTTTCGTTCTGTCCGTGATTGCCGCTTCAATATCCTCTATCTTTGGAGAAAATCCGTTTTCCTCATAGCCCGGCACACATTTTGCGACACCGCCCGCCACTGCGATCATACTCAAATAATTGGGCCAGCAGGGAGTTAGAACGATGACTTCATCACCCGGATCAAGCAGAGCAAGCAAGCTCAATTCGAGAGCCTCGGTAGCCCCGATCGTAATTAAAATATCCGTATTCGGATCGGGATTCAGAGGATCCTCCGCATCTTCCGTATGATATTTGGCGATCGCTTCTCTTAAAGGTAAAATGCCGCGATTTTGTGAATAAAAAGTTTTCCCTTCATTCAAAGATTGAAATGCTCGTTCAATGATCGGACGCGGAGTTACAAAGTCCGGCTCGCCAACCGTGAAATTGAGAATATCCGTCATACCGGCGGCAGCCGTATGCATTTCTCTAATGATGGAGCCCTTTAAATTCAATGCTAAATCTGATAATTTTTTCATCTTGTCTCCCTCGATTCTTTATCCGGATAAAAGATCTAAGAATGTATTTCTACACCGAAAAACAGCTTCCTTAAAATAATAATCGCTTTATCAGTAAATTAAAATAATTATATCAGCAAATGTCAACGATCAGCATAATTATTCATCAATTTAAATAATTATATTGTTCTAAACCACTTAATCAATTTTGCAAATTCTAAGAAGAAAAAGCAAATTTTCAAAATTCAAATTGATCAACAGCCAAAGTTTTTAAAGAAATAAAAACATTTATAAAATCGCTTTCAATCCGACAATCGACTATCGCTGCATGACAAACAACAAAATCACGAACGTAATGCCTCCAAAATCGGATAGAATTTCTGATGCAAAATAGGATTTGCGCAAAAGATGGAATTGATTTCAAAAACATTAACCGGTTTACCATATAAATCGGTAACCACTGCACCGGCCTCCTGACATATGACAATCCCCGCCGCAAAATCCCACGGACGTAATTTATATTCAAAGAAAATATCCGCTCTGCCCGAAGCTATCGCGGCTAAATCCAGAGCCGCCGAACCGGTACGCAAAATATCTTCCGTAGCTAAAAAAGCCTTTCCCATCGTTTGAAAAATTTTTGTGTGATCAATTTTTCCCCGATCATGCGGACAAGTGCCAAAAATCGTAATTGCTTTCTCCAATTCAGCATTAGGGCTGCAAACAATTCGGGATTTTTGCAAATTAGCAAACGCAAGGTCAGAGTTCAAAATCTGCTTTTTCGCGTTTTCAATTAAATAAGCCTGTTCCCCGAAAGAAGCCTCAAACAGTTCATCTAAAAAGGGATTGTAGATTAAGCCGAAGCTCAGCCTTGCTCCATTCCAAAAACCCAGCGAAATACAGGAATGCTTCAAACCTCGAATTAAATTGGTCGTTCCGTCGATCGGGTCTAAAATCCAGCAAGGCTGACTGCGATCATATTCCTCCGCTTCCCCTTCTTCACCAAAAAATTGATGATTCGGAAAAATCTCTAAAATTTTCTCCTCAATATATTTCTGAATAGCGAGATCCACTTCGCTGACATAATCCCCGAATCCTTTGCTCGCCACCTGATATTTTCCACTCTGTGCCTCCCGTTCAGCCTTAATGGAAAAAATCAAATCCGATGCGTCCAAAAGAATTTTTCTTAGTTTTGCTTTCTCATTTATTTGTAAAGAATACATGTCCACCCCAACTCAAAAATTTGTCGAAATAAAACAATCACAACCTTTCAAATCAAAACAAATTTTACAATATAAAACCTCACAGGAATGTAAAATCGGAAGTTTGTTCTTGTAATTCGAATAATTTTTACAAATAATAAACCTCGCCGTCACGTAAAAGCCAGATACATTTTTCCTGCACCGGCTCTTTCAGTCCGATTATCCGCTCAAGTGCCAATGCATAATAATCAAGCTGCAATTGATAACGCCGCTCCAATTCCTTTTGTTTGGCAGCCCGGTCCCCCGCAATGAAATCTGATTTATAGTCGACCAAAATCGCTTTTTCGCCCTCCATAAACCATAGATCAATCATACCCTGCACTAATGTTTTTTCTTCTGCCGAAACTCCGACAATTGTTTTTCCACTCACAGTAATCGCGGGTACCGCCAACGTGAAGGGCAATTCCCGATAAACAGGTGCCTGCTTCAATTCTGCCTGATTGACACGCCTAGCCAAATCGGAGCGTAAAAATACGGCAACTAAAGGATACGCGGCCTGCATCTGATGAGGATGTTCAGGCATTTTCTTTTGCCGGATCATTTCCATAAGCTGTTTGCGGTAAATATCCTCCCATGCGCTTTCAGCCGCGGCAAAGAATTCAGTCAGAGAAAGATATTGCATCAGCTGATGAATATACGTTCCGAACTCAGTCCCGGAAACAAGATCCTGACTTGATAAATCAACAGGAACATCCTGACTCAGCACGGGATTGCGCAGAGAATAACCCATATCCGCAAGCGCGACAGGCAAAACAACTCCCTCCTCCTGATCAGTCAAATCGAGTGCGGCCGACTTAATCTCTGAAACAGTCAGCTTCGCCGGACTCAAATTCAAGGGATCATCCGCATTCAAGTCTTCAAGCAAAGCTCGAATCCTTTCTATCTTCCTGCGGCTCTCCGCATCATCCAGAATAATTTCAGGGTTCGGCAAAGACTGATCCCGCTTTGCTGATTCATTGGCGGTAACTCGCTTCAGTCGCTCATTTTGCCGTCGTATATTTTCGATAAAATAATCTGCCCGAAAAATTTTAACCGCATAATTTTCGAGTTCCAACGAAAATTCTCTGTCCGGAATTCTTTGAGCCGTGAAATAATCAAGCAGGGAAATCTCTTTCGTACAAAAGTAAGCCATCAAAATTTCGGCATAACTTTTCAGGTTTTGCATGCTCTCAAGGTCCATCCGTTTTCGCAAATACAGAGCCGATTCATTAAAAGTCCGGTTCGCCTTTTTGAGAGTTGTCTGCACATGTGACAGAATCAACAATTTTTCCTCCGCCCGGGTCATCGCCACATAAAGCAGACGATAGGCCTCTGCCCATTCCCGATCCAGATTTTTTTGCCGATAGCGCAGCAAAGGCGGATTGGCATAAACGATTTGCTGATCGGGATCCGCCGTATAGGAAGCGATGCCGAAATGCGGATCATAGGCGATGATCGGGTCATCCAAACGGCTGAACAGATCATAATTTGCCCCGCCCAAAATCACGAAAGGATATTCCAGCCCTTTGGCCGCGTGAATCGTCATGATCGATACACTATTTCCCGGTGCCGGTGCAATATTAAAATTCTCCAGTTCCAGCTTGTGCTGATTAATTTGCTCAAGCAGGAGCACAAATTGATGCAGACCGCCCCCCTGCTCTTTTTCGAAAGTCGTAACCCATTCCTGAAATTTCGTGATATCCGCCAGTCGCTGCTCGGCAAACGGAAGGCCCGCCAGCTGTCCCGGATAATCGGCGATGGCGAAAATATAATCAAGCAATTCTGAAATCGTAAACCAATACGATTTTTCCCGTAAGTCAGCAACAATTCCCGCAAAAGCAGTCAGCCTCCGATGCAATTCCAGCAGCTCCTCCGAAGTTTTATATTGCCGAAACACCGATCCCGCTGCCAAGACAAATTCTTCAGCGTTCAAGCCCAGCATTTCTTCAATCACTTCATAAAAAAACCGGGTATCAGGGCGCAGGATTCTGAATAATAAAAGCTCTTCTTCGGAAAAACTCAGATTGAAAATCGAAGAGCGCATGAGCGATGCGAGCGGAATATCCTGCCTGCTGTTATCCAGAAATTGAATCAATTGTTCCAGAAAGCGTAATTCTGTCGTATCAAGATAATTTTTCTCAATTCCTCCGCTATAAGGGATTGAACAGACTTCAAGGACTTTGCCGTAGAGCCGGCAAATACGGTTTGTCCGGCCGAGGATCGCAAAATCCCCATAATGTCTGCCGGCTTCAATTTCCCGGCGAATGCGAAGGACTGCCTGCAAAGCCTCCGCGATAATATTTTTATCCGTATTGGACTCGATCGGAATATTGTTCAGCTCCGGTATTTCCTGAAAGGCCTTTTCCAGCGAATCTTCCTCCAACGTTATCTGCTGAAATTCAATCCTTCGCGTGCCGATTTTTTCTTCTTTCAGACTGCTATTTCCGGCCGCCAGCCTTTGCTTCGCATCATAATCGATTTCCGCAATCTCTTTTTTCATGAACCAGCTGAAAAGCTCATTGATTCCTGCCAAAACCGTTTCCGCGGAACGAAAATTCTGATTCAGTAAAATAACATTCCCCATCGTTGCGGGATTTGTCTCAGAATCCCGCTCTGAACGTCGGTCTGAATTTTCCTGAAGATCATCTGATACTGCCTGCTCATCAGCTAAATCTTGTGGAAGTTCAGCTGACGCTTCCTGCCCCTCGGCTGAATCCATTTGAAGCTCAAATGAATTTTCGGCCCCCTCGGCTGAATCTCTCAGACCCTCAGATAAATCCTTCCGGCTCTCGGAAAAAATCGGCCACGCTTCCAATTTATCCCGAAATAAAGTCGGATCGGCATGTCTGAAACGATAGATGCTCTGCTTCAAATCACCGACCATAAAAGTCCGCGCGCAATCGATTTTTCGCACAATCGTCTCCTGAATCGGATTCGTATCCTGATATTCATCCAGATAAATTTCCTGATATTGCCTGTGTACAGACCTGCTGATCGCCGGCTGATCAAGCAGCCGCAAAGCGAAATGCTCAAAATCATGATAATCGATTTTATTGTACTTTTGTTTTAATTTAAGCATGCTCCGGTCAATCATGACAATCAGCTCAAAAAATCTTGCTAAAGGCGGCAGCATACAGCACAGATCCTGCTCGATCTGCTCGATACTTTTAGCGAAAAACGGCTGTGCGTTTTCCAAATGATTGCGCATCGCGGCCGCCGAATTTGTGTTGAATCCGCCATGAATCAAAGCGATCGCCGGCAGAACACTCGGCTCATAGATTTCCATAAATTCCGCTTTGATTTGTCCGGCCGGGGAAGCATAAGCACTGCGCAGATAATTCGGTTCAGAGAGATTTTCAGATAATTCGAACACCCGATTCCATTTTTCCCGGTTTGTTAAACCGCTCGCCAAAGTCTCTTTTATTTGCCGAAAAATCTGTTCCTCCAAAGGTAAGCTCTCTAATAATTTCGCCCCTTCTTTCGTAGGTTTTTTATTTTCCTGCAAATTATTATAAAATTCCGTTTGCTGACAGAGGGAAATACCCGCAAGAGCGACTTCCGTTTTTTCCTGCAGTTCATCCAGAATTTCCCGGGCGGAATCACTTTGTCCGAAATCTGCCGCTTCCCTCCCCTTTTCCTGCAGAGCATTCCGGATCTCCGCTTCAAAATAAGCGATGCTTTTTAATTTCTTCCAGGATTGTGCCAAAGTTTTTTTCAGATTATCATCTATTAAATAGTCTGAAAGAATAAACGTTAATTTTTGAAAATCATCCAGCCATTCCGTTTCACTGATCTCCTGATCGAGAAGCGTAAAAATCTTCAAATCTTCATGCAGTCCGGGTATATTTTTTGTCACCGTCCGAGAAAAATCCGACATCGTTTCGGTTTCAGCTGTCCGGTTTATCGCCGGCACAGGTGTAGGCACATTTTCGGTTGTTCGTGTGATCGGTTGAGAAGGATCAGACTCAGTTTCATCCGTCAGATTCGCTAATTTCCCATAGAGAAAGGTTAAAACCTCCTCAATCGCCTGATCCAGATAAATCTGAGCATGGGTCTCCGTGATGACGGAAAAGCCGGGATTGAGCAGCAATTCGCCTTGTTCATCAGTCAGAAACGCTCCGTATTGTCTGATCAGCTGCAGACAAAAAGCATGAATCGTCGAAATTTGAGCAAGCGGGAAACGTTTCTTAATATCACGCAGGAGGCCGAGCTCGGCGGGATCTTTCGCTTCGGCAATCGCTGTCGCGATTTTCTGATCGATTTTCTGCTTCATCTGGGCGGCGGCTTTATCGGTAAACGTCATAACCAGTATATTTTCCGGCTCAGTCTTGCCCGACATGACCCGCTCAAAAATTCGTTCTATCAAGACCGCCGTCTTGCCTGAACCCGCAGCTGCGGAAACCAATAGAGGCGCGTTTTCATCATACTGAATCGCTTTTTTCTGTTCCTGAGTCCAATTCATCGCTGTTTTCCTTAATCCTTAAATCACTCATTAATCCGGCATTCACGGGTATGCGCGCAAAAGATTCAATTTACTATTAGGTTGCAATCTGCTTTATTCCTGAGGTTCCTGCCGCAGCTCCTTTTTCATCAAGCTGATGATCTCAACATCGCTTGCTTCACGCCTGACCCCATTTGCTTCCGCACTGTCGTCAGCACCCGCATCATCCGCTGACACAGGCCGTTGCTCAATTTCTACCGGCTTTAAAAGTCTGACCCGTTTTTTTTCCAGACGTTGATCATAGCGGCACATTTGCTTGAATCGACAATAATCACAGGGGATTTTATCCGGTTTCAACGATTGCGGAATCGGCGAAATATTGCCGCTCGCTATTTTGTCGACCGCTTGATTCGCCTTGAGCAGAGCGTGCTGTCCGATAATATTGATTTCCTCAGGGTTGGCATGAACCTCCCGAAATAATTTCTGCTCCGCCAGACGATCAGAGAGCGAACCTTCCGGCGCGAACAAGGATTTCTTCGTGCTGCCCCCCTTATTTTGAAAGAGCAAATAGCCCAGAGAATGCGGTTTTTGCTCCGCATGCCCGGCCTGCCAGGCAGCTTGATAAAGCCCTAACTGCAAATCCAGACCATAATAAATACGATTCAGATCAACCTGTTTATTTCCCGTCTTATAATCAAAAATTCGATATTCGCCTTCCGAATTTTGATCGACCCGATCAATAATACCCGTTAAAGGCAATTTTCCCGACCGCAAAGGAAGCAAAAATCTCCACTCAAATTCACTCGGCTTAAAATCATTTTCCTGCAATAATTTGCGATTATAATAGAGCGCAGCTCGCACATATCGCTTAATTCGGGTACCGAGGCGCACCGCATTAACTTTCTCGCTGTAGCTGACCAAACGGCTTTGCTCCACACTTTGTGCAAACAGACGCTGATAAAACTGGGGTTCATCAATCTGCCTGAGCCAATCCCCCTCCGCTCCGGAAATCGCCATCTCCATCATTTTATGAATCAACGTGCCGCGGTCCCGCTGATCCGCATCCCAAAGCGGGCGCTCCCGCAAATTCAAAAGATATTGCCCGAAAAATTGATAGGGACAGCCGGCATAGCATTCCAGACTGCTGGCAGAAGAATGATTTCTTTTTTGCAAGAGAAATTCCGACATTTTTTGATCTATAAAAATGACCGGCTGCAACTCCCATAAGGGGTCTTGCGCAATGGTTACCGGAGTTTTTGCGGTATCGGGAAATGACTGCAGAGCATAATGCCAATAGCTTTTTGCCTGCGGCAGCAGTTGCTCCGACACAGTCTGAACATTGCTTGAAGTCCGGACATTGCTCACCGATCGCACATCACTTGCAGTCTGAACATTGCTCACCGACCGCGTATCGCTCGTCGACCGCACATTACTCATCAGCAGGGTAGGCTTCAACTCAG
>CAYFVK010000015.1:3905-13790 GCA_964346695.1 uncultured Mageeibacillus sp. | reverse complement strand
CGCGTATCGCTCGTCGACCGCACATTACTCATCAGCAGGGTAGGCTTCAACTCAGTCAGGCGCATTTGCTGATCAGCTCTTAAAAAACGCATGGTTCTCGCTTTTGTAAGCCAGCGCTGATCCGGATTAAGAGGATCGCCGGCATCAATTTTATTGATCTTCAGCCGATGCTTAAAATTTACAGCAGCCTCCGGCACAATGAGTGCAGATCTGCCCAACTCTTCATTCAGCAGCGCAAAAATTGCCGCCCAGTCCGTACTGTCCGGCTCAGTAGCAGATAAATAAATTTTTTCTTTTTTCCCGGAAAAGAGAAGCGCTGCTCCGACTTGTCCGGAAATCATCTGATTTCTGCGATAATAAGGCAATTCCCTGCCGATTTGACTGTTAATCCACTCGACTTCAATTTGCTGTAAAAAGCTGTCCGAACCGACTAAAGGCGGAAAATCCTTGCCCGAAACACCGGCAATAAACAGTACCCGACAATCAAAATAAATCATTTCCCTGATCGAACCGACTCGGATGCGATCCAGCCCGACCGGAATCGCGGCCGGTATTTCGCCGGACAAAGCATTCGTAATAATCTCGATAAAGGCCTGTTGAGAAATGACGGTTTGATCAAATAAACGGGTCGCTTCCTCGAGCAAACGCAAAATTATTTCCCAGGTACCGGAAAGTGACAAAGCGATATCTTCTTCGCCCTGTTCCCGCAGCAAAGCAATATTTTGCTCAAGATTTCGCTTGAACTTTTTCCCCGCCAACAAATTCAGCAGAAATTCCGCCTTTGCCCTGCCGCTGTGCAATGCTCTGAGTTTTCTGCCCGCCTCAAGCAGCGGATCCAAATATCGATTTTTAAAATAAAGAATTTCCGTTTTTTGCTCCTCGTCGGCGATGCGTTGATAAAAGCCCGGATTTTCCAATTCATAGGAATAACGCAATCCGTATTGCAAACAGGTATTTTCAAATCGATCAATTTGCGAAATATCAGGTTCCGCCAAACCCGAGCGGAAAAAGTTCAGCAAATCGTGCAGGGAGAAACTCTGTCCCGTCAAATTAAGGAAACCCTGTAAATGCCGGAACAGAGCGGTTTGCTGCAAGGGAATCCGCTCATTCATAAAGGTCTGCAGACCGAATTCCCGGAAAATCGATTTGATCAAAGCCTTATCTTCGGCGTCCGAGCAAAGCGCAATTCCGATCTCTCGCTGACGGATTTTTTGCTCGACGATAAGGCGTTTAATTTCACCTGCGATAAAAGACCATTCCTGCCTCTTATCCCGATTGACAACAAGATTAAACTGCGGCTCAACAGCACTTTCCGGATTAGATTCCGGCTGCTCCGGCCGCTCTGCCGAATCCGAAAAACTTCCCGTCAAAAACGCCTGCTGCACCATTTGCTGTGCCTGAGAATCCTTGTTTTTTAAAGACTTCACCTGAATATCCGGCAGCATCTCCTTCAGCTGCCGATATGCCGTATATCCCGGTTCAAACAACTCCTGACCGAGCAGCGTATTTTCCTTCAAATCCGTACAAACCGTAATCGAGAGTTCATGAACCAGACCGCTGAGCAATTTTATGATCCGCAGTTCCTGCCGGTTAAATGAGCGAATATCGGCAAAACCCGTGATCCAAATTCGGCTCTTCGCCAGAAACGATAAATCGGGACAATCCGCTTCCAGCAAATCCGCCAGGCGATCCAGATTGTCCTCTTTATCGAAAACTCCGACCTTGTTCAGTTCCACCTCATATAAGGTCTGCAATTGCCAAAGATCACTGAGTTTGTCCTTGGTCAGCGAAGGCGGCGCCAGCTTGCTCAATGTCCGCAAATCCTGCTCGGAGATCTCAAACTTCTTAAAATCACTCAAAACACTTTCCAGCTGCGAGGTATAGCCCGGCTTGCCCGCGAAACGCTGAAAACGCTTGAATTTCTCCGGGTTTTCATAAATAATTTTCTGCAACAATAAAGATTTGCCAAGCCCGCTGATCGTTTCCTCCAGCAGTCCTCCCGCAATCGAAAAAAACCGATAGGCAAGCCTTTGAAAGGACAGCACTTCCGCCAGCATCAAACCGTTCACGTCATATTCGGTCAAGTATCTGCGTTCAATATCCGCCTTAAGCGCTTCCGGCACGATCAAAAAAGAACGTTCCTTGAGATCCAGCAAATTCCCTCGGGAAACCGCCGCCAGCTCCGCCAAACAATAATCGATCAATTGCAGCGGATTAATACCTGAAATTAAAAATTGCCGCATAAACCCTCTTCGCTCAGTTAAATTTTCCTGCTACTGATTCGCATTACCATCATCAATCAGCGCCTGCTCCGGTCTCCGGTGTGAAAGCAGGACCGACTCGTCCGGCAGGGCCTCCGATTTTCAACAGCAAAAAGCCGTCTGAAATTTAGCAATCCGCATCCGGCTCCAGCTCCGCATTGCGTGTCGCGTGCCCGAAATCGAGCTCACTCGCCGCCCAGGTCGCCACCTCGCTCAAAGCAGGATGAATCGTCATCGTGTAATTCAAGGCGGCCGGATTGCGCGGATTCAAATAAGTAGCCTTTAGCTGTTCACGCTCACGTTTAGTCTCTTCGGAAGCGATCTCTTCATCAATAATCTGATACTCATGCTTGCCGCTATTCATCAAATTCGTATAAATCTGTACCAACACAGATGCTTCCGGTCCCACGATCTGAGCCCCTAACAGAGTCTCCGTCCGCCGATCCGCCAAAACTTTCACGAAATTGCTCTGATCGCCAAATGCATAGCCCATCGCGAACGGCTTACTCGTCTGACCATATTCGTATCTGCCGTAAACAACCTCAAAACCCTGTTCCTCCGCCATCTTCGTGTTCAAGCCGACCGAAGCGATTTGCGGCTCCGAGAACACAGCCGCCGGCACAGTGTCATAACGCACTCGTCTTCTTGGCGTAGGCTGATCGCCGGCGTTATTCTGAAACCGCTCAAATAAATTGAAAGCCAAAATTTCCGCCTCATAATTGGCGACATGTCGTAACTGGAATCTGCCGTTCGCATCCCCTATGGAAAAAACTCCGGGCACTGATGTCTCCAAATATTCATTGGTTCTGATCCAACCTCTGCGATCGGTTTTGACACCGGCATTTTCGATTTGCAGGAGATCGCTGTTCGAGGATAATCCGATCGCCAGCATGATCCGGTCCGCCGTAACCGTTTTTTGTTCCCCATTGTCAAGATTTTCTATGCGCATTTCGATCCGACCGTCTTTATTCGCTATTTCCAGCATCTCCGTATGCAAATAAATATCAACATTCTGCCGCTGATACTCCTTGATCAATACATCTACGATATCCTTGTCGAAATTGGGGAGCAATCTCGGATTATGCTGAATGATAGTCACCTTCGTACCCAAATTGGCGAATAGATGGGCGAATTCCGACGCGATCACCCCGCCGCCTAAAATAGCGAGGCTCTGAAACGGTTTGTCCGGGAAATGATCGCCGAAAAAATTCTCCGAGGTAATATAGTCGATTTCCGAGAGACCTTTTGTATCGGGAATCCGAGTCCTTGCTCCATGTGCGAGGAGAATAATATCCGCCGTCAATTCTTCGGAAAGGCTGCCGTCCTTATATTCTACCCGCAAAACCTTTTCCGCGACAAAAAAACCTTTGCCCTGATAAATATCGACATTTTCTTCTGCCTGATAGGCCTCCAAAACCTCTTGACTGTGGCTGTCGATGTGATTCCACATACGTTCCTTCAGCTTCTGCCAGTTAATTTCAAATTCGCCCTCGGCCACACCGATATCTTTGAGGCGTTCAAAATCCTTCTTATAATCGATCGGCGTAATCAGGGTTTTCGTCGGGATACAGCCGCGATTCAAACATGTGCCGCCGAATCTTCCCTTTTCAATTATCGCGACGCTTTTTCCTGCATCAATCGCCGCGTCCGTGACGATATTTGCAGCGCCTGTACCTACTACTAAAAAATCATATTTTTTCATAATCAAATCCTTTCATTTACATTTTTACGTTTGGTTTTCTGTTCATATTTCTCATTTCAGAGTTGATATCTCGATAAATAATACTGCTATAAAAAAATTGTTAGAAAGACAGTTATTCAATTTTGTTTATTATACGATAATTCATTTCCATCATGCCAACGGACTCTTATCCGGTAACATGAATCATATTTTTACAGTAAAAATTATACCCGTGATCTAAGAGCCGAATCAATATCAGAACTGACCGAGTACCAAAATTAAGACCCAATCAATTTGTCCGCCAAACTCAAGAAAAAAGTCAATTCAATCATGCTATAATATTTTTAATTAATGACTTTTAAATCCGCATGGCTGAGGTCTGCTGTTTGCCTGACTGAAAGCCGCCGCGTCGATCGGAACTGTGATATTCAGGAAAAACCGTCACCTTAATGCTTATTCAATCCGGAGGAATTCGCCGATGTCGTCCTTTACAAAAATCGATATAACATGTCCCGACTGCAAAAAATCTTCTCCCTTCATTAAATGGAACTCCATCAATACTATGCTGAATCCCGAAATGAAAGCAAAAGTTCGCAGTCTGGAGGCCTTCACCTTTACTTGTCCTCACTGCCAAACACCCTCTTATGTGGAACACGATTGCTTATACCATCAGATGGAAGACAATTATATGCTTTATTACACACCAGATAACAAAGCCGCCATATTGAAAGAAATCGCCAATTTGCGCATAACTATGAAAAACACAAACGTCGCCAAGGACCAGCCGGACAAAATGAATGAGCCTTATACCATCAGAGTTGTCGAAAATAAAATAGCCTTCTTGGAAAAACTCATTATCTTAGACGCCGGACTCGACGACAGAATCATTGAATTGCAGAAAATTTATCTGGCCCTGCATCTGAAATCCGATAACCCCGATCTGCATATCAATAACCTCAAATTTAATAATCTGGACGGAGAACTCGTTTTTCAGCTGCCTTTCAAGAAAGGAAAAACAGCCATTGTCAAATTCGACCGCTCAGAATACGAGCAAATAGCAAGAGAATACGTTGATTTATTAAAAGCCGATGAAGACGAAGCTGAAATAAATACAGTCTGGGCGGGAAATAAAGTTATAGAATTCACGGAATTCGACCGTTAAGAATTATAAATTTATATACATCCGGTCTATGTTAATATTTCAGTGAAATGATCAGGCATAAATTTAATTAATTTTAACAACATCCTGAATTAAAAAAGTGCAAACCATGAAGCGAAATGAATCGGAAATAATGATTATTCGTTTTATGAACCTGTAGAATTTACGAAAGTACAAACTATGAACAAGGATTCTCAAGTCAAATTTATTTTGTTCTTGATCTTCGTCTGCTTAATTTTTTGCGGATATTTGATTGAAACGATACTTGTCGGTCCTTCTAAAAAGACATCAACCGACGAAGATATTACCACAAAAAAATTTACTGCCGAAGTTATTACCTCAGAAAAAATTACCGGCGAAGAAATTACCACTGAAAAAATTAACCGCGCCACCTTGTCCGAGAAAACAAGCGAGCGAACAGCCGATCCTAAAACGGAAATAGAGACGTCCCCGACTTCGGATCGATCCATCGAAGTCGAGCTCACGGATGAAGATATCGACGCTTTAGACAGAGCGAACTATCTGACCACAGTTGATAATTTCTCGGAAAAAAGTCTTACAGAAACCCTCTTGCAAGAAGGATACTCGGAAAGCGCGGCAGACTATGCCGTCAGAAACGTCGACGCCAGCTTCGAGGAGATGGCAGATAACATTCTGCAGGAATATCAGGGTATATTCCTCCTCGATTGGGGCGAGGCCATTGATATCTTAATGGGTGAGGGCTTCAGCTATGACACAGCCATTGCAGTATTGGATTTAAACGACTACTTCAGCGAAAACGATGAAGCGGAAGACGAATTTGAATATGACGAAGAATACGAATATTAGTGGAAACTCCGCTCCTCCAAACGCCTTGCCGCTTCCTAAAAAATTAAAAACTAAACCTGCTCTGTTCTCTTCGCTCTGAAAAAGAGTAAGGAAATAACTAAACCGATCCCTACCGGAACGAGCCAGCCTAAACCGTAACCGTAAAGCGGTAAAATCCCTTTCGGCAAATCGAGGACATTCTGTGCCCACGCCGCTTTGGAAATCGAATCCGGAGTAGCGCCGAGCAAATCAAACAATGCCGGGATTATGGCTAAGATAATGGTCACTTTAAAAGCGATATCCCGCAAAGGAATGACAGAATCAACCAGCCAAAGCAAAATCAGGGTAATCGAAATCGGATAGAGGAACATCAATACCGGCAAAGATAATTGAATGATCGTGTTCAAGCCGAAATTCGCGATTGTGAAAGAAGCCGCGACAAAGATCACGGTCCAGGTTTTTTCCTTTAATTTATTCGGGAACAACTTTGCAAAAGACTGGGATAAAGACACACATAGACCGATAGCCGTTTTCAGGCAAGCTATGGTAATCGTCAACGCCAGCAAAAACTGACCAACTCCGCCGAAATGAAAATACGAAGCATAAGCTAAAATCAATCCGCCGTTCGGCTGCACTTCCATCGCACCTAAACTCGTTGCTCCGAGATATGTCAAACCAAAATAAATCAGACTCATCACGATCAGAGTAAAAATAGACGACTTCCCTGTTTCTTTGGCAATGAATTTCTCATCCTGAACACCCAGCATTTTGATATTGGTAATAATCGTAATCCCGAAAGCCAAGCAAGCCAGAATATCCATCGTCTGGTAGCCGTCAATAATTCCCTGACTGAAAGACATCTTCGCATACGCCCCTTGCGCCGTATAATCTGAAGGATTCCCCATCGGGTTGAAAATATTCGCCAATAATAAAACAGCGATCAAGACGATAAAAGCCGGTGCCATCGCCTTGCCGACGATATCCAAAATCTTGGAAGGCTTAATCGAGAAAAAGAGACATAAAACAAAAAAGATTACGGAATAAATCAGCAAATAAACAAAAGGGCTTTTCCCCTCAAGCAAAGGCTGAATACCGACCTCAAACGCGACCGTCGCCGTTCTCGGAATGGCAAAAAGCGGTCCGATCGTCAATAGCAAAGCCAGGGAAAAGAACATTCCGAAGCCTTTCCCCACGCGATCAGCATAATCTTTTAAGGTTAATTTCTTAGATAAAGCAAAACTGATAATCGCTAAAATCGGTAATCCCACAGCCGTTACCAAAAAACCGACGGCAGAGGGTACATAACTCTCCCCCGCTTTCTGGCCCATGATCGGCGGGAAAATCACATTTCCCGCTCCGAACAGCATGCCGAAAAGCAAACTGCCGACCGCAATCACCTGCTTTGTCTGTAAACTCTTTCTTTGCTCCACTAATCATACCTCCTCAACTAATGCTTAAGATCAAAAGATATTTCAACCGTTAAACATCAAATTATAAGAACCAATTATAACAAAACTTCCTTAGAAAAAACTACTAATCTTCGCTATGAAAAAGTAAAAATAAAACAGAAAATACTAAATTGACAAATCTTGACATTGACAACTTGCATCATCCCCACAGAAAAGGCAGAGTGCATGATAAACTATGAGCAGAGTTTTTCAAACAAAGTAACCCGTTACTTTATCTGAAAGTGAGTTGATTATGTCCAAGGATAAAAAATCATTCCCTTTTCTCTTGCTTTTGTTGGTATTTGCCATCGTTCTCTCTTCCTGTTCTTTATTCGCTGAAGATGACGGCAAAGAATTCGTCAAAAAAGATAACGGCGATACGCCCGCTTCAAGCCAGGCAAAACAAACTTTACCCAGAAGTTCTATCAATTTTAATACCGACACGGTCAACGAATCAGACAAAAACAGCGAAACAACTTCCGGCGAAACTTCAGCCGCGACAGAAACTGATGCTGAAACTACGACAACGGCAACTCAAACTACGTCCGCTGCCACCGAGCCCACAACCGGTCAAACACAGGAGCAAACAACAACTACAACCGCAGCTCCGACAACGACTACTCCAGCTTCAACAACAACTACCAGTGCTCCTGCCGACACCGGGTCAGGCGCTTATGACCCGTTCACCGATACACGATTACTGCCTTTTATTCAAGGTTATTCATGGATTTGCACCGAACTCAGTCAAGATCTTGAAACCTCCAGTTTATATTTCGGCCAAAATGGTGAGCTGATTAAGAAAAATTGGATCGCAAATAACTCAAATCCGGCTTATGAAGACGTTATGAGCGACAAGTGGACGTTCGTGAACGAGCAGGAATTTACTTACGGCGTAGACGAAGATAATTACCGAATTCTGATTGATCCAGGTCAGTATGACAGCATCTATTACGAAGTCAGAAAAATCTCTGTAAACGAGATCGAGCTCTCCTCGCCGGAAGACAGCGGTTACGACTGGAGCGCCGTCTACTTCCGTATCCCCTATATTCCCGAGCAATAGCTAAGATCTATTTGCCAAAACCGGCAGTTCCCTTGCGGTTCCGGAATCGATTCGCAATTCTGCCGTCATTGGTTCAAAAGCACTAAAGGTCTCAACTACAGTGTCGGTGTTCGCGTCAGACAATGGATACAATTAGCATCATGTATGATATAATATTTTGTAATAAACTGATTTTATCTGATATGATCATCAAATTATTATTCAGGAGGCGCGAACATGGGACTATTTGATAAAAAATATTGCGATATATGCGGTGAAAAAATCAAATTTCTGGGAACCCGAAAACTTGAAGACGGGAATCTTTGCAAAGACTGCGCGAAAAAACTATCACCTTGGTTTTCAGACAGGAAGAGAAGTACCGTAGCCGAAATCAGAGAACAGTTGGAATACCGCAAAGCCAATGAGAAGGAAGTTGAGACTTTTTCCGTAACTCACACAATCGGCGACCGAGCCATGATTCTGATTGATAAAAATCACGGAAAATTTCTCGTGACCACTTCACGTAACTGGCGAGAAGAGAACCCTGATGTGCTTGATTTTTCTTCAGTAACAGGTTGTGACCTCCAAGTTGACGAGGAACAAACAGAACTCAAAAGAAAAAATACCGAAGGAAAGGAAGTCAGTTACAATCCTCCTTGTTATGAGTACAGATACAATTTTGAAATGCTTATCTATATCAATCATCCATACTTCTCCGAGATGCGTTTTCGTCTCAACCGCAATGAGGTGATCTTTCAGCCTCATCCCCAGCGCGGAATGATAAATACGCCAATCAATGCAAATCCGCGCATGCTGCCTGAGTATCAGCGATATGAACAAATGGGAAATGAGATCAGGCAATTATTACTAACAGGGCAGCAGAATTTCGGCAATATAAAAGAACCAAAAGCGGAAGCACCGCAAACTCAAATCACTTGCCCATGGTGCGGTTCGCTGACATACCCCGATGAAAACGGTTGCTGTTCCTTCTGCAAAGGATCGCTGAACGGCTAAACATAGCGGGATGATTAATATCACTTTAATTAATTTCAGGTTTCTCTTACAATAATCATCTGCTTTCAAAGAAAAAGACAAACTTTCTTTGAAAATTCAAGCCGTCCGGGAAAAATGCGCGATGGCATCATCCGGTAATTGCTCATATCGGACATAAGAATATAAAAGGAGCCGGGAAATAAGCCGGCTCCTTTCAATTTAACCCATCTTAGTTAGTTCTAAATTTTTCTAAGCATTCTCTTTCTGAATATAAGCAAAACGACACCAACCGCTATTAGAGTAATTGTAACCCATATATGAAAACCGCTAACCTCACCCGTTTTGGGATAATTTTCGGATTTGGTACTTGTCGGCTTTGTCGGTTCTGTCTCCGACGGTTTAGAATCTGTCGATTTAGATTCTGAAGGCTTAGTTTCTATCGGTTTAGCCACCGTCGGCTCCGTTTTTGTCGGCTCCGTCATCGTCGGTTCTGTTTC
>CAYFVK010000015.1:0-3805 GCA_964346695.1 uncultured Mageeibacillus sp. | reverse complement strand
TCTATTGGTGTCTCCGGGATATTCTTGATATTAATCGGATCTACTTTCATACCCACGGTAAAGAAATAATCATCAGCTTTTTTATATCCATCCGGAGCGTCATTCTCGCTGACAATATAGTATCCACGTTTTAAATTCAGCGGAACAGGCTGTAACTTATCTTCATCCTCTTTGAATGATAATTTACCCTCGCTATTGCTGACTAAATTTTCCAAACGGATTCCCTCTTTATTGACGGCAACATCACCTTTTATTCCCTCGGAATCACTCTGATAAATGGTAAAGATAGCTCCGGCAAGAGGCTGATTCTGATCATCCTGTTTGGTAATGTCTATAAGCGTATATTCATCTACAGTACCGCCGATCTGGCCCTCCTTGACCACGGCCTTTGTGGTATATTTGCCTCTTACGATATCCTCCAGCTCTGCTTTTTCACTCTTAATAGGCGTACAGATTTGATCTACTTCAGGATTACAAGTAGGAATCTCCTGAGCATAATAAGATGCCGTATTATAATACAAAGGATTTTGATCATCGTCTAAGGACTGAGACGGATTGACAATTTGCATATTGTATAACAAAACAAAAGAACCGCCGGACTCATAAAGAGGATGATTGAAATTCTTAATATGGAATTTGAAACCTTTTCCGACAGTCTTATTCAAGCCTCCGGCATCATCTATGATCTGCTGCTCTTCCGCTGTTAAAGCGGATCCGAATGGCTTTTCCAAGAGAATATTCTTTGGTACTGCAGCTGTTGTTGCAGTATAATAAGCACGGAATCTCTTATCCTGAAAGCTGAGATTGATGTCCGGAGTATCATAAATAAAAAATTCATTAGCTTTCCTTAATTTTGTGTCAACGATAATGTTGTAAAACATAGAACCTTCGCCAAGTTCTCCAGCTTTTTGGTAAGAACCTTTGGTCTTGGAAAATTTTACTGTAGTAACTGACGGCTTAGGTTTGGCGAAAGAAAAGGTTATGCTTTTATCCTGTTTTTGATCATTGATAAAAAGGTATTAGGTCTGTTCCATAGTCGTCGCATCGGGGTTATCTTCGAAGTATTTATACAAACTGCTGGAGTCAACCTCCATAGAAGAGTTCAAATCGATACTGAAATTTTTATCAATTCGGGAAAAAGTAAGAGTCGCTCGCACCACGCCATTAGAAATATCAGCAGCCGCTAATCTTTCTCCTTCTTCAGTCACAACCGACTTGTTCTCGAGTATGTATATGGATACTTGAGAAAGCTGTTCTTATCCTCGGGACTGAGCTCTATTTGCAGTTTTGTACCTTCTTCGACAATACCATTATTTGCCACATTATAGTCGATATGAATTTTCAGATAATGATTATCGAACCTGATCGGATCAGCCGAATTAAAGAGATCTTGCTCATCCTTGAGAGCTGTAGTGATCTTTGCGCTAACTGCACTCTCGTCTATAATATTCTCGGTATTTCGTGCGGCAAAAAGTTGTGGAAGCTGTTTTTCCTCACTTTCAGTCATTCCTTCAGTTATCTCCTCTGTCGGCAAAACGGTGGATTCTTGCACCGATGGTTCCATAATCCGGATGTCGGTATTTTGTTCAGAACTTTGCCTTGTCAACTCTTCTTCTGAACTTGGTAAAGACGATTTTTCTGCCTGCAAATCCAAAAAATTCCGAGTATCTTCTTCTGTTTGTTCTAATGGCTCAGAATCCTCATTGCTGGCATAAACAAAATTACCCTGCAAACTGATCAGTACAATCAGAAATAATGCCAGTAAGCGCATACATTTTTTCATTATAAACCTCCCTGATAACCGCCAAAGTTAAATCCCGAACTTGTATCAGCTCCGCCAAGCTCATTAAAAGTGCATACCCTGAACTTAACCGGCAAAAATACAAATGTTCCAAAAACAATTTCAACTTAACATAGCATGTATTTTATAATTTTTCTATTAATCAAGCACAATAACACTAATTAAACTCGCTTGACTTTATCCCGCTCTATAAGTAGACTGCAATTATATTTTTATAGGAGGGTTATATGTTAAAAAATAAAGTTGCCTTAATTACAGGCGGAACCAGAGGAATAGGAAGAGCTATTGTTGAGAAATTCTTAGAAAACGGAGCGATCCTGATTTTTACCGGCTCGCGCGAGGAAACCGTCAAACCTTGTTTGGAAGAACTAAAGAAAAAATTTTCCCAAAGCAAAATTGCAGGTTATTGGCCTAAGCTCGAAAATCTTGATTCCGTCAAGGCTATGATGACTGATATCATAGCAGAGCATAAACAGTTGGATATCATCGTCAATAATGCCGGTGTCTCTGCCGATCAAGCCTTTGATACCTATACACAGGAGATGTTCGATAACGTTATGGCGCTTAATGTTACAGGTACATTTAACATTTGCCGCGCGGCTTATGACTTTATTAAAAATCAGGAAACTGCCTCTATTATCAATATCTCTTCTATGGTGAGCAGGGATGGTTCGACTGCCGGTATTGCTTATCCGACCAGTAAATTTGCCGTAGACGGTCTTACTCTGAGCTTGGCACGTGAACTTGCTCCCAAAGGCATCCGCGTAAATGCGGTAGCTCCCGGCATCACTAACACAGACATGGTAAAGGTATTGCCCGACAATGTCATTCAGCCCCTAATCCAATCCGTACCGCTTCGTCGAATCGGTGAACCGGAAGATATTGCCAATGCTTGCGTCTTTCTGGCAAGTGACATGGCATCTTATATCACCGGACAGGTTTTGCGTGTAGACGGCTTAGCCAGATGCTAAAACAGAATTTTGAAGCATATACTCAAATCGCATCACAATATTAGGGCATAGGTCGAATTGTAAAAACGGAAAACCAAGCGGGAAAGCTCCTGCTTGGTTTTTTTAATCTCATCTCTCTTGATGTGATTATGATCAATAACCTTGTTTTGCCTGAATATTCTATACATAGTTTATCGCCCATGCTTATGTAGGTATGGTTCGGAAATTATTGACAGTATGAACAGTATGAATGAATCTTACAATTGCTTGAGCATTAAATGCTCGCTTAAAAGTGTTCCGTCTTGCAAGCGAATTGAGTTTGGTCGCTCGGCAAATTCTTCAAAACCCAATTTCTCATAGAGATGCTTTGCCCGCTCATTTCCCGCGACATACTCCAATTCTAACTGCATTAATTGTTTATCTTGTGCAATGCGGATCATCTCCCGCAAAAGAAGAGTTCCGATGCCTTTATTCCAAACCTTTTGCAAAACGGCGATGGCGATCTTAGCTCGATGCCGAGTTTTGATTTTATCCATCACGTTTAGCATACAGTTTCCTACAATTTCATCATTGATCCAGCAAGCAATCATGAGATGGTGATGACTTGCTACAAGGTTTTCCAGAAAATCTGCTTCCTGTTCAACATTTATTACAAATTCTTCGGGTGTACTGTGCAGAAAGTCTGTTTCGCCAAAACTGATTTTCAAGAAGCGCAGCATGTTTTCCGCATCTTCGCACTGCGGCGATCTAAACACAGCAGAAGTGCCATCTTTCAAAACAACTTTTTTCTCTTCAAATATCATCTCATCTGTCCTTTTTTGCATTTCTATATTATGATGCGGAAATTGTAAGAAATATATAAAATAGTTTTAGCACAAATTTTACGGCGAGTTGTAAAATAAACTGAAATGAAGAAGGCTCGCCACAATCCTGTACAATGTTAATAAAAACAACTACAAAGGAGAATCGTTTTGAGCCATTTACATTGTAACTGGAAAAGGTGGAAAAATATTTACTCCAATAAAAAAAGAGACAAAGTCTCTTTTTTATTGCA
>CAYFVK010000014.1:7386-31248 GCA_964346695.1 uncultured Mageeibacillus sp. | reverse complement strand
ATTTGGTTAATCTTGGCAGAGCTGCCAGAAATCTCTCGGAGATGAAAATTCGTCAACCCTTATCCAAAATGATGATTGTTGCTCAGAATCATTTGGCGGATGAATATACTCCTTTAGTAGCAGATGAATTAAATGTGAAAAAAATTGAATGGGTGACCGATGCCACCGCTTTGCAGGATTATCAATTCAAGCCCCAATTGCGTTTGTTGGGACCTCGTTTCGGAAAAAAATTGCCTTTGGTTAATCAAGCTTTTGCCAAACTGAATGGCAGAGAAAAATATCTTGAACTGCAAAATAAAGGTTCTATTGAAGTTGAAATTGATGGTCAGACAGAGCAATTTACAGAGGATGAATTGTTGATTTCATCAAAACAGGCGGAGGGGATGGCAACCGCTTCGGATAATGGCATTACAGTTGCGCTGGAAATCAATTTAACGCCTGAATTGATCGCTGAAGGAAATGTTCGTGAAATTATTTCCAAAGTACAGAATATGCGCCGAGAAAGCGGCTTTGAGGTAGCTAATCGCATCCATTTATATTATGCGGACAATGCGGAATTGGCTGCCTTGATTGAAGAATATAAAGATACGATTAAAGCGGAAGTGTTGGCCAAAGAAATTTCTCCGTTGGTTGCTGATGTGAAGCATGTAGCCAGTTGGAATATCAACGGCAGGGATTTAACCATCGGCATGGAAGTGGTTGAATAATTAAGCGCTGAATAATTATGCGTTGAATAGTTGAATATAGGAATTAAATATCACTAAGAGTTTTAAGAAGCAGGAAGAAAATGATTTAACGGTCATTTTCTTCCTGACCCGGGGAAAATGTATCGAAAATATTATCAACTTGTTTTAGCGGCAGTATTGGCTGCGATGTATATCGTTTTAACCTTGCCTTTTGCGCAGTTTACTTTCGGCATCATTCAGTTTCGCATAGCGGAAGCCTTAACGGTTTTACCTATATTAAGTTCGGCAGCTATTCCCGGTGTTTTTATCGGCTGCCTGATCGCAAATTTTCTGAATCCGCTGAATTTAGGCTTGATGGATATTTTCGGAGGCAGCCTGACGACTCTTTTATCGGCCTGGCTGACCCGGCTGATCGCCGGACCTTATCGCCGGCGCTTGCAAACAGATTATGAGAGCATGAGAAGTTTTCGATCCTTAGGGAAAAAACATAAAATCAATGTGGTTTTGGCGCTGCTGCCGCCTGTTTTGCTGAACGGTATCGTTGTCGGTACCTATTTGCCGTTTTTACTGTCTCCGGATAAACCGAACCTGGCAGCTGTCTTAGGCGCTATCGGCTCGATTTCACTTTCTCAGGCTATCGTGATTTATGGAGTCGGTATGCCGTTGTTTTTCCTTCTGATCAGGAACAGATCGATAGTTCATTATCTGAGATGAAGCACATG
The DNA here is from genome assembly GCA_964346695.1 of uncultured Mageeibacillus sp. Classification (GTDB taxonomy): domain Bacteria; phylum Bacillota; class Clostridia; order Saccharofermentanales; family DTU023; genus UBA5436. The sequence continues at coordinate 29,840 of CAYFVK010000014.1, read as the reverse complement.
AACGGTTCGCATTATTTTAAGCTCAATCCTGATTTGGAACATCATGAAAAGATGATCCGTTATTTATTCTTGAATCAGGAGTTTATTTTTATCACCGATCGGGGAGTTTTCTCTACGGATCGTGTCGATTACGGCACGGATTTGATGCTGAAGGCCGCACATCAGGACATCATTAAAAATAACCTTAAACCTGTAAATTGCCTGGATTTCGGTTGCGGCTACGGAGTTGTTTCGATCGTATTAGGAACGTTATTTGCCGATCAGAATTGGCTGGGCTTGGATATTAATCAGCGGGCGGTGGACTTGGCTGAGAAAAACGCAAAACTCCGGCAGTTGGAATATCAATACAAACAGTCGGACGGAATCTCTAAAATCAATCAAAATTTTGATTTAATCTTACTCAATCCGCCTATTCGCGCCGGTAAAAAAGTCTATTATGAACTTTTCCGGCAGGCGGCCTGCCATTTGACGGAATGTGGATGTTTTTATATTGTGATCCAAAGAAAACAGGGAGCAGATTCCGCTATTAGATTTTTATCCGGTATTTTTTCAGAAGTTATCACGATCGATAAAACGGGCGGCTATCATACCATTCGCTGCCGGTATCCTGAGGGAGAGTTTTTATGAAAGAACAATTTTATTCTTTGCAAGCCATCGGACAGGACAGCCATCGTTTTGTCGCGGAAAACGTCGAAAAACCATTGATTTTAGGCGGTTATCAAGTTGAGAATTGTCCGGGATTGGAAGGGAACAGCGATGCGGATGTTTTTCTGCATGCTTTGACCAATGCCGTTTCCGGAATTACTTGTAAGACTGTTTTGGGTGATGTTGCGGATGAATTATGCTTAAAGCATGGCATTACCGACAGCAGAGCGTATCTGCGCATCGCTTTAGACGATTTAACGGAAGCGGGTTATGAATTAGCCCATATCAGCTTTACCGTACAGGCTCAAAAACCGAAATTTTTGCCGATTATCGACGCGATCAGAGAGTCGATCTCCGAGATTGTCGCATTGGATAAAACACATATTATGCTGACAGCTACTTCCGGCGAGAAGATGACTGAAGTAGGAAAGGGAGAAGGCATTGAGGTTTTTTGCGTGATCACCGTCATACCTCTTGAAGAAAGTAATACATGATTTCCAATAATGAAATTTTTGATCTTGCGATTATCGGAGCCGGTCCTGCCGGATCGACGTTTGCCAGAATTTTAGCCAAGCTGAAGCCTGAGTGGAAGATTGCTTTGATCGACGGTCAGGACAACGCACAGAGTAAACCCTGCGGCGGTCTTTTAGCTCCGGATGCGCAAAAAGTATTGGCGAGATATAGTCTGGTTTTGCCAAATGAGATTTTGGCAACGCCGCAAATCTTTTCAGTCAAAACAGTAGATCTGGTGCAAAATTTAGAATGTTCCTATCAGCGCATGTATTTGAATATGAATCGCTATGCTTTTGATCAGTGGTTGATATCCTTGATCCCCAATCATGTTCTCATAGAACGTGTAAAATGTCTGGCTGTTGAAAAACAGGATCAGCTGTTCGCTTTAACCTTATCTAATCAGGAGGTCATACACAGTCGTTTATTGATTGGAGCGGACGGCGCTAATTCTTTAGTGCGGCAAAAGTTTTTGAGAAAAGAAATTGCTCATAAATATATAGCTATACAAGAGTGGTTCAGACAGCGGGAAGAACAGCAGCCTGTTTACTATTGTATATTTGATCGAAAAACGAGTGACAGCGTTTCCTGGCTGTTGCATAAGGATGATTATGTACTCTATGGCGGTGCTTTTCTCAAAGAAAATTGTCGGGAGAAGTTTCTTGAACAGAAACAAAGATTTGCGGAGCATCAAAATTATCAATTTGGTGATCTGGTCAAAAGAGAAGCCTGCCAGGTAGTCTCACCGCAGCGCTTGAAGGATTTTCAAACCGGTATACCCGGTATTTATTTAGTCGGCGAAGCGGCAGGCTTGATCAGCGCCAGTTCGTTCGAGGGAATCAGCTATGCCTTTGAAAGCGGAGAAGCCTTGGCAAAAGCCTTTACACAATCGGAAAAGCCTAAAGAAATTCTCAAAATATATCGCAGGAATCTAAGACCCCTGATTTTCAAATTATGGCAGAAAATGAAAAAAAGGGATGTTTTAGTCAATCCGTGTTTCAGAAAAATGATTATGAAATCCGGTATTGAAAGTATCGAAATCGCGGAGAATTAATATTGTTTATCAATTGTGGGATAAATAGAATCGGTTCTTTCCGCTTCATAGACGGGCTGAGTATATTTTTTGCCTCGGATGATCAGGAAAAATATCGCTGCTAAGTTGATGGCGGAAAGGATGACGATCGTTACTCGAAATGAGAGCAGATCGCCCAGGACGCCTGCTATAAAATTGAAAACGATATTGCCTAACGCGAATAAGAAATTATTGATAGCCTGAACGCGCACACGCATATTGCGCGGCAGATAATTTTGAAATGCCGTGACCCGGATGATTGCCGAATTGGATCCGAGACCGCCGCAGATAAACCTTGCGATGAGCATCAGAGGATAGGGCAGGAATAGCAGGATGCCGTCCAGCAAGCTGTAGATCGTATAAACGAAGCAGGTAAATTTGTAGCGAATCCGTCTGGGAATTTCAATTTTATACTGTAGAAAGCTGCCCAAAACGCGGGCGATCATTTCCGCACTTTTCAAGGTTCCCAGCATGATGACATTGAGCAAAGGAGTGGTTTGAAAGTAATATTGGATCATTTGCCCGATGCCTACGGAAACGCCGTTCGTGATGCCCGTATAAATACCGATATTGCGGACGCCTTTTTCTTTGATAAAGTATTGATAGCCCTCTTTGAGCTTTTCTCTATAGTCCTGAAAGGACTCGGAGAAACTTGGCCTTCTTGCCGGGAGGCCGCTGTTTAAATCAGGGGTTGTCGTCTGATCCGCGGTGTTGTTCCTCACTTCCGGATTTTCGACATGATCTGCCTCGAATTCCGATTTTGCTGCGGCGCGTGGATCTGCTTTAGAGTAAGAAATTTTAGACTCGATGAAAATAGACAGAAAGACCAGAACGGAAACACCCGTCACGATATTTGCCATGGATGTTGTTTTGTAAAGCCATGCGCTGAACGGCGACATAATAATGCTGATGAAAGGGAAAATCATTGAGCCTGCGGCATTGCCTTTTTGCTCAAGGCCCTGCGGAATAATATCCGGCAACCATGAGGAAAAAGCAAGATTATAAATGATCGAGATGCAGCTGATCAGTAAGGTAAAGAATAGAAGCAAACCGAAATTCAGCTCGTAAAAGCGCAGAAAGATACTCAGAAAAAGGTATATTATGAAAAATATCATATCAAGGGAGATGATGATTTTCTTTTTGTTCCAGCCCTCAATCAGCGGGGACATGAAAATCCCGAAGATCAGATCGGGGAAAAAACTGGCGATCATGATAATGGAGGAAAGAAAAGCCGAACCGGTCAGATCGTAGGTTAATAGCAGAAGCGGAAAAACGATGGCTTCACCGGCGATTGCTGAAAGAATTGTCGATATGATCAAGAGCGTATAATCTTTTGTCCATAACTTATTTGGCATCAATACCTCTTCTTTCTATGTCCGGTGTTTGGCCGGAACGCGGGAAATCAACAATTGCAAACAGCGGATTTTCTGCAAAAATTTCAAATCTCATTGTAGATGAATCGATGAATATTGCAAATCAGATTAATTTTCTGACTATGCAATGAACACAACAAATTACATGTTGTTTTTTATCCGTAAATTTGCTATTTTAAGAAATATGTAAACATTCTATGTTGGTACAGATTGTTATAATTTTGGGATTTGGATAGGAGAGATTATATGCAGCTAAATTTAACAACAGATTATGCGATTCGAACTGTTTTATTTATGGCGAGTACAAAGGGCGGTTTGGTGACCAGCGTGCAAATCGCGGACACGATTAATGTTTCATCCAATTATATTTTTAAAATTATGCGTCAATTAGTTAACAGTGGAATTGTCAAACAATTTCGCGGTGCTCAGGGCGGATATCAGCTGTTAAAAGATCCTAAGGATATTACGCTTTGGGAAATCATCGAGTTGATGGAGCCGAAAAGCAAGATTAATCGTTGCTTGGAGGATGATCATTATTGCAATATCAACGGTACGGCAACTTGTTTGGTGCATAAGACCTATCTCTACTTCCAAGAACAAATGGAGAATTATTTTAACAGTGTTTCCATACAAGATATTTTGGATGGGGATATTGAGTCAAAGGTACATAAATTCCATTGCGAAGAGCCGAAGAAATAATTTTGGCTTTGCCATACGGGCAATGAAATTATTTTGAGTCAGTTTTTTGTATAACTTTATTTTATCTCGTCAAGTTTTGCTTCTTGATCGGTTCTTTCAAATTGGCAAATCTTGACGGCTTTTTAGTTTATGCATTTGTGGCGGCTGTTTTGAGATCTCAGCCACTGTAGTTTTTGAGAAACGAGGTATGTGATGCAAAAACTTTCTGAAATGAATTTAGAGGAGCTGATCGATCCGAGGGGAATCACTTGCGAATGTGGCAAAAGCCATAGAATTGATATTAAACGGGTAGAATCAGGCACAAAGGCAATCGAAAGTTTACCTTCTGTTTTGGAGGAGCTGAAAGTCACAAAACCTTTTCTGATCTGTGATCGGAACACTTATGAAGCGGGATTTTCCTATCTGAAACCGATTTTTGAAAATAATCGGATTGAATATCAAATCTTCCGCTTTGACAAAGAACATTTGGAACCGGATGAACATTCGGTCGGCAGTATTGTCATGGCATTTGATCATCGCTGTGACGGGATTCTCGCACTCGGTTCGGGCGTGCTCAACGATCTCGGTAAAGTGATCGGGAATATCACCGGATTGCCGCTGATCACGATCGCGACCGCTCCGTCAATGGACGGATACGGCTCCAATAATGCTTCGATGATTCGGAACCGACTCAAGGTTTCTCTCTATTATGCCTGCCCTGACGCGATTATCGCCGATACGAGAATTCTCAAAAAAGCTCCTTTCAAAATGCTGCAGGCCGGTGTCGGAGATATGCTCGCCAAATATTGCTCGATTTGCGAATGGCGCATCAGCCATCTGATTACAGGAGAGTATTATTGCGAGAATATCGCGCAACTGGTCAGAAGTTCTTTGCAAAAAATTCTTGATTCCGCCGATGCTTTGCTGCGCCGGGAAGATCAGGCCGTGGAAAGTGTTTTTCTGGGTCTTTTATATACCGGTCTGGCCATGGGTTATGCCGGTATCTCAAGACCTGCATCCGGGCTGGAACATTATTTTTCACATGTTTGGGAAATGATGAATTTGGAGAGAGGCGAGACTCCGCAGCTGCACGGCATTCAGGTTGCGCTGGGAACTTTATATACCTTCCAAATCTGGCAAAAGCTCAAAGATTTTCAACCGGATACTGAAAGGGCCGAGCATTTCATCGCGAACTTTGATGAAAACGCGTGGCAAAAAATGGTTCTGCACATTTACGGTGAAACGGCAGGTCGAATGGTGATCAATACGGCACGAGAAGAAGGCAGAAACAGCAGAGAAAAGCATGCCGAACGCTTTGCCGTGATCCGGGAACATTGGCAGGAGATCCTCCGAATCGTGGAAGAGGAGATGCCGCCTTATTCCGAGCTGCTGCAGTTATTTCAAAAATTTCAGCTGCCTCAACAGGCACAGGATCTCGGTCTGTCGGACAAGGACGCGCATGATGCTCTGATCGCGTCGAGAGAGGTTCGCAATAAATATGTCACCAGTTCCTTATTGTGGGATTTGGGTTTGCTTTATGATGTCGAAATTCCGAGAGATTCGGGTTTAACCGGTTTGGCATAGCCGCCGCCCAAGATTAGGCTGTTTTCTGAGAAAAGTGCAGAAATTTGTTGATCTGTGATCTGAGCGGGCAAAAGTCAGCTTACATATTAGAAACGGAAATGAGAAGCCGATGAATACGAAAGAAAAAATAGCGCGATTAAAAGATATCAAATGTTTCTTTTTGGATCTTGACGGAACCATTTATCTTGGCAATCAGCTTTTGCCCGGCTCTTTGGAGTTTTTGGAAGAGATGCGGGAACGTGAGATCGAGGTGCTGTTTCTGACCAACAATTCCTCCAAATCCGTAGATTTTTATGTGGAAAAACTGAAACGGATGGGCGTTAAAGAGCCGTTTTTGAAGGTCCTGACCAGCGGGCAGGCGGTCTGTAATTATGCGATAAAAAATTTCCCCGGTCAAAAAGCATATTTATTCGCCAATCAAATTGTCAGCGGGGAGATGCGGAAGGCCGGCTTATTGATCGACAATGAAGATCCGGATTATGTTTTGATTACCTATGATACGGAGCTCACATATCAAAAAATGGACAGAGTTTGTTATTATGTCCGTCAAGGATTGCCTTATATCGCTTCTCATCCGGATTTTAATTGTCCGACGGAATACGGCTATGCGCCGGATATCGGAGCGACGATCGCTTATATAGAGGCGAGCACGGGCAGAAGACCGGATTTGATCATCGGCAAGCCGTATGCCGGAATTATTGATGAAGCGTTGGCGATGACCGGCTTTCAAAACGAACAGGTCGCCCTGGTCGGAGATCGCCTTTATACCGATATCGAAGCGGCGATCAGGCATCAGATGCTGGGCATACTGGTTTTATCAGGCGAGACGGATGAACAGATGCTGGCGCAGTCTCAAACGAAACCGGATCTGATTTATCCGCGTCTGATTGATTTGACGGCGGATCTTTGATCTTTCATTTTTAGTCAGGATGAAATGTTTATGGCACAATCCTGGTGAAATGCTCACGACGCAATCCGGAAAAAATGCTCATGTCACAATCCCGTTGAAGTGCTTACGGCACGAAGCACTTTCTCTTTTTATTATTGACGATGACGTTTTTAATATGATCCGGATTCACTTTTTTCAGGTATTCAAAGGCCTTTTCTTTGCCATGATGTAAAGGCGTCCAGACTTGAGCAAAAAATGGATCTTTCTTTGCTCTCTCCGAATAATTCCAGCTCTTGTTTTCGCAGACAGGACACCAATGACCGCCCTCCAAGACCAATCTGGGCGAAGCCTTAAAATGATGACCGAAGGCGCAGCTGAATTCGAGCTTATCCCGCCAGTTTCCTTTCTCCATCTCTTTGCTCAGACATTCGCCGCCCCTGAAACGCGCGGCGTTTTGCACATCCTGCAAGTCCAACTCGGACTCGGGTTTTCGATCATCATAACCGTGATTAATCGGCACGACTTTTTGCCATTCCTGATAGAGCGGAAAATCATGCACATGTTCCGAAATCTTCTGCCAATCGTCGCGGCTGGACCAGAACATGGCGATGGTTTTCTCATCTTTGTCCTCGATCGCGGGCATGGTGCCGGATTTTTGATAGGCGAGTTTCTTGAAGAAATGATAAACATACTTTTTGATCCATTTCTGGAAAAAAGATATTTTGGCAAAAGCCCGGCAGATCTTTGCCCACAAGCCGTAAGATTTTTCAAAACAGTCATAAAAATAATCGATGCCGTCATGTCTGAAATTCAACATATTATTCAGCTTGTCCGAGTCAAGGTAATACTGACCGTGAAAATTACCGGTAGCGAACCATTTCGGGTTATAGGTGTTTTCCATATCATCCACTCCTAATCGCCGGAAAGCGTTGCTGTACAAGTCGAATGAAGAAGCATAGCAGGAATGACCGCCCCCGATATTGTAGAGATGATTCCAAAAATATTCCGGCAGGATTTGATCTCTCATCTTGCAGACAAGGTTTTTCAGCTCAAGACAAAATGAGTTTTCTCATTTTGTCCCAGAGCGGCGATGGCTTCGATCAGATTGAGGGTGCCGCCGTAATTGATTTCCATCGTCTGCTTCGGTCGCGAATCGGCGGCAGGCGAAACCAGCGCTCCCATATGTAAAACCAAGTCGATATCTTTGACTGCCTGACAGAAGATATCGTAATCCCGGATATCGCCCCGGATCACCTGCAGATTTTTTTGCCCGCGATAAGGCTTCAGAGCTTTGCGGTCCGCCCTTGTATCAAGCGCCAAAACATTGAGCCGGATTGAAGGCTCCTGACTCAGCTGTTTTAATACCTGACTGCCCATTGCGCCGGACGCGCCGGTCAATAAAATATTTAAAGTCATCTTTGCCGCTCCTTTCTTTTCGTCATACAATCAGAAAAATTTATTTCAAATATTTCCCGAACCAGCTGCCGATTTCCGCCAGACGTTTGATTCTCGCCTGAGGCTTACCGGAACGGGATAACTCATGATTTTCATTTTTGAATACGGTTAATTTGGCTTCAACCCCCTGTTTCAGCAAAGCCGCATACATCTGAATACCCTGCTCTAAGGGGCAGCGATAGTCCTGATCCGAATGGATGAAGAGTGTCGGAGTTTTGACCTGATTCGTGTATTTCAAAGGCGAATGCAGCCATGCTTTTTCCGGATTTTGCCAGAGATCCGCCAGGGTTTGATCCTCGGTGAAATAAAACCCGATATCCGAAACTCCGTAAAAACTCAGCCAATTGGAAATTGAGCGTTGGCTGTTGGCTGCCGCGAAACGATCGCTGTGTCCGATAATCCAGTTGACCATGAAACCGCCGTAAGAACCTCCTAGACAGCCTAATTTTTGAGTATCGATTGCCGGATATTTTGCCAGCACCAGATCGGTGAAATTCATCAGATCGTCAAAATCAACGCTGCCGTATTTGCCGCGAATATCCGAAAATTCTACGCCGTAGCTGTCGGATCCGTGAGGATTGGTAAAGAAGACAAAATAGCCTTCGGAAGCGAGCCATTGCATCTCATGAAAGAGCACCGTGCCGTAAGAGGTTTTGGGACCGCCGTGAATTTCGAGCAGACCGGGGTATTTTTCAGACGGATCATAATTCGCGGGCAGCATGACATAACCGTCAAGCATCGCCCCGTTGGATTCAAAAATAAAATGTTCAATCGGGGAGAGGGTCAGATCTTGCAGCGCATTGCTGTAATTTGTGAGTTTCCTGATTTGACCGTTCAAAGATTCCTGACCGATCTGAGCGGGCTGCGTCGAATCTCCCGGTTGACACTTGCTGCCTTGTTCCTCCTTCTCAAAGCGATAACAATAGATCTCAGCCAATTCCTGATTTTCCATGGCGGTATAATAAATAGCGTCCCGTGCAACCTCGAAACCGGTAATTGAGCCGTCGCTTTTAAGAATATCGGCGATCCTGCCGTTGCTGTCGATTTTGGCGATGCCGGATTTTCCTCTCTGATTATAAAGAAAATAAAGTTCTTCCTCAGCAACAACAAAGGCTTTGCCGCCGCCGAATTTCGCGTCGGAGCCGATGCTGCAGCCGAAAGACAAATCGAAATTATCCGGCGAGATTCGCTCGATCGTACCTTTTGCCGTGTCGATCAGATAAACAAAAGGATCCTCATTCAGCCCGTGCTTTTGGCAATTTGTAGCGATCATGAAAGCCTTCGAGGGCCCGGCAAATTCGATGAAATAGACCTGAAATTCCGCTTCGCTGAGCATTTTGCGTTCGCCGCTCTGCAGATTGTAAAGGCTGATATTTTCCTTGAGGGGCATGAGTTTCTGATGCGGCACGCCGACGATCAATAACTCTGTTTTGTCGGGTGACAGAGCGAAGAACGATACAGATTCCTGCTCGTCGCTTATTTTTTTGAGAAAATCCGCTCCCGGCTCCTTTTCCTTTGCTTTCTGATCCTCCGCCGACTGCATTTTTGAGTCGGGATCCGCCAGGGTCTCCGTTAGTTTTTTCTCCGCTTCGGCCTTTTTCTCCGCTGCAAATTTTTTCCGCGCGGCGACAGCGTCAAAGAGGTAGATACTATTTTGCGTTCCCTGGGTATAGCCTGCACCGTTCAGCCAAAACGGCAATTCGTCAATTTCCAGCCAGTCCTTTTTGCAGTCCCGGATCTTAGAACCCTGAACGAGATAATGATCGGCAGATAATTCTTTGATGTCCGAAACATGGAGATCGACGGCAAAGTCTATTTCAGCTTCACCGCCCTCCGGATCGATTTTCCAGTAAAAGGTTTTGCCTTCAGGTTTCTGATCTTTCAATTTATCTTTGTCGGGAATATTGCGCCCGCTGGTAAAAAGAATTTGCTGATCTTCCGTGCAAAGCGTCAAAGAGTCCTGATCGGCATTGGTCAGTTTTCTTATCTGCCCGCTGTTCAGGTTCAAAATCTCCAAATTTGTCTCATATTTGTTTGCGGCCAAATTAGCTTTTGTTGTTTGAAAAACAATATTTTCTTTTTCCCGATCGGCTTTTAAATCATGGACAAATGTCCAATTGCAAAATTCGTCAATTCTCATTTAATTTATTGCTCCTATCTATCCCGTTGCTCGGTTCCGAACGCCGCCCGCACATTGTTTTATCCGGCCACGGCATCCTTTCGAAACCACCCTTTTGAGGCTATTCAATTTTATTATGATTTAAGCATATCATTAAAAAGTCAGAAATTATGATATAATTTTTAAAGCATTGTGAATATTTTTAGCAAAGTATCGGAGTATATGGAAATCAAGGTGAGTGTTTTATGGATTCCGTTAAATTAAATGATTTGATAAAAGAATTTCATTTAGAAGTTATTCGCGGCTATGACAAAATTGATTCAACCGAACTGTTTATTCCCGATGTGACCAGACCCGGCTTGCAATTAGCCGGTAATTTTATGCATTTCGGTCCGGACCGAATCCAATTGATCGGCAACATGGAAACCGCCTATTTGAATTCCTTGAGCTATGAGGAAAAACGCAAAAAGTACAATGCGCTTTTAGCTACCGGTATTCCTTGTCTGGTTTTGAGCCGTAATCATCAACCGGATCCGATTCTTTTAGAGGTCGCGGCGAAGTATAAAACGCCGATCTTAGGTACGGATGAAGGAACCGCTTCTTTTTCCAGCAGCGTTTCTAAATATCTGAATGTCGAGTTGGCGGAAAGAATTTCGATTCACGGCGTTCTGATTGAAGTCTACGGCGAAGGTATTTTGATGCTGGGTGACAGCGGCGTCGGTAAATCCGAGACAGCGCTGGAAATCGTGAAGCGCGGTCATCGCCTGATCGCCGATGATCTGGTCGAGATCCGCAAAGTATCCGATACGACCTTGCTGGGCAGAGCCCCTAAAATTATCCGCCATCTGATCGAGATCCGCGGAATCGGCATCCTTGACGTCAAGGAGCTGTACGGCGTTTCCTCAGTCAAGATGCAGGAAGATATTCAGTTTGTGATCAACTTGGAGTTCTGGGACGAAAATAAAGTTTATGATCGCATGGGTTTAATAGAAGAAACAACGGAAATTTTGGGAATTGAAGTTCCATCTATTACGATTCCGGTCAGACCGGGACGAAATTTAGCGATTATCGTCGAAGTGGCGGCGATCAATTATCGGCAGAAAACCATGGGCTATAATGCGGCTCTGGCTTTGACGGAGAAAGTGTTTAATCAATGAGCGAGCAGTATTTTCAGACCAAAGAGAATGATTTGACAGAACAGAATAAGCTGTATCAGGCGTTATTTTCCGGCTTCAATGCGAAACGGATCTTCTTTAATCAAAGTCTGAAAAACTTTACCACCTTTCATTGCGGCGGCAACGCGGATATTTTATTTCTGCCGGAACAGATCGAGGAAATTGAGTCGGCTGTCGAGATTTGCCGCAAGCATCAGATCCCGTATCAGATTTTCGGCCGCGGTTCCAATGTCCTGATTTCGGATCGGGGCGTGCGCGGGCTGACCATTTATCTCAGTCGTTTTTTTAATCATATACATTATCAAAATAATAAGATCACAGCGGATTGCGGGGTGAGTCTCACCGCGCTGGTCGCCTTGGCGGCAAAACACAGCCTGACAGGCATGGAATTTGCCTGCGGCATACCGGGCAGTCTGGGCGGAGCTGTTTTGATGAATGCCAGCGCATATGACGGCGAGATGAAAAATCTGGTCGTTTCCTCGCTTTGTCTGATGCCCGATGGAGAAATCAGGAGACTCGCGGGCGCAGAACATGAATTCGCTTACCGCCAAAGCGTGTACAGCCGAAATGAGGCGATTATCCTTCGGGCGGAATTGGAATTTAAACAAGGCAATCGACAGGAAATCTATCAGAAAATCAATGAATTTCAGATCAAGCGCAGAAGCTCGCAGCCGCTCGGCTTTCACAGCGCCGGCAGTGCTTTTAAAAGGCCGCCCGGATATTTCGCGGGAAAACTGATTACCGACGCCGGCTTAAAAGGTTTCCGCATGGAACATGCCGGAGTTTCTGCCAAACATGCGGGATTCATCGTCAATTACGGCGAAGCGACCGCGTCGGAAATCAATCAGGTCTTCGCTCATGTTAAAAGCGAAGTCAGCAAACAATTCGGTGTCAGCTTGGAGCCGGAAGTTAAATTTATCGGCGACTGGAAGGCGGAGGAATTAGCGTGGAAGTTGTAATTATCACGGGCATGTCGGGCGCGGGAAAGAGTTCCGCTATGCGAGCCTTGGAAGATATGGACTATTTCTGCATAGATAATTTGCCGCCCGGTTTATTATCCGGCCTTTTGCAAGCCTTCAGGCAGTCGGAAGAAGAGCAGAATCCGGCCTTGCCGCAGCGGGTGCAAAAGCTGGCTATCGGCATCGATATTCGCGGGTTAATCCGCTTCGGCAATATCCCTTCGGATTTCAGCCGATTGTTTCCCGAGAACTATCAGCATAAGATTATCTTTATGGAGGCTTCAAACGAGGCTTTGGTTTCGCGTTATAAGCAAACGCGGCGCAATCATCCGCTGGCCAGTCAGATCAGCCTGATCGACGCGATCAGCCGGGAACGCGTTCTCCTGCAGAATCTGCGGGAAATTTCGGATATCATCATCGACACGACCGAATTGTCTCTTTCCGATCTGAAAGAAACCTTGTTTAACACTTTGCAGAGCGATGATTCCAATCAACTGATGACCGTTTTGGTGCAATCATTCGGTTATAAATACGGCATCCCTCTGGATTCCGATCTGGTCTTTGACGTGCGTTTTCTGCCCAATCCTTTTTATGAGGAAAACCTGCGGGAGTTATCCGGCTTGGATCAGCCGGTCAGGGATTTTATCTTCGCGCATGATCAGGTTCATACATTCCTCGAATGTATGCGGAAATTTTTCGAATTCTCCCTGCCGCTCTATCAGGAGGAAGGCAAGGTGCGCCTGATGATCGCTGTCGGCTGTACGGGCGGCAGACATCGCTCGGTCAGTCTGGCGGAAGAGCTTTCTGCCATCTTGCGCGATCTGGGCTATCATGTACTGACCGAACATCGCGATATTGAACGAGATCCGGCGGGAGGCATCTGATGTTGGCTAATCAGCAGGAGATCGGAGTTTCGCCAAAAACCTTCACAGCATTATTGCGTGATTTTATTATCGAGCATTATGCCGGGGGGAATATGCATCGGCGTCTCTTTTTCCTGACTTTTATCAGCGTCGCCTTTAAACATCAGGGGAGAAATCTGCGTTTTGCGACCTATTCACAGGACATGCTCCGCTTCGTGGAACAACTTCTGCGGGATGAGTATAAGGGTGAGGCGGAGATTGTTCAGCTCAGGGAAATGAGCACCCTGACTATTCAGGACAGGCTCCTGTGCAAGACGATCAATGCCGATCTGGAACAATTTTTTATGTTTAATCCCGCGAATTTGGCCAATTATCAGAATCGGGAAGATTATTATCAGATTGTCAAAACTATACTATCCGGCCTGTTTTTGGGATGCGGCGTGATCGCCAATCCGGAAGAAAGATACTCGCTTGAATTTTCGATCGCCAAAAGATCGGTATCCTTATGGTTCGGGTTGTTTTTGTCGGAAATAAATCTTGAACCGGGACGTGTATATCATCAGGGCAGTGAGATTCTCTATCTCAAAGACGGGGAAAAAATCGCCGACTTTTTGCGCTTCATCGGCGCGGATTCAATCTTGCTGAAATATGAGCAGATCAGGGTTCAAAAGGATATGCGCAACAGGGTTAATCGGATTGTCAACTGTGACAGTGCGAATGCGCAGCGCATGGCCAATTCGGCAGCGCGTCAGATCAATAATATTCTCTATCTGCGGGAGCATCGTCATTGGCTTGATCTATCGGAGGATCTGCGTAGTACCGCCGAGTTGCGCCTGCGCTATCCGGAATATTCGTTGAAGGATCTGGCTCGGGAAATGGATCCGCCTCTCGGAAAATCCGGTCTGAATCATCGCCTCAGGAAACTTGACGCGATTGCCGATGACTGGCGTGAACGAGATCAAAAGGATCAGGCTCTGATGTCGGAGTTTCGGCAGCAGGAGAATAATAAAAACGTAAAAGAGATAAAATGAATCATATTGTATTAGTAGAACCGGTGATTCCGCCCAATACCGGAAATATTGCCAGAACTTGCGTCGCAACCAATTCAAAATTGCATCTGGTTGAGCCTTTGGGTTTTTCGATCAGCGATAAGGCCGTCAAAAGAGCGGGACTTGATTATTGGTTTGATCTGGAACTGCAAATCTGGCCCGATCTCGATCATTGTTTGAGATATTTTGATCAGCAAGACGTTTATTATTGCACGACCAAGGCGAAGCAATATTATACGGATATCGCTTACCCTGACGAATGCGTTTTGTTCTTCGGAAAAGAGGATAAGGGCTTGCCTGAGAGTTTGCTGTTTACTCATCCCGAACGTTGTATTAGAATACCAATGTCCCAAAACAAACGATCATTAAATTTAGCCAACTCCGTATCTATCGTCTTGTACGAGGTATTGCGGCAGCAGGGTTTTAGGGGATTGGTTTAGGGCAGTGAGGGAATCATGTCGGAAGAGATAGCACGATTTACTTGGGCAAGCTGTGAATTATCCGGTTATAAAATGGGTTATATTACCGTTAAGCTGGATTTCACGACGAATGTTTTGACCTGGAAGGACAGCAATCATTGGTATAATAATTTTGTGCGCGGCTTGCCGAAAGCTCAGATGCAGCCGATTTACGAAGCGATCGAGAGCTTTGTCAGAGAACATCGGCATAGGGAAATAGCGATTCCGGACTCCCCGGAGCCTTATGTCTGGCATATTCAGATCGGCGATGCAAATGACAGTCAGGAATTTCAGGGTTATGATGTCAAATCGGAATCGTGGCTGCATTTGGTCAATTGCATCGAGAGCGTGGTCGATCGGGAGTTCAGGTTGTAAGCGGAACGGATTTGTGAATTTTTGTGATATTGTCCGAATTCGTTATAATGAATCATAATCTAAACGATTTCAGGAGATCACAACGGAGATTTTATGGAATATTGGGAAGGTTTTTTTCTCGGAAAATATTGGTCGGATTCAGACTTCAAAGATCATCGTCATAAATTTTTATTCGTGATGATCAGTTTGATTGTTTTTGTTTTTGCCGCTTTCAATTTCTTTCTGCCCGAAAAAGTCGAACATTTTCTGTTACTGCCGGTCGTTTTTAATTTTGGCCTGGGAACGTTGTTGTTGATCGGACTGCCTTTCGCGGCGATGTTCTATTATCGATTGCCCTTTGCCGTCAGACCTCTCATTCTCTTGGCCTATTTGGCGCAATATTATTTTTTGTTCTGTGGTCTGATTCAGCTGATGACCGGTCAGATGAATCTGGAAGTCAATTCCTTGCCGGATTTATTTCTGAATCTTTTTGATCGGCTGATGGTTTTTTCCGGTGATCTCTTTACCTTTTTAGGAGGCCTCGGCAGTACCATCGCCTCGGTCGCGGGAGCTATGCTGCTCGGCGGCTTGGTCGGCCTGATGGGAATATTGATCAGCATTTTTATTCCTTTGCTGTATTTGCTGTTATTTCGCTATTTGCAAAGACTGATCGATCGTCTGGTCTATAATCGGATCTATCTGCCTCGCTTTCAGCGTTAATTTTTCCTGAAATTTTCTCCGGCTCGGCGACCGGATTCTATCTTTCATTTCGGTGTTGCTTTTTAATGCTCACCCTGTTATAGTACAGATAAGTTAACTGTACTATAACAGAGCGGAGGGCGTATGAGAACACTTCACGCGGAAGAATTAATTGAACCGATCAGTCGCTTGTGTATGCAGGCGAATTATCATTTGCCCCCGGATGTCAGGCAGGCCATCGAGCAGGCTTCCTCCAAAGAGGATTGGGCGATCGCCGGGGAAATTCTCTCGGATATTCAAAAAAATTATCAGGTGGCAGGTCAGACCGAAGTGCCTATTTGCCAGGATACCGGAATGGCTGTTGTATTTCTTGAAATCGGTCAGGATATTCATCTGATCGGCAATCTTGAAGAAGCTGTCAATGAAGGCGTACGCCGCGGTTATGAAAAAGGCTGTCTGAGGAAAAGTGTAGTCGGGGATCCCCTGAGAAGAAAAAACACCGCTGACAATACGCCGGCAGTCTGCCATCTTAATTTGGTACCGGGCTCACAGATCAAAATCACACTCGCACCCAAAGGCTTCGGCAGCGAAAACATGAGTCAGTTGAAAATGCTCAAACCTTCGGACGGCCGGCAAGGTGTAGAGGATTTTGTGCTTCAGGTCGTGCGGGAAGCCGGTCCCAATGCCTGTCCTCCGCTGATCATCGGCGTCGGTATCGGCGGAACTTTTGATCTGGTAACTCTACTCGCCAAAGAGGCGCTCTTAGAGCCTTTGGATGAGCGGAATTCCGATCCCTTTTATGCCGAAATGGAAGCGGATTTACTCCGAAAGATCAATCGTCTGGGTATCGGTCCGCAAGGTTTCGGCGGCAAAACGACAGCTCTGGCCGTCAAGATTAAAAGCTATCCTACCCATATCGCCGGTTTACCTGTCGCGGTCAATATTCAATGCCACGTTGCCAGACATGCGACGACGATTATCTGAATATACGCATTAAAGATTTTCAGAGGAAGAACGGAGATTTCTTAACGATAATATTTGAGCGGAGAGACGAGCGATGAGAAAAATGATACAAACACCGTTGAACAATCAGCAAATAGAAGCACTGCGGGCCGGCGATCTGGTTTATCTCAGCGGCACGATTTACACAGCCCGGGATGCCGCTCATGAGCGTCTTATTCAATCCTTGAAATCCGGTCAGCCCTTGCCCTTTGATCCGGCGGGACAGGTGATTTATTATGTCGGGCCGACACCGGCCAAGCCGGGACAAATTATCGGTTCGGCGGGACCGACCTCCGCTTATCGTATGGACGCTTATACCCCGCAGCTGCTGCAGCTTGGTCTGAAAGGGATGATCGGCAAAGGCAGAAGAAATGACGCTGTGAAAAAGTCGATTCAACAAAACGGCGCGGTTTATTTCGGCGCGGTGGGAGGACTGGCCGCTTTGCTCGCCGACAGTATCAAAAAGGCGGAAGTGATTGCCTTCGCGGATTTAGGTACGGAAGCGATACGCAGATTGGAAGTGGAGAATATGCCGCTGACCGTGATTATCGACAGCCGGGGCAACGATCTTTATCAGCTGGGACCTGAAGCCTACTTGAAAAATCAGGAAGAGGTCAAAGAAGTTCCCGCAAGCCGACAAAACGATTAGCCGATGTACGGACAGAAAGAAACGGAGCCTTAATCAAGATGTCATTTCCATTTTCTGAAATTAATATCGAGAATGATTCGGCAGAGCCGTTGTATCTGCAAATCGCTTCACAATTAAAACGGATGCTGAATGACGCGCAACCGGAACAGTTGAGCAAAATGAACATGGAAGAGCTGCAATTGCCTTCTATCAGAAATTTTGCCAATGACCTTCAGGTCGCTGTCGGAACGATTCAGCAGACCTACAATTTACTTGAACAGGAAAACGTGATTTACCGCGTTTCGGGAAAAGGAACTTTCTTCCGGATTCCGCCGGATAAATCGGAGCTGAGCCGCATTGATCAGGCTTCCGAAGTGATGGATCGGATGATTCAAAGGCTGGATCGGCTGGGGTTTTCGGATCGCGAAAAACAAATCTATTTTGATCTCAAAATGCGGGAACGGGATATCGGATACCACAGTCTGAAAATCGGTATTATCGATTCCTCTTCAGAAATACGCACGGTTTTGCAAAACTCGATCGCCGACATCTCCAATCTGGAAATTTTTCGCTATCCGCTGGACGAGCTTGCCTTTTCCGGGGCAGATTTGCTGCGCGATCTGGATTTGATCGTCACGTCCATTTCCTGCTATCAGCGGCTCAACAGCATTCTCGAATCTTTTTCCGCACAGATTGAAGTGGCTGTTTTAGGCCTGCAATATAGCTTACCGACGATTTGTCAGTTGTCGAAACTCCGCCCTGATCAGAGAATTACTGTCGTCGCTCAGAGCCGTCACTTCGCTCGGATCATGCAGCGGGCGGTTGAGCAGATCGTGGAACCGAAAGAACCGGTTCGGAGTTTCGTATTGAGTAAAGAGGAGTCGATAGAACTTGATGGACCGATTGATCAGCTGCTGATTCCTGAACAGTTAATTTACTTTACATCCAATGAGATGCAGGAAAAGATTGCTTATCTGAAAAGACATGCCGTAAACCGGATTGATTTTGATTATGTTTGTCAGGACGGTTCTCTGCTCTATGTGCAGAGAACGATAGATCGAATGAAGAAGGATAAAAAAGCGAATTTTTAGGAGGAACGGACGAAATGCCGAAGAAAATAGTAATGGGGGTCATCGGAGCGGATGTGCATGCCGTTGGCATCAGAATTCTGGAATTTGCCTTTCGCGAGGCGGGTTTTGATGTGACCAACCTGGGCGTGATGGTTTCGCAAAGCGAATATATCGCCGCCGCTCTGGAAACAGATGCCGACGCGATTCTGGTGTCTTCGCTCTATGGTCATGGCGAACTGGATTGCAGAGGCTTGCGTGAAAAATGTGAGGAGGCTGGCATCGGAGATATATTGCTCTATGTCGGAGGCAATATCGTGGTCGGCAAACAACCCTTTGAGGAAGTTGAACAGCGCTTTCACAAGATGGGCTTTGACCGGGTATTCCCGCCCGGCACCGATCCGCAGGTGACGATTGACTGTATGAAAAAAGATCTTCAGGTAAAAGATTAGAGATTGAAAGAGCGGAAGAATGAGAGAACAAAAAAACATTCTTTTATGTGATTTTGGCAGCACCTGGACCAAACTGACAGCAGTCGATCTCGAGCGGCGCAAGATTCTCGGCACGGCAGCGGCTTATACCACGGTGGAAACGGATCTTCAGGAGGGTTTCGCGCAGGCTAAGCAAAATCTTTTCGACCGGATCGGCAGGACTGAATTCGCTGAGATCAAAGCCTGCTCCAGTGCGGCAGGCGGTCTGCGCATGATCGTTTCCGGACTGGTCCCGGAACTGACTGTGGAAGCGGCGAAAATAGCGGCATTGGGCGCCGGCGCGAAGATCATCAAGGTCTATGCCCACGAGATGATCCGGCAGGATCTGGAAGAGATCCGCAGCTTAAAGCCGGATATTTTTCTTCTGACCGGCGGAACCGACGGGGGCAATAAGAACTGCATTTTGCATAATGCGGAAAAACTGGCGGAGCTGAAACCGACATTTCCCATCTTGATCGCCGGCAATCGCAATGCCGCGGATGAGATCGCCGATATCTTAAAGGATTGCAATACTTTTTTCTGTGAAAATGTTCTGCCGTCAGTCAATTCCATTCAAGTCGAACAGGTGCAGCAGAAGATCAGAGAAATCTTTTTGGAGCAAATTGTGCGCGCAAAGGGCATCAGCTTTGTGCAGGAGATCGTTTCCAACATTATTATGCCGACTCCGGTCGCCATGCTTAAAGCGATGGAGCTGCTGGCGGACGGTTTTGAACAGGAACCGGGGATCGGACCTTTGCTGGCGGTCGATCTGGGCGGGGCGACAACCGACGTATATTCCGTCTGTGACGGCTATCCGAGAAGCAGCAATACGATTTTGCGAGGATTGGAAGAGCCTTACGGCAAGCGAACGGTCGAAGGTGACTTAGGCATGCGCTATTCGCTCAAGGGAATTTTCGATGAATATAAAATGGCGGAAATCAGCGCAAGGATGCAGCTTGAAGCGAGCGAGATCAACCGCCTGTTCGAGCTTTTCAGCGAGCACAAAGATCTTGTGCCGCACGCTGAGAAAGAACGCCGATTCGATCAGACGATGGCGGCTTTAGCTGTCGAAAAAGCGGTAGAGAGGCATGCCGGAACTTTGACAGAAGTGTATACGCCGGTCGGCAAAACTTATTTGCAGCAAGGCAAGGATTTAAGTGAAATAAAAAGTGTTATTTTGACCGGGGGCGCTCTCATTCACCATGAGCGGCTCTCAGAGATCAAAGCGGCGATTGAAATCAATCCGCTGCGACCTCACATACTCAAACCGAAAGAAATTTCCATCTATAAAGATCAACAATATATTTTATCCGCCATGGGTTTACTGGCGGAAATTGACCCCAAAGCAGCTTTATTAATGATGAAAGAGGAACTATACCATGCAGGAAATCAGAAATAAAAAATTGAAAGATGATGAATTTTACAAAATTCGTGAAGAGGTCTTACAGCAATGGCCGACCGGCAAAGATGTAGATCTGGAGGAAGCGATAGAGTTTCAGAAAAAATTACCGGAACATAAAATTTTCAGCCATAAGCTGACGAAGGCGAAAAACAGCAAAGACACGCTGATTCAGCCGCGGGCCGGCGTTCCCCTGGTCACTGATCAGATCAAGCTGCTGACTTATCTGCAAAATGAGGGCGAGGCGGATTTATTGCCGACTACGATCGACAGCTATACCAGACAAAACCGCTATCAGGAAGCACAGAACGGCATAGAAGAAAGTATCCGCAACTCGAAATCCATGCTGAACGGTTTCCCCGCTGTCAATCAGGGCGTAAACAGCTGCCGTCAGATTATTGAAAGTCTGGATACACCGATCCAGATCCGGCATGGTACCCCTGATGCCAGACTTTTGACGGAGATCTGTTATGCCGGCGGCTTTACCTCTTATGAGGGGGGCGGCATTTCTTATAATATTCCTTATGCGAAAAATGTTTCTATCGAAAAGACAATCTTTGATTGGCAATACGTCGATCGTTTAACCGGGATTTACGAGGAAGCCGGCGTGCCGATCAACCGGGAACCTTACGGGCCTTTAACCGGAACGCTGGTACCGCCTTTTGTCTCGCATGCCGTGGCGATTATCGAAAGTCTTTTGGCGGCGGAGCAGGGCGTAAAAAATATTACTGTCGGCTATGGCCAATGCGGCAATCTGGTGCAGGACGTAGCGGCCATTCAGACTTTGCAGAGCCTGACCGAAGAGTATTTGCGCCGCTACGGCTACGGCGACGTGGAAGTAACGACCGTGCTCCATCAATGGATGGGCGGATTTCCGCAGGATGAAGCGAAAGCGTTCTCTGTTATCGCCTGGGGTTCGGTCGCTGCCGCTTTATCTCACGCTACCAAGGTGATCGTCAAAACACCGCATGAGGCGATCGGTGTGCCGACAAAGGAAGCGAATGCGGAAGGGTTAAGAGCGACCAGACAGATCATCAATATGCTGCATGATCAGATTTTGAATACGGAAGATGTGGTCGATGAAAAGATTATCATCGCGGCGGAAACCAGATGTGTATTAAATAAATGCTTTGAACTGGGCGAGGGAGATATTGCCTTAGGCGCGATTCGCGGTATTCAGGCGGGCGTGATCGATATTCCTTTTGCGCCGAGTCGCTATAATGCCGGTAAAATGCTTCCGGCGAGAGATAATGAAGGCGCCATCCGGATTTTCAATATGGGAAATTTGCCGTTCACCGCGGAATTAAAAGAATTTCATCAACGCAAGATGGCGGAGAGGGCGAAATATGAAAAACGTGACGCTACTTTCCAGATGGTCATTGATGATGTCTATGCGATCAGCAAGGGGCGCCTTGTGGGCAGACCGCGCTAAGCGAAAGAGTTAGATCAGATAAAAGATAATTATTAAAATTTGAAAGGGCTATTTATGAAAATTAAAAAAATTATTTGTTCCGCGGGAAAATCAGGTTTCTATTTTGATGATCAGCTGGTGATTAAACATGGTGCGACAAACGACGGCTTCGCCTATATGGGAAAACCGGAAACGCCGGGCTTCAAGGCGGTCAGACAAGCGGGCGAATCGGTTTCCGTGATCATGCTTTTAGAAGACGGCCAGATGGCGCAGGGCGATTGCGCGGCGGTGCAATATTCCGGCGCGGGCGGCAGGGATCCGGTCTTTATCGCGGAGGAATTTATCCCGATTATCGAGGAGCATTTGATTCCTTTGTTCGAAGATCAGGAGATTACCACCTTTCAGGAGATGGCGGAGCAGCTGGAGCAAGTGAAAGTCGACGGCAAAAAAATTCATACCGCCATACGCTACGGCTTCAGCCAATGCCTGCTTGATGCGGTAGCCAAAGCCGACAAAATGATGATTTGCGATGTGATCGCGAAAGAGTATCACAGTCGGGTTTCAGATAAGCCGATTCCGATTTTTACGCAAAGCG
>CAYFVK010000014.1:0-7286 GCA_964346695.1 uncultured Mageeibacillus sp. | reverse complement strand
AAGGAATATGTTGTCTGGCTGCGTAACAGAATTATGTCGTTACGTCATGATGAAAATTACAATCCGATTATCCATATCGACGTTTACGGCACGATCGGCGAATTGTTCGGTGCGGACAATTATCAGGCCATGGCGGAATACTTGGAAGAATTGAGCAAATTATGCGCACCCTTCCGTTTGCAAATTGAGGGCCCGATGGATGGCAACAGCCGCGAAGAGCTGATGACCAATCTCAAAAATTTAACCGCTCTCGTCGATGAGCGGCAGATCCCGGTGATTTTGGTGGCGGATGAATGGTGCAATACGCTGGAAGATATTGAACTGTTCGCCAGAGAGAAAGCCGGGCATATGATTCAGATCAAGACCCCGGATTTGGGCAGCGTGCATAATATCGTGAAAGCTGTTCAGTATTGCAAAGAGCATGATGTTCTGGCTTATCTCGGCGGTACTTGTAATGAAACGGATTATTCGGCCAGAATTTGCGTGCAGATTGCCATGGGAATTATGCCGGATCAGATACTCGCCAAACCGGGCATGGGTGTTGACGAAGGCTATATGATCGTCTTCAATGAAATGCAGAGAATTTTAGCGATAAAAAAAGCATTAACTGAAATCTAAGCGGCTTGGGCAGCGATTGCGAAAGCCATAGTAAAGCCTGATCGGGGGCGGCTCTGTACAAAGGTCGCCCGGCGCGCAGGGGATCGGAGTTTCGAGACTGAAAGTTTATTAAATCCCGGAGGTAAATATGTCCTATTCAGACAGAATGCAAAGAAGTCACTTATACAGTGTTCATTTAGCCCCGCGAGGCTATGCCAGAATGGCGGATCTCGGTATGCAGCTGGCTCAACAATACATGAGCCCGTTTGATTTGTTGATCGGCGTGATCGGTGAAGCGGGCTCCGGCAAGAGCATGTTGATTAAGGGGATGTTTCCGGGGCTGGAATTAACCAATGATGATAATGGCGTAAATATTCGCCCCCTGCCGATTTTAGATGTTGACTCACATGGTTTTTTCAGACCGCATACCTATCATATGGATGTACGCTTTGAATCAGCCTTCACGCAAATGTTTGAACTCGCAAATGCGGTCAGAAAAGCCTTGCAGAGAGGGGATCGCGTGATTGTGGAACATTTTGATCTGCTCTACCCGACGCTCCAAATCAATGCCCATTTATTGATCGGCGTGGGCGAGGAAATCATTATCACGCGCCCGAATTTGTTTGGCCCGGAACCGCAGATGGTCAGCGACATCGTTTTCAAATCGATGAAAAATCGCAGAATGACCAGCTCCGCCGAAATTCTGGTCGAATATGTGTTGAAGAAATATCCGGTCGGGCAATATACGCATGGCGATTTACGGCATGGTTTTATTCTTTCTTTTGAAGATAAACCGCAGGTGGATATTGCTGAAATTCAGCAGGAGGTAGACAAGCTGATCGCCGCGAATCTGCCCATCTCCTATGCCGACAACTCCTATGTGACGATCGGCGATCAGTTGCATTACTGCACCGGACCGCGCATGCAGGTGGAGATGACCGGAGATATTAAAAAATTTACCCTGCACAATGAGTATTTGCCGGATAGCTACACGAAGCGTTATCTTTTGGTCGGCATTGTCGGGGTGGATTATAATCATGAGCTGTCCGCCATGAATCACATCGCATTTGACTTTTAGGTTCGCTGAACAAAGATCAAAAATCGGATAGTCCCGCACTTCGTCTTGGCAGAAATGAGACCCGTCATTTCGGCAGAAAGATTAAGCTTAAGCATAGCAGGGGCAGGGAATGGATAGATTGAAATGATGTCCTGTAACACGACGGAAATTCTGACCAATATAGACCGCAGGGTGAACCTGATCAATCAGATGGCAAAAACCTGTCCGGCGCCGATTCTCAATCTGCGCCTGAACATTCCGGGACCGGTCAAACGCCATGCCTTATTGGATTTTGTTTTTTGTCGCTTTTGCCGGGAATTAAAGATGCGTTTGGCGTCGGAAAACCTGCTGCCCTTAACAGAGGAAACGCGTGCGACTAAATGCGGAGCGGAATGGACGGTGCAGCTGCGAAATCCGCAAAATCACGCCCCTTCATTTATTAAACAGCTTTTAATTCAGATTGAAAACGGAGATTTTATCGATAATCCTGAACTGAAACCCTGTTACCGACTTTTCGATCTGGATTTGTATCTGCCTTTGAACAAACCTCATGCGCAAGATTCTTTATTATTCGGGAAAAACTACGAGGAATATGACAGAAAAGACTTCATAGCGGATCAGCCCGCCTGTTCTATCAGGCCGTACAGAAGCTGTTATCTTTGCGGGGAGGATGCCGCACTCTGTGCCAGAAAGCGCAATCACAGCATGGCAGAACTCTCCTGCGCCTGCCTTGCGCTGGCCCGTAAATTAGCTTTCGCCTATGAGCAAAAAAGACTGAAACAATTAGCGCTGCAAGCCGTTTTAAGCGAGGCGGTGATCACGCCCAAGCCCGGTTTAGTGGATCTCAAGAATAACGGCGCGCATCGTGATATGGATATATTCAGCTTCATCAAGAGCAGTCTCAGTCTGGAAGAATACTTCGCCAAATCTTTTTTGCTGGGGATGCAAATTCAAAACCCGGAACGCTTATTCGCGGAACTTAGAAAAGCCGGAAAATTCGCTGAACGACAAATGCTGGAAAGCACGGATCAGGTCAATACGCAAAAGGGCATCATTTTTTCTTTCGCCTTGATTTTAGCCTCATGGGCGGCGGTTATGCAGCATAAAATAATGAACGCGGAAAATCGGAGTTTCGATCTGAATAAAATAAACAGTGATCTTATTCTGCCGGAGCGCGAAGAATTATCCCGCTTTATCGCAGAGCTCGGCAAGATCAGTCTGCGGGATTTCACAGGTGGCGGAACACGGTCGGAAGAGAGCAACGGGGAGCGACTTTATCGAAGATCCGGGGTTTCCGGTGCGAGAGGAGCGGCGGCGAGCGGGTATAAGGCTTGTTTTGAAGCAGCGGATTTGATTCGCAAAAAACGTCTTGCCGGAGAGGATTATTCCGTCGCCTGTCTCCGCTCTTTGCTCTATTTAATGAACGAAGTAGAGGATTCAAATCTCAGAATCAGACTTCTGCGAGCGGGTAAAGAGGAGCTGCTGACCGATATTCAAAACAGATTGCGGCAGGCTTCGCGGACGATTCGAACCGAGCGGGAGTTAGTTCGATTTTTAGAGGAATTTGATGTCTTTTGCAATCAAAATAATCTAACTTTTGGCGGAACTGCGGATTCACTGGCAATCAGCATTTTCCTTGATCAATTATTTGATCGGATAAATTAGTCAGGTAAGACTATTGATTTCTTCGGCATTTTTCTTTTAATATGGTAAAATTATTGGGTTATCAGGAGTAGGAGGAAAGAGATTTGCCATATCCTTTTCAAGAACAAAAGCCAAAACAATCAGAACGGACTGAACGGGGAAAAACCTCGCTGTTTGGCTTGAAGAAACATCATAATATCAAAGCCAACAATTCGAGAGATATAGCACGAGCTACTTTTGTTTCGATGATCGGTTACTTTATGGCGAAAGTGACCGGATTCCTGCGCGAAGTTTTAGTTGTTCCCAAACTGGGCTACGGCATGTACTCCGATCCGTATTATGTGGCTTTTTTTATACCTGATTTACTTTATGCCTTATTGATCGGCGGCGCAGTTGCCGCGGCGATTACGCCGACTTTGTCTGCCGGGATTGAACAGAATCGTGAAAAAGAGGTTTGGCATTCGGTTAATATTTTTATCACGATTGCCACCGCCGTGATGGGCGTTGTCCTGCTTTTGGTCGGATTGCTCATGCCCTGGCTTTTACCCGCCATCAATCCGGGAAAAGCCGCCGAGGTTCTGGAAGCGGCTATTCCGGTATCCAGAATACTTCTGATTCAAAGTCTGTTTATGACCTTGATTTCTTTGACTCAGGGCATTTTGACTGCATATAAACGTTTTGGTCTGGCTGCCTTCGGGGTCATGATTTATAATGTTGTTTACATCGTCGTTCTGCTTTTCTTCGGTGATCCGAGCATGAAAGGACTGCAGAATGTAGCCTGGGGCGTGGTTGGCGCATCTCTGATATATCTGTTCTATCAGCTGATTCTGGTGCGCAGAGAAATCCGTTACTTTCGGCTTGATTTCAACTATCGGGACAAAGGCTATCGAAGACTGTTAAGGCTCGCGATACCCACCCTTCTATCTTCTTCCGTTTTGCATTTAAATTCGCTGATCATGAATTGGTTTACGAATCAATTTGTAGGTGCTCCCACGGCAATACGACATGCCGAGCAGGCCTTTATGCTGCCTTACGGGATCGTGACGATCGCCATCGGTACGGTCATGCTGCCCAATATCACGGGATTTTACGCCAAACGGGATTATCAGAAGGTGCGCAGCCTGTTTACGCAGAGCTTACGTCAAGCGATTTTCCTGATTGCTCCGATCGCGATTATCTTTTATGTGTTGAATTTTGAGACGATTCAATTAATTTTTCAATGGAATGCCGCAGTCTATACTTCCGCCGATGTACAAGTTGTAGCCGATGTTCTGCGCTGGTTTTGCATCAGCCTGGTTGTCCAGACCATTGTCTATATGACGAATCAGGCCTTTTACGCCAGAAAGGTTACGCGCATTTCTTTGTTTACCGGTATCATTACGATTATTCTTAACCCGATTTTCTGCATACTCTTTACCAGAGTCTTTGATTTCGGACTGCAGGGCATAGCGATGGCTCATGCCAGCTATAGCGTAGTCAGCGCCTTTATCGTGTATGGCCTCTATAAAGTGCATAATCCCAAGGCAAAACCCTATCGCATGCTGCCTTATTTCCTGAAAATCTTATATTGTATGCTTTTTACAGGTGTTGTGCTCAGTGCGATAAATTTGATTCCCATTTATACAACGAAAAAAATTCTGCAGATTTTGGTATATATTATTAAGGGAAGTATCGGCATCGTTCTCTTTTATATTGCCGGTATTTCAATTAAGTTGAAAGAAACGGAAAGAATACAAAGCAGAATTTTGCGCAGTGTCGGCAGAATTCCGGGACAGCGATAGCCGATCAAAGATTACTGATGATCAGGCCTGATATCTCGCAAGTTTGGCGCAACAGCGCAACATAAGATAGACAGATGGATAAAGCGGAAAACGGATTGCTCGGAAGCTGAGCAGCTTAGCGTGAAAATGGATAAAGGTGACAAAGATGGATAATCAATATAGAGAAAAAGTTAGGGAGATTCGATTTAAAGTAATCAAGGGACATCCGGAGAGAAAGGCAGATCTCTTAATCGGTCAATGGATAAATCTGAAAATTACCATCGGTCAGAGAAATAGTCCGCGAACCATAAAGAGGGCCGAGCGGGAGTTGAATAATTTCTTCAATCAGAAATCTCTGCGGGAAGTGTTTGCGGAAAATCCGAAAGCTCTTAAGGAAGCCTTCTTCGAGGAGATCAAAGATTCCGCCAGAATTTATCAGGAAGCCTGTTTGTCAGATCGCCATTACGGTTCGAGATTATTCAATCTGCTGAAGATGAAGCCGGAAGAAGTTGCCGAAAAAGCGGGCAGTGAAGTATATGAGATACTGATTCCGTCTTTGCTCGAAATGCAAGAGGTATTCTGGCGCAATCAAATGATCGCAGCGATCCATTCCGCCTATCAGGAAGTGTTTGCGGAAAATGCAATTAAGGCGGAACTCTATTTCAGCGATCATGATCAATATTTGGAATTTGAGCGCATTGTCAATCAAACCGCAGCTGACAAAGGAGTCTTTTAACTTGCCGCAAGAAGAGTCGGGATTTTTCGATAATAAGTATTTTTCTGCTGAAAAGCGGAGTTTCGATCATCAAAAAATAATTGACAGGGATCAGGAACAGATCAATCAGCGGGCGATTGTGCTCGGGGTCTATATCAAACAGGATCTCCATGAGGAGGACGAGCAAGCGATCTCGGAGAATTCGCTGGCCGAGTTGATTGAATTATCTGAAACGGCGGGGCTTGAGGTTGTGGCTCAGGCGATTCAGTATAAGCAGAAGCCGGATGCCGCCTATGCTGCCGGTTCAGGGAAATTAAAAGAAATAGCGGAGCTGGCAAAAAATCTGGAAGCGGGAACGCTTGTTTTGGACTTAAATCTGAGCGGTTCTCAAATGCGCAATATCAGTGAGCTGACCGGACTGAGGGTCTTGGATCGGACACTGATCATACTCGATATTTTTGCGCTTCATGCTAAATCCGGGGCGGGTCGATTGCAGGTTGAGATCGCGCAGCTGAACGATCGTGCTGCCAGACTTATCGGGGCAGGGCAGGCCTTATCACGTCTTGGCGGCGGGATAGGCACAAGAGGTCCGGGTGAAACTCAGCTGGAAACAGATCGCCGACATATACAGCGCCGAATCAAATATTTAAAGACAAAATTAAAATCGCTGCATAAGCATCGTGAATTGACTCGTGATCGTCGGGCTGATCGTGCGGTGATTACGGTGGCGATTGTCGGTTATACTAATGCCGGCAAATCTACTTTACTCAATGTGCTTTGCGATTCGGATGTGGAAACGCTGGATCAGGTTTTCGCCACGCTTGATCCGACCGCCAGAAGACTCAAACATTGTGATTTGCCTATCTTATTGATTGATACGGTCGGATTTATTCGTAAATTACCCCATCAATTGGTCGATGCTTTTAAGTCCACCTTGGAAGAAGTGACCTATGCGGATATTATTTTGGAAGTGACGGATCTTTCTGATCCGGAATATTGCTTGCAAATGGACATTGTTGAAAAACAGCTGCGGGAACTTAAGGCGGATAAGAAACCGCGCATTCAGGTTTTTAACAAAATCGACTTGGTCGATCATGATCTGGTACAGAAATTAAAAGATCTTGATCGTTTTCAGGTTAAGCAAATGTTCGTTTCCGCCGCTAAAAATATCGGTATCGAAGCATTGCGAGAGGCAATTATTGCCATGATAAAAGCTTCTTTGTTGCCCTTTCATCTTCTGATTCCCTATGAACATGGCCAGATCATCTCCCAATTGCAGAAAATTGCGCTGATTGAGTCGCTGGAATATACAGAACAGGGTGCGGATATGGCATTTAAAATTCGCAGGGCAGATCTGGGCTTAATCCTTCCGCTCTTGAACATATAAAGTCAAGATTGTTTTAGATTAAACTGAAATTAAGAAATCGGCGGAGATTTTTGCAGGCAGATTCGGTGTAGATAGTTAGCCTGCCTTCGGCAGACAATTGATACCGGGAATTTCTATCCTGAATTC
>CAYFVK010000013.1:0-32984 GCA_964346695.1 uncultured Mageeibacillus sp. | reverse complement strand
GGAGTGGCTTTCACTTAGCTCGCTAAACGCTGTTCGTGCACAATCGAAAGATTTGTCCACCCAGTGGTCAAAAAAGACGGTTTTGCATGATTCGGGAGTGGCTTTCACTTAGCTCGCTAAACGCTGTTCGTGCACAATCGAAAGATTTGTCCACCCAGTGGTCAAAAAAGACGGTTTTGCATGATTCGGGAGTGGCTTTCACTTAGCTCGCTAAACGCTGTTCGTGCACAATCGAAAGATTTGACCACCAAGCGGTCAAAAATGACGGTTTATTGTAAAGCCTCCAGGTCTTTAATTTTTTCTTTATTGAAATTGAAGAACCTTTCAGAAGACGCTTTGGGGCAGTTCATAGCGCAATTGATAGCGTGCAGACGCATCCGATCAAATGTTTCTTTACTGATATAATATTCCAGACGCATGGCATCATTATAGGCCGTTTCTTCACCCACGCCCAAGGCCATAAAATATTCGGCTAAGAACATGTGCCGATCATAAATCGTCTTGGCAAGATCTTCCCCCTTTTCAGTTAATTCCAGATTCCCGCTGTCGTTAAAAAAAAGGTAGCCGTCATCCTCTAATAGATGCACTGCTCTGCTGACGGATGGTTTGGAAAATCCCATTTCGTTTGCTAAATCAACCGAACGAACATTGCCCATCTTTTTCTGTAAAATATAAATGTTTTCCAAATAATTTTGACCTGATTCTAATAAACCCATATCGTTCTCCTGATTTTTTCTTTGCGAAATAATAAGTGCTTTGCTTTTGACTGATTTTCTTACTTTTTAATAATAGCATATATGCCGGAGTTGCTTAAATATAACTTTTAACAATTATGTTATATAATAACTCATATTGTATAATAACTATTTGAAAACTGTTTTCCGTGTGAAAGAACTCCGAAAATATGATTTCAAAGAAAGTTTTCGATAATGCAACAGAGGCTGAAAAGAAGCTGAGCAGCATTATTGTAGGGAAATGAGAGAGGATCGATATGGATATTAAAGCACCCAGAGGAACAAAAGATATTTTGCCGGAGCTAACTCCTGCCTGGCGTTTGCTCGAAAACACTTTTCGTGAAATATGCCGGAGTTTTCACTTTCAGGAAATCAGGGTGCCGACTTTTGAGCAAACCGAACTGTTTCAGCGTGGTGTAGGTGATACAACCGATATTGTGCAGAAGGAAATGTATACATTTCTTGATAAAGGAGGTCGCAGTCTATCCTTGCGCCCGGAGGGTACGGCAGGTGTGGTACGAGCCTATCTGGAAAATGGTCTTGCCTCGGCCGGTTCACCGCAAAAGCTTTATTATATCTTGAACAATTTCCGATATGAGAAAATGGGCAAAGGTCGTTATCGTGAATTCTATCAAATGGGCTGTGAGTTATTTTCTTCGGACGAACCGATTGCGGATGCGGAATTAATTAGTCTGCTCTACGCCTTTTTTCAGCAGCTCGGTCTGAAAAAAATTACTTTGCATTTAAACAGCATCGGTTGTCCGAAATGCAGACCGGCCTATTTTGAGCACTTGAAAGCCTATCTTAGGCCGCATCTGAATGAACTTTGCGATAATTGTCAGGAGCGTTTTGAGAGAAATCCCTTCCGGATTTTGGATTGCAAGGATGATGCGGAATCGCCCGTCATAAAAGACGCACCGATGCAAAAAGATTTTCTTTGCGAAGATTGTGCGAAGCATTTTGAAGAGCTTTTATCGATTCTGAATGAGCTGAAAATTCCATATCAAATAGATGGTCATATTGTACGCGGCTTAGACTACTATACGCGAACGGTTTTTGAATTTGTTTCGGAAAATGTCGGTACGCAGGGTACGATCTGCGGCGGTGGCAGGTATAACGGTCTGGTTGAGGAACTTGGCGGTATGCCGACTCCCGCAGTCGGTTTTGCGCTCGGCGTGGAACGACTTCTGATGGAGATGGAAAGTCAGGGGATCAGCTTGCCGACGATTGAAGCGACGGATATCTATATTCTTTCTTTTCCCGATACGCTCGCGGCTGCGGCCAAACTGGCTTTTGATTTGCGCAAACAAAATTTGATTGCCGAATATGATATAATGCGGCGTAGCTTTAAGGCGCAGATGAAATATGCCAATAAAATAGCTGCTAAATATCTCATCGTTTTAGGCGAAAGTGAACTAAACAGCGGTCAAGTCAAGCTGAAGAACATGGCGAGCGGAGTAGAAAAAGAAGTTAAAATAGCAGATTTGGCGGAGTCGCTGAAAAGTATAAAATGTTGATGCTTTTGTTTTGAGCTGAGAGGTTTGGCGGTGACTACGAAAAGTGTAAAAAATAAATAAATCGGAGTTTCGATATAAAAAAGACAAAGGGGAAATTATGAATTCTATAGAAGGTTTACGAAGATCCTGTTTAGTAGCGGAGTTCAAGCCTGAGCAAGAGGGCAGTGAATTGACTCTGATGGGTTGGTGCCATCGTCAGCGTGATATCGGCAATTTGGTCTTTATTACTTTGCGTGACCGGAGCGGCGAAATGCAGCTGGTGATTGATGATGCGAGTCCGGCGGAGGCTCTGGAGAATGCCAGACAGGTGCGCAGTGAATTTGTTCTGGCGGCGATAGGCGTTTTGCGCAAGAGACAGGATGTCAATCCCAATATGCCGACCGGTGAATGGGAATTGCATGTGCGGGAACTGAGGATTTTATCAAAATCCAAGACGCCGCCGTTTTATATCGAAGAGAATATTGATACCGGTGAAGCTCTGCGCTTGGAATATCGCTATTTGGATCTGAGAAGGCCTGATATGCAGAGAAATATTATCAAGCGTCATCAGGTTACTAAGCTGACCAGAGATTTTTTTGACGGAGCAGGTTTTCTGGAAATTGAAACACCGATGCTGATTAAGAGCACACCGGAAGGTGCCAGAGATTATCTTGTGCCGTCAAGAGTTTATCCCGGAAATTTCTTTGCCCTGCCGCAATCTCCGCAGCTGTTTAAGCAATTGCTGATGTTAAGTGGTTATGACAGGTACATGCAGATTACCCGCTGCTTCAGAGATGAGGATTTGCGGGCTGACAGACAGCCGGAATTCACACAGATCGACCTTGAGATGTCTTTTGTTACGGTAGAGGATGTCATCGCGATTATTGAAAAATTTATCCGCTTCCTCTGGCAAAAGACCGAAGATTATCAGGTGACTTTACCGATTCCTCGCCTGACTTATAAAGAAGCCTTGGAACGCTTTGGCCTTGATGCCCCGGATACAAGATTCGGCATGGAGCTGCAAAATGTCTCCGATTTAGCGGCGGAGCTTGATTTCAGAGTATTTCAGGATGCGCTTGGGCAAGGCGGCTCAGTTCAGTTAATCGTGGTGCCGGGCGGCGCGAAGATGACTCGCCGAGAGATTGACAGTCTGACTGATTATGTTAAAAGTTATCGTGCGAAGGGATTGGCCTGGCTGGCGGTAGAAGAAGCCGACAAAATGCGCGGCTCTTTCCTTAAATTTACAAATGAAGACTGGCTGAAGAAACTCAGTGCGCGGGTAGACGCCAAAGCCGGCGACCTGCTCTTATTTGTTGCCGATCAGCTGCCGGTTGTCTACGATGCTCTTGGCCATTTACGCAAAGAGGTTGCCGGGCGTCTTGATCTGATCGATGAAAATTTATGGAATTTTGTCTGGGTCACCGAATTTCCGATGTTTGAATATGATGACGAAGCCGGGCGCTATGTGGCTGTTCATCATCCCTTTACCTCGCCGATGGATGAAGATTTGGCTTTGCTCGATACGGATCCGCTTAAGGCAAGGGCGAAAGCTTATGATATTGTGCTTAACGGCAATGAAATCGGCGGCGGAAGTATTCGTATTCATGATCAGCATTTACAGAGAAAAATTTTCGGCCTGTTAGGTATGGATGAGGCGGAAAGTGAAAAACGCTTTGGTTTCCTCCTGAAAGCCTTTGCCTACGGGGTGCCGCCGCATGGAGGTCTGGCCTTTGGCTTGGATCGTTTAATCATGCTTCTGACGCGCAGTAAAAGCATCCGTGATGTGATCGCCTTCCCGAAAGTGCAGAATTCATCCGATCTGATGATTGAGGCCCCGTCTGAAGTTTCTGAAGATCAATTAGCGGAACTTGGCTTGAAGATTGACTTGAAAGAGTAATTTTTTTCTGGTCGAAACTCCGGGATATTTCACGCGAATAGTTAGAGGATAACTGCCGGACATGAATCAAAAAAAGAATAATAAGAACACGGAAAAAATTCTTAATAAAACCGAGCCGGAAAATTCAAAACTTTCAGTTTTCCTTGATTGGCTGAGAACCTTTTTAATTGTTCTCACGGTCGGCGTCTTTTTGACGATTTTTGTGATTCAGAGAAATATTATCGAAGGCCCCTCGATGGAACCGACCCTGCATAACAAAGATCAGATTTTTGTGGAGAAAGTCAGCAAATATTTCAATATTAAACGTGGCGACATTATCACGATCGAAAAGACGGATCCGTTCAACCCTCAGACTTTGCTCATCAAAAGAGTGATCGGCCTGCCGGGTGAACATCTGGAAATCAAGGACAATCATGTTTATATTAATGATGAAAGACTGGCTGAGCCTTATTTGGCAGAAAGCGTGGAAACCCATGCCGAATCGGGTATGGACTATCAGAATGTCACGCTGGGGGAGGATGAATATTTTGTCTTGGGAGACAATAGAGCGGTCAGTAAGGACAGCCGCAAAATCGGACCCGTTAAAGCCGATCAGATACTCGGTAAATTATTGTTCAAATTTTATCCTTTTAATGAAATCGGGGTACCGAAATAATTAACTGCTGTTATGTGTTCCGCCAATAATATATAAGATTAATTAATACAATATGAATGAAGTTGAAAGTGACTGCGGATGGAGGTTTATTGCCCGTGAGCAGGCAGGAAAATGTTAGAAATTTTTGTATTATCGCCCATATCGATCATGGGAAGTCGACGCTGGCCGATTGTTTGATCAGCGAAACCGGAGTTTTGACAGAAAGAGAAATGCGCTCCCAGGTTCTGGATAATATGGATCTGGAACAGGAACGCGGCATCACGATCAAGGCACAGGCGATCCGCATGCAATATAAACATAAGGATGGCAAGACTTACATCCTGAACTTGATTGACACCCCGGGTCATGTTGACTTTCACTATGAAGTGTCAAGGACGCTTGAAGCATGCGACGGAGCAATTTTAGTGGTCGATGCGGCTCAGGGCATCGAGGCGCAGACCTTGGCAAATGTTTATCTGGCTTTGGAAGCTAATCTGGAGATCATTCCGGTGATTAATAAAATTGATTTGCCATCTGCCCGGGCGGATGAAGTAGCACATGAAATTGAAGAAGTTATCGGCATTGAGGCACTTGACGCGCCCAGAATTTCCGCTAAAAATCATATCAATATTCCGGCTGTGCTGGAACAGATCGTGGAAAAATTGCCTGCTCCGCAGGGGGATATTGAAAAACCGCTGCAGGCTTTAATTTTTGATTCGGAATATGATTCCTATAAAGGTGTCATCGCTCATATCAATGTGAAAAACGGTCGGGTCAAAGTTGGCGACCGGATTTTGATGATGAATACGAAAAAGCAATTTGAAGTGACGGAACTCGGTTATTTCAGAGCGGATTCCGTGACTTCCGTCAAAGAACTGATTACCGGTGATGTCGGCTATTTAGTGGCCAGTATCAAAAATGTTCAGGATACGCGGGTCGGCGATACGATTACTTTAGTCAAAAATCCCGCCGCGACAGCATTGCCCGGCTATAAACCGGTACAGCAAATGGTTTTCTGCGGTTTATATCCGGTTGACGGGGCGGATTATA
This sequence comes from uncultured Mageeibacillus sp., assembly GCA_964346695.1. Lineage (GTDB taxonomy): Bacteria > Bacillota > Clostridia > Saccharofermentanales > DTU023 > UBA5436. Next base: position 27,173 of record CAYFVK010000013.1, on the reverse strand, counting down.
ACAATCTGCGCGAAGCGTTGGAAAAGGTGCAGCTCAATGATGCCGCCTTATCCTTCGAGCCGGAAACGTCGGCGGCGCTCGGCTTCGGTTTTCGCTGCGGGTTTTTGGGTTTGCTCCATTATGAAATAATTCAGGAGAGAATTGAGCGCGAATTTGAGCTGGAAATTATTTCTACGGCGCCTTCTGTCGTCTATAATCTTTGCCTGACTGACGGCAGCCTTATGCGCCTTGATAATCCGACGAATATGCCGAAAGCTGAATTGATTGAATATATAGAAGAACCGATGGTCAATGCTTCGATCGTGGTGCCGGATACATATATCGGCAACGTGATGGAATTGTGCCAGGAGCGTCGGGGTACTTTTATCAATATGGAGTACCTTGAAATCACCAGAGTGAATTTGCATTATTTAATGCCCTTGAATGAGATTATCTATGACTTTTTTGACGCTCTGAAATCCAGAAGCCGCGGATACGCTTCTCTTGATTATGAGTTTAAAGATTATCAAAAATCGGATCTTGTCAAGCTTGATATTTTGATCAATGGCGAAACGGTGGATGCCTTGTCTTTTATCATTCATCGCAGCAACGCCTATGCCCGCGGACGCAGAATGGCAGAAAAACTGAAGGAAAAAATTCCTCGTCAGCAGTTTGAAATTCCGATTCAGGCGGCGATTGGCGGCAAAATTATCGCCCGAGAAACAATTCGAGCTTATCGCAAGGATGTCACGGCAAAATGTTATGGCGGCGATATTTCCAGAAAGCGCAAATTGCTGGAAAAACAGAAAGAGGGCAAAAAGCGCATGCGCCAGGTCGGCAGCGTAGAAATTCCTCAGGAAGCATTCATGAGCGTGCTCAAGCTGGATGAGTAAGAGGTTTTTTCTGTTTCTGAGAGCAGCAGACAGATTTTACGATATTTCAACGGCAAAAATCATTTGCCTGAAATATCGTCTTTTAGTTTACGGATAAGCTGTTAAAGAATGAATAATCGTCCGGTCTCTAAAGAGTTCAGAGGGTTAATCTGAAGAAACCGCAGGGTTAAACGAAGGGCCATTTTGTTAATAGAAACACTAAGTGCGCCAAATTTGCTGAAGGGCTCATTTCGGCCGAATTACTTTACTATTGTACCAATTTTTAGTATACTCATTTGGTAAATTTGTATAAAACATATATGCAATCGATGCGGATGTGGTGGAATTGGCAGACACGCTGGATTTAGGTTCCAGTGCGAAAGCATGCAGGTTCAAGTCCTGTCATCCGCACCAAACAAATCTCAAAACAAAATCAGCTGATTCGAAAGGGGAACACATGAAAAAACTTTGCGATTTCTTAGCAATGACAGATTTGTTTGATGGTCTTAATCATGCCGTTTATAAGGATTATTGTGAACAAACCAATGTGCACCTTTTTTGGAAAGGTGAGTTTATTGTGCGTGAGGGAGATAAATCCTTTGGTGTCGGTATCGTTTTGGAAGGACAAGTCGCTAAACAGAAATATTCGGTAGACGGTGATTTCTCAACGTTGGATCTTCTGCAGGCAGGAGATACGTTCGGGGAAGATCTGATTTTCGCCAGGGATAATACTTACAAATTCAGCTTGGAGGCGGTATCTTCGACGAAAATCGTGTATGTCAAAAAAGAGGATATTTATGAGATGATCAACCGTTCGCCCCATATGCTGACGAATTTACTCGGTCTTCTCTCGAATCATGTCAACAATCAGAATAAAAGAATCTATACCTTATCCCAGAGAACTTTGAGACAAAAAATCTCTGCCTATCTCCTGGATTTGCTGGAACAACAGCTTGAGGCAGAACATAAAACTCTTCAGGATACATCCAAAATCGTTTCCACCCAAGCCGTAGAATTACCGGCCTCGAAGGAAGTTGTATCAAGGCTTTTGGCTATGCCGAGACCTTCTTTCTCCCGCGAGTTGATTGCGATGGAGAAGGATGAGTTAATCCGGGTCAGCGGACGGGTCATCTGGCTGACTGATTTGGAAGCCTTGCAGAGCGGAGTTATCGGAGATTTTCCTCCGTTTAATGCTTAAACATTTGCGGTCATTCGGTTATAAGATTTTTGATCAGGCCGTTTTAAGGAGGTTACATGTCGCATCTCAGCGATATCGAAATTGCCCAGAATACGAAACTGAAACCGATCCTGGAAATAGCAAAGGCATCAGGTATTCCCGTGGAGATGCTGGAGCTGTATGGCAACTATAAAGCGAAAGTGCAGCTGCAGGCTTTAAAGGATGATTACCATAAAAACAAATTGATCTTGGTAACGGCGATTTCTCCTACTTCGGCGGGCGAAGGCAAAACCACGACGACAGTCGGATTGGCAGACGCATTGAGGCAAGCCGGAAAACAGGCAGCGATCGCTCTGCGTGAACCCTCGCTCGGACCTGTTTTCGGCATTAAAGGAGGCGCTGCCGGAGGCGGATATGCACAGGCCTTGCCGATGGAAGATCTTAACTTGCATTTTACCGGAGATTTTCACGCAATCGGCGCGGCGAATAATCTGTTGGCGGCGATGCTGGATAATCATATCCATCAGGGAAACAGCCTGAATATTGATTCCCGCTCTATTATTTGGAGACGCTGCGTCGATATGAATGATCGTCAATTGCGCAATATCGTCGACGGGCTCGGCAAAAAATCTGACGGTGTACCCCGCCAGGACGGATTTGATATCACAGTCGCTTCCGAAGTGATGGCAGTACTCTGTTTGGCTAATTCAGTTTCAGATCTGAAAAAACGTTTGAGAAAAATGATCGTCGCCTATACTTTTGATCAAAAGCCGGTTACCGCCGGTGATCTGAAAGCTGAGGGAGCGATGACAGTGCTGCTCAAAGACGCCATTAAGCCGAATATTATACAGACCATCGAGGGAACACCTGTTTTTGTGCACGGCGGTCCTTTTGCCAATATCGCACATGGCTGCAACAGTGTTTTAGCTACGAAAATGGCGATGAGTTATCATGAATATACCGTTACAGAAGCAGGCTTCGGTTCTGATCTTGGCGCGGAAAAATTCTTTGACATCAAATGCCGAAACAATGATTTACAACCCGATGCGGTTGTTCTTGTAGCGACAGTCCGCGCATTGAAAAAACATGGCGGAGTGCCGGATAAAGAACTGAATCAGGAAAATTTACAAGCGCTGGAAAAAGGTTTACCGAATCTGCTTCAGCATATTCAAAATTTAGAAAAAGTTTTTAATCAGCATGTGCTTGTCGCTATCAATAAATTCCCCTCTGATACGGATAAAGAATTAGAGCTGATCAGAGAAGAATGCCGTGCCCATCAGACTGACGTCTACCTGTCTGAAGTATGGGAAAAGGGCGGCAAGGGCGGTTTGGAACTGGCGGAAGCGGTTATCGGAGCCTGCGCGGAGAAACGGGAATTAAAATTCGCCTATCAACCCGAGCAAAGCCTGAAAAGCAAAATTGAGTCGATTGCCCGAAATGTATATCATGCGAACGGAGTAAATTTTACGAAAATAGCGGAGAGAAAACTGATGCAGGCGGAGCAGCTGGGATTTTCAGATCTGCCTATCTGCATGGCGAAAACTCAATATTCATTCACGGATGATCCGCTCGTCTTAGGCGCGCCTTCCGATTTTTCGATTACCGTCAGAGATATTCGGATTTCAGCCGGAGCCGGATTTGTCGTCGCCCTGACCGGTCAGATTATGACGATGCCGGGATTGCCTAAGAAGCCGGCGGCGGAGATCATTGACATTGATGATAACGGAATCATTAAAGGCTTAATGTAGATAATGATGAAAAATAGCCGTGAAAATTGTGCAAGATTTACAAATGTAATATAATTAACACCGATTTGTTAAAGAAAAGCCATAATTTTCGATTGGTAGAGAAATCATTTATTGTAGAATAGAAGGAACATCAGGAAGGTATATTATGGAAGAGATTAAAAAATGTATAGAAGAAGTATCCCATTTTTTGGATGTTACAGTGGGTGCTGTGGACAAGGACGGTCATATTTTTGCGGCTACAGACCATTCTTTGATCGGACATCAGGACGATTCGGTAAAATCTTTTATTCAATCTTCTGATGATAAGACTGTTGCTTCCGGCAATACCTATATGAAACTGCTGCATGATCAGAAATTGATCGCTGTCGCCTTTGTCAAAGGTACAGATGTGGTTTCGGCGAATTATCTGGAGCTGCTCTCGGGCTGGATCAAATCAGCTTTAAGGGAAAAGAACAACGAAGAAGAGAGCGAAGGCTTTCTCAAAAATGTACTTTTAGAAAACGAGCTGCCCGGTGATATTCCGCTTAAAGCCAGAGAATATCGCATCCCTTATACCCATTCACGGCAGGCTCTATTACTGAATTTTAAAGATAATTATGATATACAGACAAAAAATGCTTTGAATTCCATTCTGAATATTGAGGATTCAAATTATTTATTGCCGATGGATGAAAAGAACCTGGTTGTTATCTTAAATCTGGGAAAAGTAGAACAGCATATTCAAGAAGCTTCGGGAAAAGCGGAAGATAATGAGGAAAATGAAGCTCATGAAATTCCGGAACCGGAACAATATCCTCAGCTGATTTATGACGGTTTGAAGCAAGCAGTAGAAAATATTGATTTGCATATCGGCGTAGGCATGGTCGTAAAAACGCTGAAGGATGTTTCCAGATCATACCGTGAAGCGTCACTGGCTCTGACTGTGGGCAAAATTTTCGATGATGAGCAGCGTATCATGCATTATAATAAGCTCGGTCTCGGCAGGTTAATTTTTCAATTACCTCCGACGCTATGTCAGATGTTCTTATCGGAAGTTTTTGAGGAAAATACCTATGAGCAGCTGGATGCGGAAACATTAATTACGATTGATAAATTCTTTGAAAACAGCTTAAACGGTTCTGAAACATCTAGACAATTATTTGTACATCGCAATACATTAGTTTACAGACTGGATAAAGTAGAAAAGATCACCGGTTTAGATCTGCGTTCTTTTGATGATGCCGTACTATTTAAACTGGCAACCATGGTTAGAAAATACCTTGAATCTTTACAAACAGAAGGCACCTTTAATCCGGCCAATAAAAAATGGTAAAGTTAGAGGATTTGTTCTTTGATAGAATTTAGAAATGTTTCAAAAACCTATGCGAACGGTGCGAAAGCACTAGATGGAGTTAGTTTTAACATTCAATCCGGCGAATTTGTTTTTTGCATTGGAGAAAGCGGCGCCGGAAAATCTACACTTATTAAATTATTAACCTGTGAGGAAAGACCGACTTCCGGTACAGTAATTCTGGGCAACTATGAAATCAATCGTTTGCAAAAACGCCTGATCCCTTTTTTGCGCCGTAAAATCGGCATCATTTTTCAGGATTTCAGATTGATTGAAACAAAGACAGTTGCTGAAAACGTCGCTTTCGCCATGGAAATTGTGGGAGAGTCAAAATCCCAGATTAAGCGCCGTGTCGCCATGGTTTTAAGCGTGGTCGGTTTAAAGGATAAAGCGAATTGTTATCCGAATGAACTGTCGGGCGGAGAAGCGCAGCGTGTCGGGGTTGCCAGAGCTATGATCAATAATCCCGGATTAATTGTCGCGGACGAGCCCACGGGAAATCTTGATCCGCTGACCGGCGAATCCATTCTCGCACTGCTCGAAGAAATCAATCGCGCCGGAACAACCGTGATTTGCTGCACGCATGATGTCAGTTTAGTTAATTTAATGAAAAAACGGGTCATTGAACTGCATCACGGCAAGATTATCAGGGATGAAGTGGAAGCCGGTTATACGCAATGTTCGATCGTCGAACAGGAGTTAAATTTCGAACGTTCCGAGAATCAAATTGAGGAAATGGAAAATGCCATCTTGGATAATCTTTTGTATGAGCAAAAGCTGCAAAAAGAAAAAGAGGTCAGACGGGCAAGAAGATCCCGAGAAATCAGAACCCGCATTGACGCCGATTCCAGAAAGCGCAAGAATCGTCTTTCCTTAGCCGAACGGATTGCCAAAATGCGCATGCTCGCGGAAAATATGAGTCAAGTGCCGGAAGATGAGGCGGATAAACCTTTGGCAGAAACTCCGAAATCGCTGCCGACCGTTCGTGATTCTGCGCAGACGCCGCAAAATTCAGAAGCTAATGCCAAAGAAACACTGGCGGAGAAGTATTACAGGGGTTTTTCGGAAATTCGTTCAGAAGCTGAAGATCAGAGCCCAAGCGATGCGGAAGACCATGACGAGGAAGGAGCGTTGAAAGATGAAGAGTAGACGCTTCCGATATGCGATCAGAGACGGTTTTGTCAATCTGAAACGTCATCCTCTGGTCATGCTTGCTTCAGTCACCACCATGATGCTGTTGTTGCTGATCGGCAGCACGTTTGCCGCCTTTGCTTATAATTTACGTCATCTGGTAGAGATAGCCGGTCAAAAGCCGCCCATCGAGATCTTGTTTAATACGGATATTAATCCCGCTGAAGCGACGAATGTAGATAAGTTATTAGAGGCGGATCAGAATGTTGTTTTCCATAAACTCAATACGCCGCAGGAAAATTATCAGGATTTTGTCGATTCCTTGGGCAAAGATGAATTATTCACCGATTTTGACTATCATAATCGCATCCCCTATACGATTAATGTTCGTTTGGCAGATCCCGCTCTGGGAGATGAGTTCCGAAATTCCTTGATTGAAAACCCGAATATAAAAGAAATTTACATGGAAGATGAATTGATGAAGGTCCTCAATGATCTGATTCACGGGGTTACTACGGTCAGCATTATCGTCATGGTTGTACTCGGCTTAATCACTGTATTCATCATCTCCAACATGGTCAGAATAGCGGCTTTGGCAAGATCCTATGAAATAAATATTATGAAATATATCGGTGCGACCAATACCTATATCAGAATACCGTTCGTCGTACAGGGAATCCTGGTAGGCGTTATCGCTTCCGCGATTTCCTCTGCCGTTTTTGCTGTATTGTACAATACAATTTATCAACATTTCGGTCAGGATATTCTGAATCGCGCGGAATTTGCTTTAATTCCCTCCATGGAAATACTGCCCGTCATTATCATTGCCAACCTGATGCTGGGAATTACAATCGGCGGTCTGTTTAGCGGTCTGGCGGTCAGGAAGCATGTTAATGTATAATGTGTTATAGTTTTTCGGGAGACGGAAAATAGTTTAGAGGGTAGATTGAGCAGGGAGAAAAAAATGAAATCTTTGAAGAAGGCCACGAGCTTATTTCTGATTATCATCTTGATGCTTGGTATCTTTGTGGTCAGTCCCCATGTAGCGGCAGATGAAATAGATGATTTAAATCAGCGTATCTCCGAGCTTTTGGACGAACAGGCCAATATTGACGCTCAACGTTCTACGATTGAAGAAGATATCGCTGCGCTGCAGGAAGACAGGTCCGTTTCGGAGTCGAATTTGGCTTGGCTGAACGAACGTTCAGAAGAGCAGCAAGAGGCTTATGAATTATTAAAGAACAGACAGGAAACGCTTCTCAGTATGCAGGAGACCTCTCTAAGCAATCTTGCCGCGGCACGGGACAATTTTGACCGAAAATTGGAACAATACGGCGAGCGTGTGCAAACCATGTTCAGCATGCAGCATAAATCTGTCTTGGAACTGCTATTAGAGTCTGACAGTCTGGAAGGTTTTTTCACGACTGTCAAATTTATGAAGATCATTACCGATGATGACGAGGCAGCTCTCGAAGAAATCAAAACAGAGAAGAAGAATCTGGAAGATTTAACGGAAGAAACCCAAAACGATATCGATGAAAATCAGGAAGAATTAGATCAAATAACCGATTTGCTCGCGGAAATTGAATCGAATATCGATTTTGAAGTCGGTGAGATCGAGCAATATGATGCGTATATCGCTGATAAAAATGCCGAATTAGACACTTTTGCCGTTTTTGAGGGAGAAATTCAGAGCGCGATGGCGGAAGCGCAAGCGAACATCAACGCCATCGAAGCGGAAAGACAAGCTGCCGCCGAAGCGGCCGAAGCGGAAAGACGGAGGCGGGAAGACGAGGCTGAGGCAGAAAGACTCAGACAGGAAGAAGCTGCCAGAGCGGCGGAGGAGCAGGCGAATAATTCCGCGCCGGAAGAAACTCCGAATGATTATACGGAAACTCCGCAGGAACCTGCTGACCCGGTCGTACCTGAAGAGCCTGAAGAACCTTCCTATTCAGGCGGCGGATTTGTTTGGCCGGTACCCAGTTCTTATCAAATCACTTCTAACTATGGTTATCGTTCCTTTATGATGGGCGGCTCGCTCTATTCAGATTTTCACACGGGTATTGATATTTCTGCGCCCACAGGTACGCCGGTTGTCGCAGCGCAGTCCGGTGTGGTTACCTATGCTTCATGGATGAATGTCGGCGGGAATGCGGTAATTATCGATCACGGTAACGGCTTTTCCACTTTATACTGTCATCTGAGCGGCTTTAATGTTTCGGTCGGGCAGACGGTGGCGGCGGGCGAAACCGTAGCCTTTGTCGGCACTACCGGTTTTTCGACAGGACCTCATCTGCATTTTGAAGTTCGCATAAACGGTTCAAGTGTTGACCCGCTTGGCTACTTATAATATTTTAAGACTGGTAATTTAAAAATTTAAGCAAACGATCTGATAAAAATAATCACTTTGTGATTATTTTTATTAGTCTAAGGAGAGTTCCATGCAGGACGACAATAAGAGATTCAATGTACAGGGTTATGATCCCAATTCAATTAATCCTCATTATAATTCAGGCTTCGACAACGGCTCTCAGCCGCCTCAGAACAATCAGAAGGTTTCGTCAGGTAACGCCAAGACCAAGCACGGTATCTGGGGATATGTATTGACCGCGGGTATCTCTGTTTTTTTGACCGCCTCGATATTTATTGCGATTTTTGCAGTCCTCTACAGCAATCGAATTATCTTTGGGCAGGACAGCAGCGGTTATCACTCCTCTGTACAGGAGGAAAAAGGCTACGGACTTGATTTTAAAGATACGGAGGAAAATCAGGAGGCCCTGCAAAAGCTCAATACGGTTCTTAAACTGCTGGGGGACAATTATTACAAGGAACTTAGCGACAAAGAACTGATTGAGGCCATGACTTCCGGTCTGATGCTTGAGATGGAAAGTCCTTATACCTTTTATATGGATCCGGAATATGTTCAGGATATGGAGGAATCGATGTCCGGTGTCTACAGCGGCATCGGCGCCACTGTTGAAAAGGTCGGGGTGGATTATCAGATCAGTGATCTGGTTCCTGAATCTCCGGCGGAGAAGTCCGGCTTACAGATCAATGATATCTTTGTCTCGATTGACGGCAAAAATGCCGCGGAGTATCAGGATGTGACGGCTTTAGCCATGGATATCCGGGGTGAAGAGGGAACTACTGTCAAAGTCGTTATTTACCGTCGTTCGGACAACAAAGAATATACATTTGATGTCAAGCGCGCGAAGATTACCAATGCCAATATTCATTATCGGATGCTGACAGATAAAATCGGCTATGTCCGGATCACGGAATTTAATGATAATGTAAGTGACAATTTTATATACGCCATGGATTTCCTGCAGGAAGAAGGCGCGGAAGACGTAGTCTTTGATCTGCGCAATAATGGAGGCGGCTATGTCCATGAAGTGTTGGCCATGCTCGATTATCTGCTGCCGGAAGGCGAATTGATTACGGAAGTCGGCCGCCGCAACGGAGAGCCTTTTGAAATTCAGGAGACTTCAGATGCCCGGACAGGTGTTCCCGATACCATGAATTATATCTGTTTAATGAATGGTAATTCAGCCTCCGCGAGTGAGTTGTTTGCCGGTTGCCTGAGAGATTGGCAAAAAGCGCAACTGGTCGGCGAAACCTCTTATGGTAAGGGGGTCGGTACGATTACCAAATACCTGACCGACGGTTCGGCGGTTCAAATCACCAATTTCTATTATAATTTGCCGAACGGTGAGAATGTGGATCAGGTAGGACTGGAGCCGGATTATCCGGTGGAGCTTCCGGAAGAAGTACAAAATGTGATCGTTTCCAGAATTGAACCGGAACAGGACACTCAACTGCAGAAAGCAATTGAAGTATTAGAAAATAAAGAGTGATGATGGAAGAAATAAATTATAAGATAGACGATTATCTGGTTCATGCTTTGGCCAAACAAGATTTGCTGCGCTGTGTGTCGGTTCGCACTACGAAATTAGTACGGGAAGCACAAAAAATTCATGATTTGTCGCCGGCTTCGACGGTCGCATTAGGCAGATTGATGAGCGCGGCTCTTTTGATGAGCTCCGATCTGAAAAATCCCGAAAATCAGTTGACGGTGCTGCTAAAATCCGATGGCGAAATTTCCGGGATGACGGTTATCGCCGATCAGACCGGTCAAGTGCGCGGCGATATCAATAATCCTCATGCCGTATCGCATTATCGTCATGAGGGGAAGCTTGATTTAGGTCAAAGTATCGGCAAAGGCAATTTGACAGTAATCAAAGACTTAGGCCTGAAAGAGCCATATGTCGGCAGTGTCGAGCTGATCAGCGGAGAAATCGCCGAGGATATCGCTGCTTATTATTTTTACTCCGAACAGATTCCCAGCGTGGTGTTTTTAGGTGTGCGCTTAAATCCTGAAGGAGTTGTGGCAGCGGGCGGCATGATGATTCAGGCTTTGCCCGGAGCGGATGACGCTTTGCTGGACTGGCTGGAAGCGAGAACGAAGGGCTACCCGGATATTTCCGAATTATTAGCTGAAGCTGTCAGTCCGCATCAATTGATCGACCTGCTCCTCGGCGATGATCGGATAAATTATTTGAAAGCTGCTCCGGTGCGGTATTTCTGCCCGTGTAACGCCGAACGGATGGAGCAAAATCTTTTGACTTTAAGCAAAAAAGATTTGCTTGAACTGGCGGATGATCCCGCAGGAATTAACCTGCATTGTCATTTTTGTGAGCGGGATTATCATTTTTCTCAGGATCAGATTAAAAAATTATTGAAAGAAAATATAGGTGAAGTATGAGTAAATCAAATCAAGATATTGTATTGACAGGTGATCGCCCGACCGGCAAATTGCATATCGGCCATTATGTCGGATCGATAAAGCAAAGGCTGAAGATGCAGGATGAGTATGAAACCTGCTACCTGATGATCGCGGATATGCAGGCCCTGACCGACAACGCACATGATACGGACAAAATCAAAAAAAGTATTCTTGAGGTCAGCTATGATTATTTAGGCTGCGGGATTGATCCCGAAAAAACAACCATTTTCATTCAGTCTCTGATTCCTGAGTTAACCGAGTTCACGGTTTTATATATGAATTTTGTGACGCTGGCGCGCCTGATGCGCAATCCGACCGTGAAGCATGAATTGGAACTGAGAGGATTCGGCAATTCCATCCCGAGCGGTTTCTTAAATTATCCGGTCAGTCAGGCGGCGGATATCACCGCGTTTAACGCGACTCTTGTTCCTGTTGGAGACGATCAGCTCCCTATGCTTGAGCAGACGAATGAAATTGTCAGGCACATTAATTTCCACTTTCATACCGATATTTTGAAGGAATGTAAACCGATTCTTTCAAAGGTTGCCCGTCTGCCCGGTATCGACGGGAACGCTAAGATGAGCAAATCGCTGAATAATTGTATCTATTTGTCAGATGACGAAAAGACGGTTTCGCAAAAAGTTATGAGTATGTTCACAGACCCCAACCATTTAAGAGTCGACGATCCTGGAACGGTTGAGGGAAATCCTGTTTTTACTTATCTGGATGCGTTCGATCCGGATCAGGCGGAACTGGAAGAATGGAAGGCGCATTATCGACGCGGCGGACTTGGTGATGTCAAAGTCAAACGTCGTTTGGAGAAAATCCTGCAGGCGGAGCTTGGCCCGATCCGTGAGCGCCGGGCGCAGTTTGAGAATAAGCCTGATCAGATTATGGAAATGCTGATCGAGTCAAGCAAAAAGGCAAGGCGGGTCGCCGCCCGCAATCTGCTGCGGCTAAAAGAAGCATTGGGAATGAATTATTAATTCCTATATATACATATACTAAGAACAGGAAGTAATAAAACATTTCGCACTTCCGAAATTTTTTAATGATAATGATGCAGGCAATTACCTGAAAAAAGGGCAAGATTCTTGAAAATCGGCTTGCATCTGATTTTTAGATGTTATATACTCTTATTCGCGTCGTTTTAAAGCAAGTCTTTTTGGGGCGCGAAAATGGCTTAGAAGTTTGAGATTGCCGCATCTGCCGCTGCGGTGGGTACGGGTAACTTAGACCGAGCAAGTCTGAACAAAGATTCAGGCGACAGATCAATTCGCAGCATAACCGGGATGGTTACACCCAGTAAATGCGTATATACGAGGTTGCTGGGTTTTATCTTGAATAAAGAGGAAACACCCGGGAAGGTTGTGAAAAGAATGAAGCAGCATAGGAGGTTATAGAATGGCTGTAAATCAAAAAATCAGAATACGCTTAAAAGCATTTGATCATCAAATTTTAGATGAGAGCGCGTCAAGGATAGTGGAAACAGCGAATCGTACGGGCGCCAGCGTATCAGGCCCGATTCCTTTACCGACAGAAAAGGAAATCATTACTATTTTGCGTTCACCTCATGTCAACAAGGACTCCAGAGAGCAGTTTGAGGCAAGAACTCATAAGCGTTTGATCGATATCGTGGCGGCGAATAATAAAACGATGGAATCGTTGATGAAATTGGAAATGCCGGCCGGAGTTAATATCGAGATTAAATTGTAGACTTTACCAAGGTCAATGTTCGTAAGAACGAACCAATAACCAGGGAGGAAATATATGAACAAATTTATGATGGGGAAAAAAGCCGGCATGACGCAGCTTTTTGACGATGACGGATTGTTAATTCCCGTTACCGTCATTGATTGCGGTCCTTTGACCGTCGTGCAGAATAAAACGGAAGAAATCGACGGCTACAAAGCGGTAAAGGTCGGCTACGGCACAAACAAAAAGCTCAACAAACCCGCAAAGGGCGAATACGATAAGATCAATGTCGAGCCGATGCGTGTATTGCGCGAATTCAAAAATGACGAGGATTTTGAGACGGGACAGGTTATCAAAGTAGACGAAATGTTCCGGGCAGGAGATGCTGTCGATATTTCGGGCACGTCAAAAGGTAAAGGCTATCAGGGCGGTGTAAAAAGACATGGTTTTGCCAGAGGGCCGATGGCTCACGGTTCCAAATATCATCGCAGCGCCGGTTCGATGAGCTCGTCCGCTACTCCTTCAAAAGTTAAAAAAGGCAAAAAAATGGCAGGTCAGATGGGAAACAAGCGTACAACCGTTCAGAATTTAAAAGTTATTCAGGTTGACGGTGAGCGCAATATCTTAGTCGTTAAAGGGGCTGTTCCCGGACCGAAAGGCGGATTGCTTGAAATCAGAACATCCGTCAAGTCACGATAGAGCGGAGGAACATAAATGGCTAAAATAGATTTATTAAATATGAAAGGCGAAAATGTCGGTGAAATTGAGTTAAATGACGCAATTTTCGGCATTGAACCAAATCTTGATGTCGTTCATCGGATTGTAAAAAATCAGTTGGCAAACAGAAGACAGGGTACAGCCAAAACGAAAACTCGCGCCGAGGTCAGCGGCGGCGGCAGAAAACCGTATCGCCAAAAAGGTACAGGCCGTGCCAGACAAGGCTCTATCAGAGCAGCTAATCATGTAGGCGGCGCCGTTATTTTCGGACCGATTCCGCGCAGCTATCGTTACACAACCAATAAAAAAATGCGCAGATTGGCTATGAAATCCGTACTGTCCCAGGCTTTGGCGGATCAGAGAATCAAGGTTTTGGATTCTTTTGATTTGGCAGAGATTAAAACGAAAGAAGTTGTTAACGTAATCAATAATTTGAAGGTGGAAGGTTCTGTATTATTCATTCTGGATCAGCCCAACTTCAATGTTCAAAAATCTGCAGCGAATATAAAAGATGTAAAAACAGCATTAGTCAATACGATGAATGTATTTGATTTACTCAAATATAAAAATGTGATATTTACAAATTCTGCTGTTAATCGAGTCGAGGAGGTCTACGTATAATGAGAAGTCCATACGATATAATTATCAGACCGGTCATCACAGAAAAGAGCACGATGGATTCTGCAGATGGTAAATATACATTTGTGGTCGACAAAAAAGCGACCAAGACAGAAATTCGTCAGGCTTGTGAAAAATTGTTCAATGTCAAAGTTTTGAAAGTGAACACACAAAATGTCTCCGGCAAAATGAAGAGAGTAAATCGCCATGTCGGCAAAACACCGGATTGGAAAAAAGCCATCGTGACCATTGATCTTGATCCGCAGGAAACCGTTTATTTGGTTGAGGGCGGCAAAGAGACGAAGACAAACAGAAAATACAAAACTTCAATTGAAGAATTTGGGTTCGGGCTATAGGGCCGGATCGAAGAAGGAGTGAATTAATATGGCAGTTAAGAGCTTTCGTCCTACTTCTCCAGCGAAAAGACATATGACAGTGGCAGATTTTTCTGAACTGACAGATAAAAAGCCCGAAAAAAGTCTTTTGGCTAAGAAAGTAAAGAACAGTGGAAGAAACAATTACGGACGTATTACTGTAAGACATAGAGGCGGCGGTAATCGCCAGAAGATCAGAATCGTTGACTGGAAACGTCAGAAGGACGATATTCCCGCTACCGTTAAAGCGATTGAATATGATCCGAACCGAACAGCTTATTTGGCTTTGATTCAATATACGGACGGCTCAAAATCTTATATTTTGGCTCCGAACGGTTTAAAAGTCGGCATGCAGGTAGTTTCCGGTCCTGAAGCGGATATTCAGGTCGGCAATACATTACCCCTAATCAATATTCCGGTCGGTACCGTCATCCATAATATCGAGATGCATCCCGGACGCGGCGCTCAGCTGGTTCGTTCCGCCGGTGCTTCGGCAAATCTGATGGCGAAGGAAAACAAATATGCTCAGATCCGGATGCCTTCCGGCGAGTATAGAATGATTCCGATCAATTGCCGCGCTACTGTCGGTTCAGTCGGAAATCTTGAGCATGAGAATGTCAAGATCGGTAAAGCCGGCCGTCAGCGTCATAAAGGCATCAGACCGACAGTCAGAGGACTGGTTATGAACCCGGTCGACCATCCGCACGGTGGTGGTGAAGGTTCAACATCAATCGGCTTGCCGAGTCCGAAATCTCCATGGGGCAAACCTACTGTTGGCAAGAAGACACGTAAGAAAAATAAAAAATCAGATAAACTGATTATCAGAAGACGCAGAAAATAGGGGGGAAAGAAATGAGTCGTTCAGCAAAAAAAGGTTTTTATGTTGAAGAAGCTTTGATCAAACGCATCGAAGATATGAACGATAAAAACGAGAAAAAAGTAATCAGAACATGGTCGCGCGATTCTACTATTTTCCCGGAGATGGTAGGGCACACAATTGCTGTCCATGATGGCAGAAAACATGTTCCTGTCTATATTACGGAGGAAATGGTCGGCCATAAACTGGGCGAATTCGCTCCGACAAGAACATTCCGCGGTCACGCCCGTTCTGAAAAAACAACCAGAATGATGTAATTAGCTGGAAGGAAGGGAGGAAATAA
Organism: uncultured Mageeibacillus sp.; assembly: GCA_964346695.1. GTDB lineage: Bacteria > Bacillota > Clostridia > Saccharofermentanales > DTU023 > UBA5436. The sequence goes on along the minus strand of CAYFVK010000013.1, from coordinate 11,586 downwards.
TGTCTAAGACTTATACAAAAAGTGAATTGCAAGATAGCAGAGAACAGCATATCGCAGATTTTTACGCTACAACTCCACGTTCAGCTAAGAAGCGCATTTTAACCAAAAAAGAGCGCAAGATTCTGGGAATCGGCAGGGACAGAGGAATTGCTAAAATAAAACATATTCGCATCAGCCCCTCAAAAGTGAGTATTGTTGTGCGTACAGTCATCAACAAACAAGTGGATGAAGCGATCGCAATATTAAAATATACACCGAAAGCAGCAGCGCCTATTTTGATCAAACTATTGGAACAAGCCGCCGCTAACGCCGTAAATAACAATAATCTGAACCGTGACGATCTTTATTTTACAGATTGCCAGGTGGGTCCTGGAATTACGATGAAACGCTATAAACCTCGCGGTAAGGGTTCTGCAAGCCCGATTTTAAAGAGATCAAGTCATATTTCAGTAACTGTTACAGAAAAAGTAGAGGAGGCTGTCTAATGGGTCAAAAAGTCAATCCGCATGGATTTCGTGTTGGAGTAATTAAAGATTGGGATACCCGTTGGTATGCCGATAAAAGAAACTTCGCTCGTTACCTGGTCGAAGATATCAAAATTCGTGAATTTATTAAACAGGAAACCGGAAAAGCCGGAGTCTCCCGTATCGAGATTGAACGTGAAGGAGATGAACGTACGATTATTACCATCTCTACGGCTAAACCGGGTGTGATCATCGGCAGACAGGGTGCTGAGATCGAAGTATTAAAGAAGAAATTAGCAAAAAAATTCAATCAGACATTCTTTATCAATATTAAAGAAATCAAAAACGCCGACCTGGATGCTTTGCTGGTTGCGGAAGGAATTGCCAAACAATTGGAAGAGCGTGTTTCTTTCAGAAGAGCGATGAAACAGGCGATCAGCCGCACGATGAAGCAAGGTGCGAAAGGTATCAAAGCGATGTGCTCCGGCCGTTTGGGCGGCGCTGAAATCGCCCGCAGTGAAAGTTATCATGAAGGGACGATTCCGCTTCATACATTGCGTGCGGATATCGATTACGGTTTCGCCGAAGCATCTACAACTTACGGAAAAATCGGCGTAAAAGTCTGGATCTATAAAGGTGAGATTATTCCTCTGCCGAAAGAAAAGAAAGAGGAAGAAAATGCAACTGAAGGAGGCGAGCAATAATGTTAATGCCAAAGCGTGTTAAATATAGAAGACAACATCGTGGACGCATGAAAGGTAAAGCTTCCCGAGGCAATAAGGTTGCCTATGGTCAATACGGTTTACAGGCATTGGAACCGCATTGGATTACCAGCAACCAAATTGAAGCCGCTCGTGTCGCTATCAATCGTTATTTGCGTCGTGGTGGTAAAGTATGGATCAATATTTTCCCGGATAAACCGATTACCGCCAAACCTGCTGAAACCAGAATGGGTTCCGGTAAAGGTTCTCCTGAATATTGGGTAGCTGTTGTAAAACCGGGCCGCGTGATGTTTGAATTAGCCGGTGTCAGCGAGAAGATAGCGCGTGAAGCGTTCCGTCTTGCTACTCATAAATTACCGATTAAAACCCGTTTTGTTTACAGTGATCATAAATTAACTGAAGAAGAATTGGAAAAATACTCAGAGGTTCAGGCAGACGTTGTGGAACAACTTGAAGAAGAAGAAGATATGGCTGCCGAAGCTTCCGAAGAAGCAGCAGAAGCTGTTAAACATGAAGCAGCAGAAAAAGAAGCTGCCGATGAGTAGGAGGTATGATGATGAAAACAACTGAGTTAAGAAAAATGACGGCAGAAGAATTGAGCAAAGAATTACTCGAATTAAAAGAGCAGTTGTTCAAATTAAGATTCCAACATGCCACAAATCAGCTTGAAAATCCGATGGAACTCAAAACAGTCAGACGCGAGATCGCTCGTGTAAAAACGATTTTAAGAGAGATGGAAATCGCAGCAGAACAGAAACAAGAGGATAGAGTATGAGCGAAAGAAATAATCGAAAACAAAGAGTCGGTATTGTAGTTTCCGACAAAATGGATAAGACGATTACTGTTGCAATTGAAGAACATGTTCGTCACCCCTTGTATAAGAAATATGTCAAGAAAACGAAAAAATTCAAGGCTCATGATCCTAATAATGAAGCCGGTGAAGGCGACAGAGTTCGTATTATGGAGACCAGACCTCTCAGCAAATCCAAGCATTGGCGTCTTGTCAAAATTATAGAAAAAGCGAAGTAGTTCCGCTGATTATTGAAGGAGGAAAAGAAATGATACAACAAGAATCTACTCTAAAATCCGCGGACAATACCGGTGCACGCAAATTATACTGCATCAGAGTGCTCGGCGGTACAAATCGTAAATATGCCAATATCGGCGATGTCATCGTTTGCTCCGTAAAAGAAGCCATCCCCGGTGGCGTTGTGAAAAAAGGCGATGTTGTCAAAGCGGTAATTGTCAGAACTAAAAAAGGCGTAAAACGTCCCGACGGGTCCGTGATTCGTTTTGACGAGAACGCGGCGGTCATCCTTGATGATGACGGTAATCCTCAGGGAACGCGTATCTTCGGTCCTATCGCCAGAGAGTTACGTGAGAAGAATTATATGAGAATTCTTTCTCTTGCGCCGGAAGTTTTATAGGAGGCAGAGAATGAGTAAAATACATGTTAAAGCAGATGATAATGTCTATGTTTTGCGCGGCAAAGATGCCGGCAAATCCGGTAAAGTCTTAGCTGTCTTTCCTAAAACCGGACACGTAATTGTTGAAGGCGTCAACATCGTAAAGAAGCATAAAAAAGCCAGAACGCATTTGGAACAGGGCGGCATTATCGAACAGCCCGGGAAAATTCACAGTTCCAATGTGATGTTAGTTTGTCCGCATTGCAAAAGACCATCTAAAACCGGCGTCCGTTTTGAGGACGGAAAAGAAGGTTTAGAGAAAGTTCGTTACTGCAAAGCCTGCGGCAAGACAATCAGCACGATCATCAAGAAATAGGAGGCAAATAAATGGCTAATAGATTAGTTGAAAAATATAAAAATGAAGTTGCCCCCGCTTTGATGGAGCAATTCAAGTATACATCGGTAATGCAAATACCTAAATTGGAAAAAATTGTGATCAACATGGGCGTCAGCGACGCAAAAGATGACGCGAAAGCGATGGATCACGCGGTACAGGATTTGACAATTATCAGCGGTCAAAAGCCGGTTGTCACAAAATCAAAGAAAGCGATCGCGAACTTCCGTCTGCGTGCGGGAATGAATGTCGGCTGCAAAGTGACATTGCGTTCTACCAGAATGTATGAATTTCTGGATAAATTAATCAATGTCGATCTGCCTCGTACCCGTGACTTCCGCGGCATTAATCCCAATTCTTTCGACGGTCGCGGTAATTATTCCATGGGAACTAAAGAGCAATTGATTTTCCCTGAAATCGATTATGATAAAATTGATAAAATTCGCGGTATGGATATTGTTATTGTCACAACGGCAAAAACCGATGAAGAAGCAAAAGCATTATTAAGTGGCCTCGGTATGCCATACAGAAAATAAAGGGAGAGAATCATGGCTAAAAAATCGATGAAAGTAAAAGCAACAAGAGACCCCAAGTTTTCGACACGTCGGCATAATCGTTGTCAGCTTTGCGGTCGTCCTCGCGCCTATTTGCGTAAATATGGCATCTGTCGTTTATGTTTCCGTGAATTGGCCTATAAGGGTCAGATTCCGGGCGTTCGTAAGGCCAGCTGGTAAAGGAGAATAATATGCAGATAACAGATCCAATTGCAGATATGCTTACAAGAATCCGAAATGCGAGCAGCGCGGGACATGAATCCTGCAAAGTGCCTTCTTCAAAACTGAAACGCAATATTGCCGAGATTTTACTGGAGGAAGGATATATCAAGAACGTTGAGTTCAAAGAAGATAATACCCAGGGTGAATTAACCATCACGCTGAAATATTTTGATAACAGCCCGGTTATCGCCGGCATCAAAAGAATTTCCAAGCCCGGTTTAAGAGTTTATGCGCAGGTAAACGAATTACCGACCGTGTTAGATGGTTTGGGAATTGCCCTGATTTCCACTTCAAAGGGCATCATGACTGATAAACAGGCCAGAGAAGCCGGCATCGGCGGCGAAGTTATGGCTTTTATATGGTAAGAAACTCTGAAAAGGCGTTCATGAGAATGCTGCAATCTTAAGAGCAGGAGGAAAACATGTCAAGAATAGGAAATATGCCGATTATCATTCCGGAAGGGGTAGAAGTATCGGTTAAAGATGGTGTTGTTACCGTTAAAGGCAGCAAAGAATCATTATCACAAAAAATCAATCCGGCGATTGACGTCAAGATCGAAGACGGTAAGGTATTGGTACAACGCAGAGATAATTCCAAGGAAAGTCGTTCTTTACACGGCTTGACCAGAGCTTTAATTAACAATATGGTTCATGGAGTTAAAGAAAACTTCAAGAAAACTCTGGAAGTGAACGGTGTCGGATATCGTGTGCAAATGCAGGGCACGAAATTAGTTCTCAATGTGGGACTCTCACATCCTGTTGAAATCGAAGCACCGAAAGGCATCACGCTGGAAGTTGAAGGGCAGAATAAAATCGTTGTAAAGGGTGCCGATAAACAATTAGTCGGAGAAACCGCGGCGAAAATTCGTGCGAAGAGATTACCCGATGCATATAAAGGCAAAGGGATTAAGTATGATTATGAAGTCTTACGCCTCAAAGAAGGCAAGACCGGTGCTTAATTAAGAAAGGATTTTAGACGATGATACATAAAATAGATAAAAACAAAGTTCGTCAACGCAAGCATAGCAGAGTTCGCAAGAACCTGAGCGGTACGACAGAGCGTCCCAGACTTTGTGTTTTCAGAAGCCTTTCTCATATTTATGCGCAGATTATCGATGATCAGACCGGTAATACTTTAGTGGCGGCTTCTTCATTAGATAAGGAAATTAAAGAACAAGGTAAATCCGCAGGCAACTGTGAAACCGCGAAATTAGTCGGTGAATTGATTGCCAAACGCGCAATAGACAAAGAGATCGAAGATGTGGTTTTTGACCGCAGCGGTTATCTTTATCATGGCCGGGTTGCTGCTTTAGCAGAAGGTGCCAGAGAAGCAGGATTGAAGTTCTGATAGGAGAGTTATGAATATGAGTAAAGAAGATAGAAACTTTGACAATGTAAATAATAATCCTCCTGCCGATGAACGTCGTAATGATCGCAGCGAGCGCGGTTATCGCAATGACCGAGACGGAAACTCGGATCGTGATAATCGCAGAGGCAGACAGCGCCGTGAAAGAGAAGATGACGGCATGCAGGATAGAGTCATTCATATCGGTCGGGTTGCCAAAACCGTTAAGGGCGGACGTAATATTCGCTTCACAGCTATCGTTATAGTCGGCGACGGCAAAGGTAAAGTCGGCAAAGGTATGGGCAAAGCGGCTGAGATTCCCGATGCTATCCGCAAAGGCAGAGAAGACGCCAAGCACAATATGATCGATGTCTGTCTTGCCGGAAATACTATTCCGCATGAAGTTTTAGGCACCTACGGAGCCGGTAAAGTTGTGATGAAACCGGCCGCAGAAGGTACCGGTGTTATCGCCGGCGGCGCAATTCGTGCTATTTGCGAACTGGCAGGTATTCAGGATATCAAAACTAAATCCATCGGTTCCAATAATCCGAATAATGTGGCTAATGCTGCGCTCGAGGGCTTAAAATCCCTGTTATCACCTCAGATGGTTGCCAAGAAACGCGGCAAAGCAGTAAATGAGATTTAGGTTGGAGGTTATCATGAGTAAATTAAAAATTACTTTGAAACGTGGCTATGCAGGATGCAACAAAAAACAGAAAGCGACTTTAGAAGCTTTAGGTTTATCCAAAATCGGCCAAACTGTAGAAAAACAAGATAATGCTCCGACTAAAGGAATGATTCATATCGTAGAACATTTAGTTGAAGTAGAGCAGGCGTAAGGAGGAAATCATGCAATTAAACAATTTAAACTCAGCTCCGGGCGCACATAAGAACAATCACCGCAGAGGTCGCGGCAAAGGCAGCGGTAACGGCAAAACTGCCGGTCGCGGTCATAAAGGTCAAAATGCCAGATCCGGCGGCCGCGTCAGACCGCAGTTTGAAGGTGGTCAGATGCCTTTATACAGACGTTTGCCGAAACGCGGATTTAACAATAAGGTGTTTGCCAAAGAATATCATGAAATTAATGTTGAGTCGTTAAATAAATTTGAAGATGGTACAATTGTTGATGAAAGATTAATCCATGACAGCGGAATTTTAACAATTCCCAAGGTCAATGACGGTATCAAAATTTTGGGACGTGGCGAGTTAAATAAAAAATTAACTGTACGTGCCAATGCGTTTACCGCATCTGCGAGAGAAAAAATTGAGAATGCCGGTGGCACAGTAGAGGAGGTCTAACATGGATAGCATGTTTGAAACACTCCGCAATGCATTCAAAATTGATGATTTGCGTAAAAGAATTTTTTTCACCGTATGGGTTATGCTGATCTACAGACTCGGAACGGCGATCCCGGTTCCCGGTATCAGCGTAGAGGCTTTTACGCAATTCTTTAATCGCTTGGGACAATATGGTAATTTTATGGAAACCATTACCGGCGTTACCTTAACCGGTGAAACCGTCCGAGCGATTCCGATTTTTGTATTAGGAATACAACCCTATATCAACTCGTCAATTATTATGCAATTGCTGACAGTCGCTATTCCTTCTTTGCAGAGATTATCCGAAGAAGGAGAAGCAGGCCGTAAAAAGATTCAAAGAATTACCCGTTTTCTGACTATTGGTCTGGCTCTGGTCATGTCTACCGCATATTGGTTATCGACAAGAACAGCCGGGGCTACCGTACTTCCGGGATTCCTGAACGCTCTGGTCGTTATTTTGAGCTTTACCGCCGGTTCAACTTTCATTATGTGGTTGGGCGAGCAGATTAATGATCGAGGCATCGGCAACGGCATCTCGATTATTATCTTTACCGGTATTATAAGCAGTTTTCCGAACAACATCGTGTCCATTTATTTCAATTTCATGATGTGGAGCCAAAAGAATATTGTTCTTGCTATTTTAGGTGTTCTTTTAGTCATCGCTGTTTTTGTCGGTGTTATCACGCTGGTTGTTTATATTCAGTCGTCGGAGAGACGGGTGCCGGTGCAATACGCCAAGAAAGTGGTCGGCCGTAAAATGTATGGCGGACAAAGCACTTATTTGCCGATTAAGGTAAATCAAAGCGGTGTTTTGCCGGTAATCTTTGCCGTATCCGTGTTAATGCTGCCCTCAACGTTGATTTCGTTGTTCGGCTTTAAAGGCAAGGTAGCTCAGTTTTTCTTAAACTTCAGCTCGAATCCTTTATATTATGTGATATACGCACTCTTGATTTTAGCCTTTACGTTCTTTTATTCCTCGATTTCGTTCAATCCGGAAGAAATTGCCAGTCGCTGGCAAAAAGACGGCGGCTTTATACCGGGAATCAGACCGGGCAAATCAACCGCGGCTTTTATTAAGAAGACTTCCAGAAGATTATTATGGTTCGAATCAGTTTTCCTGATTTTTATCGTTCTATTCCCCAGTCTACTCAGTTTGGTTACGGGGTCGACGCAAAATATCTGGATGGGCGGAACCTCAATTCTGATCGTTGTAGGTGTGGCGATGGATATCATCACTCAACTTGAAAATCAGTTGATGATGCGTCATTACAAAGGTTTCTTAGATTAATTCAAATCAGACGAAGGCGATTGATTATCAATCGCCTTTCTTGAAGAAAGGGTATTTATGCAGCTGATATTACTTGGTGCTCCCGGCTCAGGGAAAGGAACACTGGCTCAAACGATGCAGCAAGACAAGGGATTTACTCATATTTCAACCGGAAATTTGTTTCGCAGGCATATCAAAAATCAGACGGAATTAGGAAAACTTGCTTCAGGATATATCGAGCAGGGTCAACTTGTACCGGATTCCGTTACGGACAAACTGATCATGCATGAACTGGAGCAGCATCCGGACAATTTTATCTTAGATGGTTATCCGAGAAATCTTGAACAGGCAAGTGCTTTGGATAAAATGCTAAAGCAGCTTGATATTTCTCTAACTGCATGTGTTTATCTGGATGTCGATCCGGATCTGATTGTGAAAAGACTTCTTAACCGGGTAGTCTGTAAGGATTGCGGAGCAACGTTTAATTTATTGACCGCCAAACCGAAAAAAGACGGCATCTGCGATTTTTGCGGAGGTCAAGTTTTGCCCCGATCGGATGATCAGGAGGAGACGGTGAGAGAGCGGTTTAATGTATATAATCAGGAAACCGCTCCATTAGTTGATTATTATCAAAAACAGAAAAAATTAATTACGCTGGACTGTAATCATGGGGAAGGCGTATTATCCCTTCTGCATGAGTTGTATTCAGATTTGGAAGAAGGTCTGTCAGAATGATCATCTTAAAAACAGAGCATGAAATGGAATTGATCAGAAAGGCCTGTGAAATTACGGCCTCCTGCTACGAAGCGGTTGAACAGGCAATCAAGCCGGGTATCAGTACCTATGAGATTGACCAGATCGTCTATCATCATATCAAAAGATTAGACGCGGTGCCGGGTTTCCTGCATTACGGGGATCCTCCCTTTCCGGGATCAGCTTGTATCTCGATCAATGATGAAGTTGTTCACGGTATTCCCAGCCGGGATCGTATATTAGAAGACGGCGATATCGTATCTGTGGATTTGGGTGCAAAGTATCGCGGCTATAACGGGGATTCTGCGAGAACCTATCCGGTAGGCCAGGTCAGAGCGAAGTGGCTGCAACTGATCGACGTTGCTGAGAAAGCTTTTTGGGAGGGCGTCAAGCAGGTAAAAAAGGGCTGCCGTCTCGGTGATATTTCTCATGCTGTTCAGGTATATGTGGAAAAACATGGTTTCGGCGTTATCCGCGAATTGACAGGTCACGGTATCGGCGCCGATTTGCACGAAGATCCTAATCTATTAAATTACGGTCGTGCCGGCCGAGGAAGCAGATTGGAACCCGGCATGGTGCTTTGTCTTGAGCCGATGATTACCGAAGGCAGCTATCGGATTGAAATGCTGGAGGATGAGTGGACAATCGCGACCCGCGACGGGAAAGCGGCGGCACATTATGAGAATACGTTCGCGATTACCGAGCAGGGCCTGGAAATTTTGACGCTGACCGAAAAAGACCGGATCAAATATAAAGACCTGCTGGCCCAAATTGAAAAACAGGGCTGGAATTAATTCATTCTACTGATTCTGTAAATTGAACAGCCTATCATTGATCAATCGGGATTTTCATGATAAAAATTAAATTTAACAGCAAAGACGGAGTTCAATCCTTTATCGAGTTTGATCAGACAATTTTAGAAAATAAAACGCTCATAAAGGATTTACTATTCGGAATGTACCTTGCCAGATTCTTTGAACAAAAAGCGGAAGCATTATATGCCATGGGAGAAATTCACGGCACGATGCATCTGGCAATCGGTCAGGAGGCCTCGGCTATCGGTACAACAGCGGCGCTGAGCCTTGCTGACAAAATTTTGGTTTCGCATCGCGGACATCAGGAATTAATCGGCAAGGGCGTGGATCCCTATCGCATGTTCTGTGAATTGTTGAGCAGGAAAGACGGCGTATCACAGGGATTCGGCGGCTCTATGCATATGATCGACGTTTCAAAAGGCGTCCTGCACGCAAACGGAATTGTAGCCGCCAACACGCCTTTAGCTTGCGGAGCTGCGCTGGCGATCAAACGTCGGCATTTAAACAGTATTGTTTCCTGCTATATCGGTGATGGCGGGATGAATGAGGGTGCTTATTTTGAATCTTTAAACTTAGCGTCCTTATGGCAGCTGCCGGTGGTCTTTGTGACAGTGAATAATCATTACGGGATGTCTACGCCGGTTGAGAAAGCGCATGCCGATCCGGATTTTTCAAAACGAGGACAGGCTTTTTCTATTCCTGTGCTGGAAACGGACGGCAATGATGTTTTGCTCGTTTATCAGGCTATGCGTGAAGCTAAAAATATTGCATTACGAAATCAGCCTGTCATCTTAATTCTGAACACCTATCGGCTTTCCGGCCATTCCAGAAGTGATGTCAATCGCTATCGTTCCGAGGAAGAACTGGAGTTTTGGCGGAAAAGATGTCCGATAAAAAATTTGCAGAATCGAATTTCAACCCGAAAACTTTTCGCTGAGAAGGAGCTTCAACAGATTCGGGATAAAGCCCGGCAGCAGATAGAGAATGCGGCTCAAGCCGCCTTGGCGGCTGAACCTGTGAAAGGCGAGCTGGCGACGAATTATATTTATACAACATGATGCAATTAAAGAGATCAGATATTAAACGAGAGAATAAACGGATAATCACTTATCGTGAGGCGGTTAGAGAAGCTCTGTACAGCGCACTGGCGGGCGATGATCGAATCATTATAATGGGTGAGGATGTCGGAGTTTATCAGGGAGTCAATGGAGTAACCGGAAATTTAATCGATATTTTCGGTCCGGATCGCGTTATTGATACCCCGATTTCCGAAACCGGCTTTATGGGCGCTGCTGTCGGTGCCGCAATCATGGGCCTAAAGCCGATTGTTGAGTTGCAGGTTATTGATTTTATCAGCGTTTGTTTTGACGCCTTACTCAATCAGTCGGCAAAAATCCGTTATATGTCAGGCGGTCAGGTTTCCGTTCCTCTGGTTTTGCGTGCCGCTTACGGCGGCGGTCTTGGCGCGGCAGCTCAGCATTCTCAGTCGCTGGAGGCTTTTTTTGCCCATATTCCGGGCATTAAAGTGGTTTTGCCCGCAACGCCTTATGATGCCAAAGGGCTTTTAACAGCGGCGATCAAGGATCCGGATCCGGTTGTTTTCTTAGAACCGAGAGCTCTTTATAATGCTGAAGGTTCGGTTCCGGAACAGGATTATCAGATTGAAATTGGCATTGCGGATCTGAAACGAGTAGGCGGCGACTTGACGCTGATCACCTATGGTCAAATGCTGAGTCCGTCTATGCGGGTGGCTGAAGATCTGGCAAAGGAATACGGAACGGAAATTGAGGTGCTGGATATCCGTTCGATTCAACCGCTGGATCGGAATTTGATATTACAAAGTGTCGCCAAAACCAAACGGGTGCTCATTGTTCACGAAGCTGTGGAATTTGCCGGATTCGGTGCGGAGATTGCTGCCGAAATTGCTGCAACGGATCTGATTTATGAATTGAAATCGCCGATTGTCCGCGTCGCGGCAAAATTCAGCCCGGTACCGTTCAGCAGGGCTTTGGAAGAGGAAGTTTTGCCGAATTATCAGGATATTCGACAGGCGATACTTGAAATGTTCGGCTTAAGTAGCTAAGATAAAACAGCAAAAACTTATATCAATTTATCTGAAAGGAGGATTTGGATGCCAAAAGAGGATTTAATTGAAACCAGAGGTGAAGTCATTGAAACTTTGCCGAATACTTTGTTCCGCGTACGTTTGGAAAACGGTCATGAAGTAACGGCCCATTTATCCGGAAAGTTGCGTCAACACTATATTAAAATTCTGACAGGTGATCAGGTTACAGTGGAACTCACACCTTATGATCTGACCAAGGG
>CAYFVK010000012.1:0-34980 GCA_964346695.1 uncultured Mageeibacillus sp. | reverse complement strand
ATGCAAAACCGTCGTTTTTGACCAGTGGGCATAAGAACAGCAAAACGAAGAGAACAACAGGGGGCAACTGAGCAACCGGGACAAAAGAATAGTAGGAGAAAGAGAATAACGCAGTATGAGCACAGTGAAAGAAAACGAACAGGAGCGGAAGAAGCAAAGCAAATAACCGATCAGGAGACGCTTTTTATTCCGACAACAATTTCATGATTTCCGCATAGAGGGCAGGGGCCTTGTTCTGCCAGTTTTGACAAATTTGCTGAGCAATTTGTTCTGAGGGTACATGAAGTTCAAGTAAAATAACATTCTCTCTGCCGTTTTTTTGCGATAGAGTTACCAGATAATCTAAATTTCCGGTGATTTGGTACTTGGCTTTCAAAGCATCCGCTTTACTTTCTTTATGGGTAAGGCGATTCAGATAATCGATCAGCTGTTCCGGCAAAGAAGATTCTAAAACATTATAAACAGCTTCGCCCTCGGGAGTCAGATTTATTCGGCTAACGGCTTTGCCGCCGACCGTTTTTTCGGTTTCGGATTTATTGACTGAGAAATGGATCAGATGTTGCTTCAGCAGGGCGTCAAACGCCTCCGCTGCCGTAAAATAATCAAGATATAAAGAATTGACTGAGCAATCCAAAACAAATTCCCTGGTCGCGTTCGGAATTTGTTTAATGATCGCCAACAATATTAAAGAAGCTTGTGATTTATCTGTCACCTTACATTCTCCATTGTTCCGCTCAGCAATATGAGCAAAATTCCATTTACTTACACTTCTTCACTAATCGTGAACTGTCCGGTATATAGATTAAAATATTGTCCGTGCAGATCGATTAATTCATCATGAGTACCTTGCTCAATAATTTTACCCTCTTCCATAACCAAAATGCGATCGGCATTTTTGATGGTCGAGAGGCGATGAGCGATAATCAGAGCCGTACGGCCGGATAAAACCTTTTCGATCGCGTTTTGAATTTTCTTCTCCGTCTCGGTGTCGATCGAAGAAGTGGCTTCGTCCAAAACAAAAATGGCGGGATCCGCAATAATAGCTCGGGCAAAAGAAATCAGCTGCTTTTCACCGGTCGATAAACGATTGCCGCCCTCGCCGGCAGGCGTATCATAGCCTTGTTCTAATTTTTCGATAAATTTGTCGGCATGGACCAGTCTGGCTGCTTCCTCAACCTCGGCTCGGGTAGCATTAAGACGGCCGTAACGAATATTATCCGCGATGGTGCCGCTGAACAGATAGGGGGTTTGTAAAACATAACCCAGATTTTGGTAGATGAAAGCCTGCGGCAAACTTTGAATATCATAACCGTCAAGCAGAATACGTCCCTTTTGCGGTTCATAGAAGCGGCAGGCAAGATTGACCAGCGTGGTTTTTCCGGCGCCGGTTTCTCCGACAATAGCTACTGTTTCTCCGGCTTTGATCTTTAAGTTTAAATTCTCCAGAATCGGCTCATTTTCCTTATAATAAAATGACACGTTCTCAAATGTAATTTCACCTTTAAGTTCAGGCCACGGTTTTTCCCCTTCACCATCTTTGAGTCCATATTCTTTGATAACTTCCGGACTGTCCGTGATTTCGACCGGTTCATTGAGCAGAGAAATTACGCGTTCTGCCGCCGCCTGTGCTGCCTGCACTTCGCGGAAGACACCCGCTACCTGACGAATCGGATCCCAGAGATGGAGCGCGTAGGTAAACATGGCATATAGAACACCGATTTCGATTATTTTATCCTGATAATAATTTCCGCCGATTGTCAGGATCAAGGCCGCTACAACAATTCCGACCAAAGAAACAAGCGGTAAAAAGTAAGAAGCCGTAAAAATCGCGTGGAGCGAACTTTCTTTCATCTTTGCTGCGGTTTCATAAAATTCCAGTTCATTTTCCCGTTCACGCAGTAAAGTTTTGGTGGTTCGGGCACCGGTAATTCCTTCGGTAAATTCACCGGTAATTTCGGAATTTAAGCGCCGAATTTGACGATGTAAATGGAGCATTTTCTTTTGAAAATGAACCGTGATCGCTACCACAATCGGAATGGCGATTAAAGCAATCAAAGCCAATTTGAAGTTCATTAAAAGCATGGCGATCAGAATGACAATAATCGTAAAGCCGCCCCAGACCAGATCGATCAAACCGAAAGAAACCACTTCACATAGACGTGTGACATCGTTGATCATGCGCGAGAGCAGCCAGCCGACCGGCATTCTGTCGTAGAAACTGAAAGAAAGATTTTGCAAATGCTCAAAACCTTTGCGCCGGATATTGTAGGATAATTCTGTTTCAAAACGTCCCGAAGCTCTTAAATAAAATCGTGTATTGAAAGCGATCAGGACAACGATGATCAAATAGATTAACGAATAGAGAACAAGACCTTCCGTTATTTGTTTGGTAATAAAATGATCAATGGCGAAGCTGATCAATAAAGGCGAAAGATTTTCCAAAATCGCTAATAAAATCAGAGAAAAAACGAGCTTGAAAACAAGTTGCTTTTTCGGAGCGGCAAGCTTAATGAATTCAACCCAAGTCTTGAAATCAATTTTTTCTACCTGTTCATCACTTTTTCTTTTTGTTTTGGCTTCGCTCATTTCTTCATTCCTTTGCTTTTGCATCTTTCAGCCAATCATGCTGAATATCATAAACACGCTTATAAAGTGAGCCGTCTTCTTCCAACAACTCCTGATGTGTACCGGATTGCGTGATTTTCCCATCTTCAACCACAAAGATTTTATCCGCGTCAAACAAACTGGAGATACGATGTGAAACGATAATGGTTGTCGTTCCGTGCGGACGCGATGATAAGGACTTGCGAATCTCCCGATCGGTTTCCGTATCAACCGCGGACAAGGAGTCGTCGAAAATCAGAATAGGGCAATCCCTGATCAAGGTTCGGGCGATTGCCAACCTCTGCTTTTGCCCGCCGGACAATGTGACGCCCCTTTCTCCGACCAGCGTGTCATAGCCCTCGCTGAATTCTTTAATATCCTCATCCAGATGGGCAATGCGGGCATAATAACGGATGTGTTTTTGGCTGGCGTTCGGCCTTGATAAACGGATATTTTCACCGATGCTGCGGGAGTAGATATACGATTCCTGCAAAATCAATCCGACCTGTTCGCGTAAAGCATAGCGATTGATCTCACTGACCGGAATGCCGTCAAATGACAAGACACCGCTATCCGGCTCATACAATTTTTGCAGGAGCAGCAAAATGCTTGTTTTGCCGGAGCCGGTCGGCCCTAAAATACCGATTGTCTGTCCTGCTTTAATTTCCAAATTGATATCCTGCAGTACCGGTTCGTTCCCGTCAGGGTATTGAAACGATACATGATCAAATTTAATATTTCCCGTTAATTTCGGTTCTTTTAAACCGGCGTCTGAGGGTTCCGGCTCGGCGTCCAGGATTTCTTTCAGTCTGCCGAAAGAGATCTGGGACCTGCCGATATCTGCGATGACTCTTGCTAAAATTCTCAGATTGATTAACAGACGATCGGCATAGGAGATAAAAACAAGCAGAATGCCAAGACTCAAGCCGTAATTGATTACCCGTACAGTTCCGATAATAACGATCAAGGCTAATTCCGTATTCGAGAGAAGATCGGAGAAAAACCAAAAATCGCTCATAATATTGTATTGCTTAATCCCGTAATCAAATAACTGCTGATGGGTTTCTTCCAATTGCTCCAGCTCATATTTTTTTCTGCCGAAGGCTTTAATGATGCGCATACCGCTTAAATTTTCCTGCAGACGTGAAGATAAGCGACCTTCTGTTTCGTCCCATTCTTCAAAACCTGCTCTGCGTTTTTTGAAATAGCGGATTGAGGCGATAAATAAAATAGGCGTTGCGGAAAGCGCGACAAGACTCAGGGGCAAATCCAAAGCTACCATCAAGATGACTGACATGACAATCATGGTGATGCAGTTGACGATATGTAAAAAGCGTAACTGCAGGAAGCGCCGGATAACCTCGACATCACTGGTACAGCGCTGCACAATATCTCCGGTTTCCGCTTTGGCATGCCAGCCATAAGGTAATTTTTGCAAATGAGAAAATAGATGTTTGCGCATCTTCTCGGTACCGTTTTCCGCTAACTTACCCATGTCACGCATCGCGAAAAATTCACAAAGTCCTCCGATCAATGTAATCGCGATCAGAATTAATCCTAAAATATAGAGATTTTCTAATAAATACTCACGACCGCCAATCCGTTCATAGAGTTTCTCCGGGAAAAAAGGAATATTATTTTCCTTGCCGAGCAATACCTGATCAACGGTAAAGCCGATCAGCAGAGGGACCAGCATGCTGCAAACAGCGGCTATCACCATAGAGATAATCGCTGATATAAAATATTTCATTTGATCGCGATAAAAACTGAAAAAATGTTTTAATGCAGAATCTTTCTTCATCTTCGTCCAATCTGTTCTTACTAATTTTTCTTAAACCAATTAATTTCTACCCACATACTTACTTTTATTCTACACATAAAAACAATTCTATATAATTTGTGATAAATTTGCTATATGATAAGAGACAAAGGCTGAGAGGGAATTATGGGGTATTATTTATTGGAAATCACAACATTTTCTGATTTTTGGGAGATAAATTTCTTAAACAGACCGTTAAAACTTTGGCTGATAGCGCTGGTTGTTTTCTTCATGATCCTGCTGCTTAAAAATTTTCTTGCTGCTGTCTTAATCCGGATTATTAAAAAGATCTTCTTAAAAATAAGAGAATTTACCGAAATCAATCAATTAAAAAATATTCTTTCCTGGGGCTTTCCGCTGCTCGGTTTGCCGCTGATCAACATTTTCATTGTACGGGCTTCCGAATCCTTTCTGATCAAAATACAACCTGTTTATTTAACCTTATTTGTAATCTGGTTTTTGTTTTTGGCGGAAATGATTATTCGCCATCTGTTTATCAATTTGAATCGGAAAAAAGCCGATAAATTTACGCCGACCATGTTGGAGTTTACAACCCGGGTCTTTAAAGCGATCATCATCATCATCGGTCTGATTACGATTTTGAATTTATTCAAAATCAACGTGGCGGGCATTATTACCGGATTGGGCATCGGCGGTTTAGCTGTATCGATGGCGGCAAAAGATTTAATCGCAGATTTGATCGGCGGTTTCACAATTATGAGCGAACGGATTTTTGAGATTGGCGATTTTGTCAAAACTCCGGACATCGAAGGCACGATCGAAAAAATCAAGTTCCGCCAAACCGAGATCAGAGCCGTTGATCAAGGGCTGATCATCGTACCGAATTCTTTATTAACCGAGAATTATGTTGTCAATATTTCAAGGATGGAAAAGAGAAGAATCAATCTTTTGATTCATTTACCTTTTTTAATCAGCAAGCAGCAAATAGCCGATTTGAAGCTAAGATTGGAGGAATATTTAGATCAGCATTCGGGCAGGACAGAAGACAGTTATTCTTTGTCTGTAGCGGATATTCAGAAAGAAGATCTGCAATTCCAGATTTTATATTATATAAAGGATACCGCTTACGCGACTTCCCTAAGTGAAAAGGATGCTGTCTGTCAGGTGGTCTGGAACTTCCTGAAAGAACAGAATTTAGAAATTCCATTATCAAAAATTAAAATTATTGATGCTTCTCAAGCTGAATAGGAAAATGCCTGAACAGCTCTTCAGAAAAAACTGCGGTTTGTCATGGCTTAAGCCGTATCGATTCCTATCTTGAGAGTTCGCTTAAATGATTTTGCGTAAATTGCGCCAACTTTGTAAAATAGAGAAAATTTTGGCAGAAATGGAGAAATAACTTGCTGGATATTTTAATCATCGGATTTTTTATTTTTCAGATCCTTTCCGGTTGGACGCAGGGATTTATTAAAGTCGTCCTGAAGGCTGCTGTCGCGGTGCTTTCTCTCTTTGTCGCCTATCTTCTGATTCGTTTAATAGGCGGATTTTCTGTGCAAGGTTTACTGAAAATGCTTCTTTTCTGGCTTTTGTTTTTGGTTTTACGAGCTCTCTTACTATTTCTCATTCGTAAATTTTCCGGTTTGTTCAATAAAATACCTGTTATCGGCACTGCCAATCGCTTGCTCGGCAGCATTACGGCAGGAATTTTCGCCTTGCTGTTTTCATATTTAATCATTCGAGTTTTGGTATTTGTAGCTCTGTTTACGAGTGATGTACAGATCTTATTAAATCAGTCTCGTCTTTATCAGCTCTTGAATATCGATCTTCGTCCTGTTATCTCCGCTATCTCCGGACTGTGATTTTTCGCTGATTTTGTGATTGTTAATAGGGAGTCATATTCTCTTCAAATTTTGACATGATATTTCTTTTTTTGTTTCTTGACAAAGCAGGGTCATCAACTTATATTGTATTTGGCACTCGGGTAAGGAGAGTGCTAAATCGTTTTTATGATATTTTTTTAAATAAAAAAAGGAGGATTACATGAACATTAAACCTTTAGGTGATCGTGTTGTAATTAAAATGTTAGAAACTGAGGAAACAACAAAAAGCGGTATCGTTTTACCGGGCAGTGCCAAAGAAAAACCTCAGATTGCTGAAATTGTCGCAGTCGGACCCGGCGGAGTCATTGATGGAAAAGATGTGATAATGGAAGTTGAAATAGGGGATCATGTATTGGTCAGCCAATATGCCGGAACACAATTCAAGTTTGATAACGTGGAATATACCATTCTCAAACAAAGTGACATTTTGGCGATTGTTGAATAATAGATTATAAATATTGCTCAGGAGGATATCATGGCAAAAGAATTAAAATATGATGAACAAGCTCGTAAATCTTTATTGGCGGGTGTAGATAAATTAGCGGATACCGTTAAAATCACCTTGGGACCTAAAGGCAGAAACGTTATTTTAGATAAAGAGTTCGGTACTCCGGTAGTTACCAATGACGGCGTTTCAATCGCGCGTGAAATTGAATTGGAAGATCGTTTTGAGAATGCGGGCGCGCAATTATTAAAAGAAGTCGCGACCAAAACTCAGGATGTGGCAGGCGACGGTACAACCACCGCTACCTTACTTGCTCAGGCGATATATCGTGAAGGCTTGAAAAATATCGCTGCCGGCGCGAATCCGATGATTTTGAAACAGGGCATTACCAAAGCTGTTGACGCGGCTGTTGAATCTATCAAACATGATGCTAAAACAGTCGAGGGCAAGGATGATATTTCCCGTGTTGCTTCAATCTCGGCTGATGACAAAGAAGTCGGCAGTTTAATCGCTGACGCAATGGAGAAAGTATCCAGTGACGGCGTTATTACAGTCGAAGAATCTCAGACCATGGGCACTGAATTGGAAGTTGTAGAAGGTATGGAATTTGATCGCGGTTATATCTCCGCGTACATGGTAACCGATACCGATAAAATGCAGGCTGTTTACGAAGATGCTCATCTCTTAATCACGGATAAAAAGATTTCTTCCATTCAAGATATTTTACCGTTATTAGAAGAAGTTGTTAAATCCGGTCATAAATTGGTCATCATCGCGGAAGATGTCGAGGGTGAGGCTTTATCCACAATTATTCTGAATAAATTACGCGGAACCTTTAACTGTGTCGCGGTCAAAGCTCCGGGCTTCGGTGATCGCCGTAAAGAGAATTTACAGGATATCGCGATCTTAACCGGCGGTACATTTATTGCTGATGATTTGGCGATGGATTTAAAAGATGTGAAAATCAGCGATTTGGGACGTGCCGGCAATGTGATCATTACCAAAGATACGACCACGATTGTTAACGGCGCAGGTGACAAACAGGCGATCGCAGACCGTATCAGCGCTATCCGTAAACAAATCGAAGAAGAAACTTCTGATTTCGACCGTGAAAAATTGCAGGAGCGTCTTGCAAAATTATCCGGCGGCGTAGCTGTTATCAAAGTCGGTGCTGCGACTGAAACAGAAATGAAAGAGAGAAAATTAAGAATAGAGGATGCTTTGGCTGCTACGAGAGCGGCTGTTGAAGAAGGCATTATTTCCGGTGGCGGTACTGCCTATATTGATGCTATTGAAAGCATTAAAACAATTCTGACCGGTCTCGAAGGCGATGTACGTACAGGAGCGAATATTGTTTTGAAGGCCTTAGAAGCACCGGTAGCACAAATTGCTGTTAACGCCGGATTTGACGGCAGTGTTATCGTCGAGAAGGTTAAAAACAGCCCGCATGGCCACGGCTTTGATGTTCTGACAGAACAAATCGTCGATATGAACCAGCAAGGTATCGTGGATCCTGCCAAAGTAACGCGTACGGCTTTACAGAATGCGGCTTCGATTGCTGCAACGATGTTGACCACAGAAGCGATCGTCGGCAATATTCCGAAACCGGAAGCACCGCAAATGCCCGCTGCACCCGGCATGTATTAATCATCTATCTTGATTTTTGTAATATTTATACAAAAGAAACGGCTTCATCCTTTGCGATAAAGCCGTTTTTTCTTACTTAATTTGAATATTATTGAACAAAACGAGTTCACTGATTATACTGATACAGATGAAATCGGGATATACAAAAGTGAATAAAAAAGACGATTTAGCTAATGACCAAGAACGGAAAAACCCTAAACCGCATGAGGAGAATCTGTTATCCGGTAAAATCAGCAAATCAAAATCGCGTCTGTCGGAGGATCGCAGTCAGAAGAAAAAGCTGATTCTGATCGCTCTGTTGGTGTTGTTGTTTTTTGCCTTATTGATTGTTGTGATCTATCGTATGCCCGATTTACACAGACAGGAGAATGAGGGTGAAACGGTCGGTAAATTACAAATCGCTGATGTTGAAACAGTACTACCGGTGGAGCCGGGTGAGGCTAATTTTTACTATCCGTTTTCCGACCAATTTGTCTATTTTTCAAGAGATAAGATTGAATTATTGAATTCATCCGGAAAAATCCTTTATGACGAGTCTCTGGACTATAATCGTCCGGTGGCTGTATATAACGCTGAATATTTTGTTGCCGGTGATCGGGATTCAAATCAGGTGATTATTTTGAATCATAAATCCAAACGGTTCACTCTGCCTTTGGACGGCACTTTTGCCGGGGCCTATTTCGGCGGCAATACATACCTTGCTGTGATCGAAGAAAGAGTCGATAAGCCGGGATTCGTTCACATAGTTTCTCTTGAGACGGGCAAAATTATTCTGACGATTCAATTCTTTGAGTCAGGCTATCCCCTCGCTGTTTCTTTTGACAATGATCTGGAATTTTTTGATATATTACTTGCCAATACTGCAAGTTCCGATCTGAGATCGATCATTAACCGTTATGATTTAAGCGGAAAGCAGATCGGTCAGCTGATTCCTCAGGGTCATCCTTCTCTGTATGTCACGCTAACCCATGATCGCAATGACAATATTATTCTTGGCGGCAACAGCGGTCTTTTAGCGATTGATTTTGCGGGAGAAAAACCGCTGGCGGATTTCGACGCGGGGAAAATTTACCGCCTGATCAATGCTTCCGATGTCACGGCTCTCATTTCCAATCGGGTTGAGGGTGATATATTAATGATAGACTGGGATGCGGCTAATCAGCAATTTGTCAGTCACGAAACAAATCTTCCGACGCAGATTGATCAGGTAACCTTTAATCAAAATATTCTCGCATTGAGTAAAAACAATCAGATTATGCTATATAATTTAGATAATGAAAAAGTTTTACTGGATCAGATCATTGATTCAAATATTATTCGTATCGGATTATTAGAAAATAATCTGATCATCATTTCAGAGAGCGGAATAAAAAAATTAAATTTTTAATGAGGAAGAGCATGGAAACTGAACTTAAATTTATGTATAAAGAAGGTTATACGCAATCTGATATTATTGATGAGCCGATTATTGCCGAACATCTGATCAATAATTGGAATATGTCTTTTGCCATGCGTTCGTCCTATCTCGATACCAGTGATGAAATACTCAGAAAGAGAAGATCGGTATTGCGAATCCGCAGAGCCAATGACCGCTATTATTTGACTTTGAAGATGCCTGTGCATAAACATTTGGATGATGAGTCGGGTATTTATGAAAGACAGGAATTTGAATTTGAATTGACCGGCGAAGATTATCATTGGGATAAGAAACAGGGCCTGAATCCGATTTGGTTTTTCAATAAAATGAACAATCTGACTAAAAATACAGAAGATGATCTGCGGCAATTGCTTCACTTAATTGAAGGTCGGGCTTTATTTGAAATGTGTATCGCGGACTTTACCAGAACTTCCTATGCCTATGCCTATCGTACCAGCCGTTTTGAACTTTGCTTTGATGAAGGCTATCTCGGTACCAGTGAACAAATTGAACAATTTTCCGAAATTGAATTTGAACTTCTTTCCGGTAAAACGGAGGATGCTATTTCTTTACACAATACGCTGCTTCAGAAATTGCCTTTGATCTCTGCCGCCAAGAGCAAGTACGGCAGAGCGATCGAGATCGCGGATAGATATCGATGAAGGAGTATCGGGCGGCGATTATAGGGGCAGGAGCTTCCGGCGTGATGGCAGCTCTTTCCGCTGCGCTGAACTATCCTGACGCACAATTTCTCTTGCTGGAACGACAGGATAAACTCTTGAGAAAAGTCAGCGCGGCAGGTAATGGGCGCTGTAATTTATCAAATCGTCATCTTGCTGCACAATCTTATTTTTCTGTCGCGACCGCTCCCAAACAAAAAGCGAAAACGCTCGCTTCCGTATTTCATCGATTCTCCGCTCGAGATACCGTTCATTTTTTTCAAAAGTTAGGTCTTTATTGCCGTGAGGATCAGGCGGGGCGCATTTATCCCTATGCTGAACAGTCGGAGGTCGTTGTTTCTGCCTTGGAAAAAGCCTTGCATAACAAGAGAGTGAATTTACTGTGCGAAGCGGAAGTGACAGCTGTCAGGCTTGCTGATCAGGGGATCCATATAACTTATGAGCGGAGGATCAGGGATTCAAAACAGAAATATGTCCGCGAAACGGTTTGCTGTCAGGATTTAATCATCGCCTGCGGGAGCGAGGCTTCTCCTCAATTGGGCGGGAGCGACCTGGGCTACCGTCTATGCGCTCAGTTAGGGCTTGAGGTCAGTGCGCTTTACCCCGCGCTGGTACCCCTTGAATTGGAATTGAGCAAAAATGAGGGCCTGTATCTGCGTGGCCAGCGCTTTAAAGGTGCGGCAACCTTGTATAAAGACAATGAGAAAATTTTTCAAACAGACGGGGAGTTTTTGTTTGCGGAAACAGGGATATCCGGCATTGCTGCGATGGAATTGGCGCGTTTCATACAGGGATCCGGCCATTATCAGATAGCGCTTGATTTTGTTCCGGATTTGTCCGCGCAGGAATTAACGGCTTATATTTCGGAAAATCAAATCCAAACTGAAAATATCCCGTGTGCCTTTGTCAAAACGAAGATTGCGGAATATTTGTATCAGCGCTCTGCAAAGAAAAAGAACCCGGTTCAACTGCTGAAAGACTGTCACTTTACGGTTCGGGGCACATTAGAGAAAGAGAGAGCACAGGTAATCGCGGGAGGTGTTCTTCTGAATCAACTTTATTTCCCCCAGTTTTGTTTAAAACGGAATCCGCATATTTATCTGTGCGGGGAATTGCTTGATCTCGACGGCGCGACCGGCGGTTATAATTTGCAGTGGGCCTGGAGCAGCGGCTATCTGGCCGGAAAATTGGAAAAGCCCTATTAATTTTTAACAAAAAGCGTTCTGACGGATAAAGCAAACGAAGCTCGGAGTTCAGTTAGTCAGCTGTTCATTTACTTCATAAATTTTCAAATAGAGATCCTCGTATTTTTCAAGCAAGATCAATAATTGATTATATTTCACATATATTTTGCTGTCATCGGCCGACTGAAAGGTGGCTTCCATATCCGCTTTTTTCTTTTCGCAGATTCGGATTTTTTCTTCCAATTCCTTGCTGATCTGATCGCTGATTGCCCGAAATCTTCTCGCTTGAATGGGATTGAGAGGCAGAAACGGAATTTCGCTGAGATTTTTCTGCAAACGCAATTCCTCATTCCTCCAGAGCGGTTTTGGCTGTTCTGACTCTGCCCCGGCAACATCGATTTCCTGCCCGGATTGCACAGGTTCTTCGCTCTCTCGGGCGAGTGCGGGTTTCCCTTTTTGAATCGCTCTTTCCTCGGCGTTTCGAAAAGAAGAATAATTTGGGAAACGCCGGATTTCATGATTGATAAAACCGAAGACTGCTTGACCGATTTTTTCGATAAAATAGCGGTCATGGCTTACTGCCAGAACAGCGCCCTCATAGTCGAGCAAAGCCTTTTCCAAAATTTCACAGGAATTGATGTCGAGATGATTGGTCGGCTCGTCGAGAAACAGAATATCGGGCTTATTGCTTAGAAGATGTGCCAGATAAAGACGGCTGCGTTCGCCTCCGGATAAGCTGTTGATGCTTTTGAAAACATCGATGCCCCGAAAGCCGAATTGGGCCAATTTATTGCGGGCATCCGCCTCGGTAAGATGAGGGTCGGCTTTTTGCAAGCTGTCAATCACGCTTTCCGTTTCATCGGAAAAACTGATCAGTTGCCCCAAAACGCCGTATTTGATATCTTTCGTCAAACTGACCGTGCCTTTGGCGGCGGCTTCTCTGCCCAGTAAAGAGTTGATCAGGGTTGTCTTGCCGCAGCCGTTCTGACCGACGATCATGACTTTTTCTTTGGCTTTCAAATCGAAACTGAACGGCTTGAACAGCGGTTCGGTCTGTCCCTTGAACCGGACGTTCAGATCTCTGGCCGAAAGGATGATTTTATTCGGATCACCGAGATCGATCCCTTTGAGAATATTGAATTTCAAATTGGTCGGGCCCTTCGCCTGCTGCGTTTTCAGATTTTTCAGATGTTCTTTCAACCTGTCCGCCTTTTTTTGACTCGAATGATAAGATGCGATTTTGCGATGTGACAGCATGGTCTGGGTGATTTCATTCTGTCTTTGAAAAGCGGTTTCTGTTTTTTTGATTTCACTTTGCAGGGATTTTTGTCTTCCTTTTTTTATACGCTGAAAATCCGAGTAATTGCCGGGATAGACGGTCAGCTTTCCCGCCGCCAATTCGGCCGTTTTATTGGCAAAATGGTCGATAAATAATCGATCGTGAGAAATGGCGATGACAGTTGATTTTGTCAGGCTGAGAAATTTTTCCAGCCATTCAATAGCCCGATGATCAAGATGATTGGTCGGCTCGTCAAGCAGCATGATATCCGGCTCCTGAAGCAACAGTTTCGCTAAAGCTACGCGCATTCTCTCACCGCCGGAAAGTTCACTAACGGGTCTTTTGGCGGCAGCCTGATCGATACCGAGACCGGAAAGTATATTGAGCAGACGGTAGCGATAATGATAACCGTCGAGACTTTCGAATCGAGCCGTCGTCGCGGCGTATTCATCGAGGAGTTGTCTGTCGTTCTTATGTTCGGGTTGAGAGAGTAGAATGGTTAACGCATGTATTCTTTTTTCCAGACGGTCAATCTCCGGATTGAAGAGCGAGTCGCTTTCTTTCGAATCCGGGTTGAGCTGTTGTTTGAGATAACCGATTCCAACTTTTTTGGAAATTTGTATTTCGGCATTTTCCGAATCCGGCTGTTCCTGTCCTAATATAATTCGCAGCAAAGTCGTTTTGCCGGCTCCGTTTTCACCGATAATGGCAAATTTATCTCCATTATTAATTTGCAGCTCGATATTTTCCAGAATCGTTCTGTCAAAATAAGATTTACTGATATTTTTTAAGCTGATCTGACTCATAGTGTTATTATACACATTCTTAAAATCGAAAAAATAATTTGTCCGACGATATGATAAAATATGGATAGCTGTTGAAAAGGAAAGAGGACAGATTTTGCGGAACAAATTGAGCAAAATGTTTATTTTTCTGTGTTGCGTCTTGCTGATGTTTGGTTCTCGGATAAGTTCCGCCGCCAATCTTAACCCGGAAATAGACACCACGATTACCCGCCTGACTTTCGGGGAGCAGAGCTTATTCAGCGAAGAGGAATTTCATTTCGCACTTCCCTCGAGTCAATCCCGGATCAGTTTTTATTTTCAGCTTTTGCCGGAACAATCATCAGATATGATTACGGAAATAGCGATCGCGGAAAAAAATGATCAGCAGGAGCTTTTTCAAACGGCTCGGAAAATCCTGGGAGAACAGAGAGAACCCGGCGTTTTTTCTTATCAGAGCGAAGTTTTGGCGGATGAGCAGAGCTTGAAAATTACTGTTTATTATAGTTTTGAAGCAAATAAGGATTATATATTGCGTTTTCAATTTAACCGTACCGGTTTATTGAATGTTTCAGATGATTATATTTTTATCAAATATCCGATTACGAAAAAAACTTATGCCAATACGTCAGCTGTTTATTTGTTTCAGGTTGACTTGCCAAGTGAAATCCTGAAAGAAGATTACAGGCTTCAGTCTATTGCTGAAACCTGGTTTGCCGATCAGACTGAACAGGCCGATTTGCTGGAATATCGTTCGGAACAGTTCAAGTTCAGGGAAAATCAATACATTTATTTTGCCTTGAAGCGATCGGTATTGCCGCAATTTGCAGTCAATCGTGCCGATTTAACTTTAACTGAATTTTTCCCCGATCAGACGATGATGGAAGATTTACCCGCCAATCCGGTTCGGGATTTTCTGACCAATCGGCTTTTCGTTTTTTTATTGACGGGTGTCGGTATTATTCTGATTCTTCTTGTTTATTTTTTATTGGAGCTGGAGGGAAAAATTCGGGTTCGGGATCCGCAAAGTGACTTTTCGATTTTTGAGTTGGACGCTGCTCATTCCGCTTTTTTATTGAACCGCAAACGCAATACCAATCTATTACTTGCCGGTTTATTACAGCTGGTGCAAAAAAATGAAGTGGATTTGCATAATCAGGTCTTTCGCTGGCTCTACCCCTATCGCGAAGATTTTTCCGGTTTTAATTCTGCTGAGATATTTTTACTGCAATGGCTGTTTGAGTTTGGCGACGGGGAAAAATTTGAAGTTTCCGCCCGTCAGATTAATAAGAAAATTGAAGATCCGCAAAAGGCGGAAGACTTTTTGCTGAATTTTAACAAATATATTCTCCTGCTCGCCGATGATCTTTATAAAAACAGATATCTGAACCGGCGCTATCGCAATCTGGGCGATAGAATTTATCTTGGACTGGCTGCCTTTTTCACTATATGTTTTACCGTATTGATGATTTTCAATCCGAATTTATTAAATTTAATCTTACTGTTTCCCGTTTTTATCAGCTTTTACAGAAAAAACAAAGCCAGATATTTTACTCTGAACGGCAGAATAAAAGTGAAACAGATGCTCGGATTAAGTAGGGAGTTAATAGATCCGGAATCTTTATTTAAGCATTTTGGCAAATGGGTTTCCGTACGCGACCTTGCGCCTCTGTTTTTGCCTTATGCCATGAGCCTTTCCCCTCTGAATACATATTTACATCAGATAGAGAAAGATCAGAAAAAGGTTTTAGGGATTCTTGACTTGATGAATGATCAGAATGATTTTTCTGCGGAATCTGCACTGATTATTGAAAAGGAATGGAATAAAGTAAAAAATGATATCTTAAATATGTATTATTTGTTAATGGCAAGTCTTGTTTCGGCTGAAATAATGACACAAAAGTTTAAATAGAATTTGTTTTTGCTTTGATTTTTGAAAGTATGCTTTGAGCGTATCGTTTTGCACGATGTTTTGAAGCAGCCGGCAGCTGAAAACAAGGCAGGCGAAACAATAGAAAGAAGAATTTTAGATGAAATTGGAACAAGTAATCTTTGATTTAGACGGTACATTGATGCAAACACTTGATTCTCTGATGTTTACCGGAAATCAAATGTTGCGGGAATTTAATTATGAACCGGTAGACAAAGCGAGTTATCAGCTTTTTGTAGGATATGGTGCGCGGGAATTGGTGAGAAGACTTCTGGTTGCTTCAGGGGATAGCGAAGCGAAACAATTGGAGCAGGCTTTTCAGGTTTATATGCGCATTTTTGAAAATGGCTGTATCTACAATGTCAAGCCCTATCCGGGCATAGTTGATCTGATCGACTACCTTTTGAAACATCAGATAAAGGTATCTGTTTTTACTAATAAACCTCATCAACTGACGGAAAAGGTGTTAAGCCAAGGTTTTCCTTTGAATACGTTTTCCGTGATTCAGGGTCAGGATCCTGCGCTGCCGAAAAAGCCGGATCCGACAGTTGCGCTGAAAATCGCCGGAAGTTTAGGCAGCCGCGATATGAGAAAAGTCGCGTTTGTCGGCGACAGCGACGTGGATATGCAGACAGCTGTCAATGCCGGCATGATAGCAGTCGGGGCAAGCTGGGGATTTCGTATGCCGGAGGAGCTTCTCGCCAACGGCTGCGAATGGCTGCTGAATCATCCTGCCGACCTGATCGGCCATATTGAAGAAGAGTGAGAAAATGGCAAAACAAAGGACAGTATTCATTTGTTCGGAATGTGGTTACGAGGCTTCGGGCTGGCTCGGGAAATGTCCAGCCTGCGGTTCATGGAATAGTTTCAGTGAGTTTAAGTCGGAAAAGAAAGGTGCAAAAGAGCACAGATCATGGCTGGATTTATCGGATGCCGAAGAACGGTCGAACGGAGCGGCCGGGATTATTGATTTATCCGATGTCAGAAAAGAATCGCAAGTTCGGCTCGTCTCCGGAATCGCCGAGCTGGACAGGGTGCTCGGTGGCGGTTTTGTCAAGGGCTCTCTGGTCTTACTGGGCGGCGATCCGGGGATCGGCAAATCGACTTTGCTCTTGCAGGTAATCGGCCATTTAAATCAAAAATATAATACACTATATATTTCGGGTGAAGAATCTCCTTCACAAATCAAAATGCATGCCGATCGTATCAAACAAGGGGCTGATTCCATTCGGGTTTTCACAGGTACTTCTTTTTCAGAGATTAAAGATGTGCTGATCAAACAAAAACCCGAATTTGCTGTTGTCGATTCCATACAGACAATTTATATCGAAGAACTCAGTTCGGCACCGGGATCTGTAACCCAGGTCAGAGAGTCCGCTTCAGGTCTTTTGCGTTTAGCCAAAAAGCTTAATATCACCATTGTTTTGGTCGGTCATGTGACAAAAGAAGGCGGCATAGCGGGGCCTCGTATCCTTGAGCACATGGTCGATGCCGTGCTTTATTTCGAGAGTGAAAAAACCAGTCAATATCGTATCTTGAGGGCGGTCAAAAACCGCTTCGGCACGACGGATGAAATCGGAATTTTTGAAATGACCGGTGAGGGCTTGAAATCTTTGCAGAATGCTTCTACCGCCTTGCTCTCCGGCAGACCGCTCCATGTTCCGGGGATTGCCATCACGGCTTGTCTGGAAGGAACTCGTTCGATTCTGATTGAAGTTCAGGCTTTGCTTCACGCGACCAACTTCAATCAGCCGATCCGCAATACGCAGGGAGTGGATCGGCTGCGCCTGAATATGCTGCTGGCGATACTCAGTCGTACCTGCCATGTGCAGACCGGAGCCTATGACGCTTATCTCAATATTACCGGCGGTATGAAGGTCAATGATACATCTGCGGATCTGGCCATTGTTTCGGCGATAGTTTCAAGTATTGAAGATAAAGCGATCGATCCCGATCTGATCATACTGGGTGAACTGGGCCTCGCGGGCGAGGTCCGCATGGTAACCGAAATCGAAAAGCGGGTGCAGGAATCTCTGCGCCTCGGCTGGAGGAAGTTTATTTTGCCTGCGACTTGCGAAAAATATTTGAAAGATTTGACTTTGCCGGAACATTGTCAATTATTATATGTCAGTACCCTACAAGAAGTATTGGACATTTTATTAATTTAGTTCAGCCGGATCATTCCCCGGTGATTTTAAGGAATGTTAATTATTTGTGTTACAGGAGAAAACTCCGATGAAGAGAAAAGTGATCGTCATCATCGCTGCAGCCGGCTTGGCCGAGCGGATGAAAAGTCAGAAGAACAAGGCCTTTTTGAATATTGCCGGCAAAAGTATGATTTCGCGTACTGTTGAAACATTTTTGAATTGTCGGCTTTTTTCCGAGCTTATTGTCATGGTCAATCCGGAAGAAGAAGAGCTGATGCGGGAAGAATTGGCGCACTTCGCCTCGGGAAATACCCGGATTTCTATAGTTGCGGGCGGACAGAGCAGGCAGGAGTCGGTCCGCCGCGGACTGGAGTTTTGGCATCAGGAAAATGCCGATCAGGATGCCTCAAAGTGGATTTGTCTGGTGCATGACGCGGCGCGTTGTCTGGTCAGCGAACGTGTGATTGAAGAATCTCTGGATTTAATCGCGGCAACGGGCTGTGCCGTCGGGGTTGCCGTTCCGGTAACCGATACTTTGCACTTAATTGATCAGGATATGAATGTTCTCGATACGCCGCCCAGAAAATATATGTACGCGGCGCAGACTCCGCAGGGAGCATACTTTGATCAACTTTATATGGCGCATAAAAAGGCCGAGCGGGAAAACTTTTCCGCTACGGACGATATTTCCGTCCTGAGACATGCCGGATTTACGGTCAAAATCTGTCCGGGAGAAAGTTCAAATATCAAAATTACTCATCCTGAAGACAGGCTCATCGCGCAAAAATTGTTAGAGAATCGCAAACCATAATATGATATAATATTCTTTAATTTAGATATATTGATAGTATTTTGTACTATTCAGGAGGATCATTATGGCAAAAATTTCACGTTTTGCAATCACCAAAATCTCGGCAACCTTGAATGCTGATTATAAAGAGAATGATGACGTCAAAGATGCTTTCTTTTTAGATGGCAGAATGGCAAGGAAGAGAGAGCAGTATGGTGCTGATATTACAAGTGCGGTTGAGGATCGCGGATTCTTTTACGCTGTTTTTGCCAATAGTCACGCTGAGGCGGAGGAAAAGGCTTCTGCTGCCGGTTCTTTATTAAATCAGATGACGGAAGCGGTCAAGCAGAGCAATGATAAGATAGATAATGAAATTAACGACCTGGCGGATTGTGCCGTTGAAGTCGGCGGCAGAGCGACGATAGCCAGAGAGGGTGTGCGTCAGTCCTATTTCGCCGGCATTATATTGAAAGAGGCGGAGATTGCCGCGGTCACCAGAGGAGGCGGCTGCGCTTTCCTTTATCGCAACAGTGCTTTATATCCTTTAACCACCTGTGATTATGAGCTGGTCAATGCGGACTATCATGGTAACGCGATCGATCATATGATGGATTTTTCGGCAGGAGTGGCGGGAACGATTCGCTATTCCAATATCGCCCAAGTGCAGCCAGATGATATTCTGGTTTTGTGCAATAAGGAAGTTTTAGAGGCTGTCGGTCAAAGAGAATTAATTAAAATATTGTATGAGCATCAGAACTGTGGCGAAGCCGCGGCTGAGATTATCGATCTTGCCAGAGAGAAAGATGAGCGGCATTCATTACAGATTATTCTGGCGAATGTTAATGATGTGATTCTGCCCGACCGGACCAGTCGATTGAACCTTGGTCTGTTCCAGAATCAAAATGAATCCGTCAGTCAGGAAACTACTCGTTATGAGCCGATTACCGGGGAACTGAACGAGATTTCCGCGGAAAAAACCTCATCTGTTCCGGAAGTTGGTCAGCAGAAGCCGGAAGATTCCGCTGCACCTGTTTATCCGCAATATGGAACTCAGGATACAAGAACCTATTCCGATCAAGCTGTAGATGAAAATAACGATGCGGCGGATGCCCCGTTTAAGCCGGATTATTCCGCGGCTCAAGATCAGCCCGCAGCTTCCGAGCCGAAGCAGCAGGCAGACGGATCTGAGCAACAAGCAGCGCAGGACTATGCCGCCCTTGATGAAAAACCGGTATTTGCTGCGGAAGATCTATCTGAATCCGAACAAGCCGAAGATCCGGATCAGGTGCCGATTTTTGAGCCGGTTGTTCCTGTTTCGGGCAGACAGAAAACAGATGATTTCGCGGCCGGCAGACAATATATAGATGATGATTATCAGGACTATGAACAAAATCACGCGGCTTATGATCAGAACGCGTGGCAGGATGATCGCGAAACGGAGAATGTGCCTGCGGCTGACCCGAATTATGACGACGACGATTATTATCAGGATGATGAAGATGAATTTTATATCGACGACGAGAAGAAGCCCGGCAATATCAGAAGAACCGTATTATATGTTGTTTTGATTTTGATCTGTCTCGCCTGCGTCTATGCTCTGGTTCGTATGATCTCAACGGGTGATAAAACCGGCAAAACGGATAAGGGTAAGGAGTCGGAATCGGTTGCAAGCGAAGAGCCGGCAGTGATTCAGACTACGGATGAAGCCGAGGTTCGCACGCCGATCCAGACAAAGGCAACTACGACAGAGCCGTCCAAGATGGATGAAACAAATAAAACCGAACCGTCGGATCAGGGGTCAACAGGGACAGGTACTCTGTCAGGAACCGCTTATGTTACGACCGAGGGTCTGAGAATGAGGGCTGAGCCGAATACGGAATCGGAAGTGATCGCTGAATTTGCCGAAGGCGAAATGGTTGAAATCCTTGAAGCCGCGGGCGATAATTGGTATCTGGTCAGATCAACCGACGGCAACGACTTTGAAGGTTATATGCTGGGAGATTATCTGAAAGATTAATCGCTCATAGCCTGAATTAATTTTTTGTGTATTTAAGCTGGGGCTTTAATAGTATATAATAAAGCTTCAGCTTTTTTATTTTTAAGTGATAAGTGGAGTTGAAGCTGAACATTATTTATTTGTAGAAACTCCGAGTTTCAATATAATAAATAATGATTTGAATAAAGCCAAAGAATGATAAGGAGATTTTTTCTATGCAAGCCATGGGATTGAATGAAATTCGTGAAAAGTATCTGGCGTTTTTTGCTTCAAAACAGCATCTGCGCCTGCCCAGTTTTTCACTGATTCCGAAAAATGATCCATCGATACTTTTAATTAATGCCGGGATGACCCCCATGAAACCTTATTTCACAGGTGCCGAAAAGCCGCCTGCTTTACGGGTCACGACCTGTCAAAAATGCGTGCGTACGCAGGATATTGAAAATGTCGGCTTTACCGCACGCCATGCTACTTTTTTCGAGATGCTCGGCAATTTTTCTTTTGGCGATTACTTTAAGGAAGACGCAATTAAATGGGCCTGGGAATTCTGTCTGGACGTGATGAAAATGCCCGAGGATCGGCTTTATGTCACGGTTTATGAGGATGATGAGGAAGCCTATGATATTTGGCATAAAATAGTCGGAGTTCCGCAAGATAAAATTTTCCGCTTCGGCAAAGAAGATAATTTTTGGGAACATGGCACCGGTCCCTGCGGTCCCTGTTCGGAATTATTTTTTGACCGGGGCGAACAATATGGCTGCGGCAAACCGGAATGTACGGTGGGCTGCGACTGTGATCGTTATATCGAATTCTGGAATCTGGTTTTTACTCAATTTGAAAAAGATGAAGAGGGAAACTATTCTCCTCTGAAACAAAAAAATATCGATACCGGTTGCGGGTTGGAACGTTTGGCCGGCATTATGCAGGGCGTCGGCACAATCTTTGAGGTTGATACGGTGCGCGCCGTCCTTGAGGCTACCTGTAAGTTGGCCGATGTTGAATACGGAAAAGACAGAGATACCGACGTGGCGATCCGCGTGATTACAGATCATATTCGCAGTACAGTATTTATGATCAGTGATGGAGTCGAGCCGTCAAATGAACGGCGCGGATATGTTTTGCGCCGCTTGATCCGCAGAGCCTGCCGCTATGGCAGAAAACTCGGTATTGAGGATGTTTTCCTAACGGACTTGGCAAAGGTTGTGATTGAGCAGTCTCAGGATGCTTACCCTGAATTGGCGGAACATTATGATTATATTCTACGGGTGATTGAACGTGAAGAGAAAGCCTTTGCCCGCACGATAAAACAAGGTATGCAAATCCTTGCCGATTATATCGCGGAAAGCAAGGCTGCGTCTTCCGGCTTGAGCGGAGAACAGGTTTTCAAGTTGCACGATACATTCGGATTCCCGGTCGATTTGACCAGAGAGATAGCGTCTGAGCAAAACGTGCAAATCGATCTGACCGGCTTTCAGGCATTGATGCGGGAACAGAAAGAAAGAGCCCGAAAAGCGACTTTGGAGAATACGGATTCCGCATGGGATGCCAATAGCTTACCGTCCTCCGTGGATCAGGCAAACGCGACTGAATTTTTGGGCTATGACAGCCTTGAAGATGAAGGCCGAATTCTCTATTTGCTCCAGAACACGGCCAATGGTCTGGCAACGGTAGAGTCCGCCGCTGCAGGCGAGCCGATTATCTTAATCAGCAATCGGACTCCGTTCTATGCCGAGTCCGGCGGTCAGGTCGGTGATCAGGGCAAGATTTTCAATCATGATGCCGAAATTCAGATTTCTGATGTGACCAAGAATGGAGCGGGGATTTTCCTGCATCAGGGCAAGGTTGTTAAAGGAGAGGTTCATGTCGGCGATACAATGAATTTTTCGGTTGACGCCGCAAAGCGTCTGGCTACAGCTCGTAACCATACCGGCACGCATATTTTGCATCAGGCTTTGCATGATGTTTTAGGCGACCATGTGGCACAGGCGGGTTCCTTAGTCGAGCCGGATCGTCTGCGTTTTGATTTCAAGCATTATCAGCCGATTACGGAAGCGGAGCTGAATGAGATTGAGCGCCTTTGCAATGAAGCGATTTTATCCGATTTCACGATTCAGACCCAAATCATGGATCTTGACGATGCTAAAAAGACGGGAGCGAGAGCTTTGTTCGGTGAGAAATACGGCCGGCGGGTCAGAGTAGTTTCAGTCGGTGATTATAGTACTGAATTATGCGGCGGTACGCATTTGAAGCATAGCTCGCAAATCGGTTCACTGCGTATTTTGGCAGAGACGGGAACGGCAGCCGGCGTGCGTAGAATTGAAGCCGTTACCGGAGTTTCGGCCTATCAAAAATCAAGTCAGGATGCACATATTCTGAATGAGTTAGCTGTTCGCCTGAAAGCTCGTCCGGAAGATCTTGAGACGAGAATTGAACATTTGCAGGAAAGTCAGAAAAATATCGAAAAAGAGTTGGCGCAGCTCAAAGCCAGTCAGTTCGCCAGCCTGACCGAGAATTTATTGCAGGATGTTCAGCAGATCGGTCAGTTCAAGGTGATTATGCAGCGTCTTGAGAACGCGGATGCCGATCAGCTCCGTCAAAGCGGTGATCAGCTGCGTGATCATTTACAAAATGAACCGGCCCTCATTGTTTTTGCATCTGCTTCCGAAGAAGCGGGCAAGGTGATCTGGCTGATCATGGCTACCAAATCAGCTGTCGAGGCGGGTGTTCACGCCGGTAATCTGATTCGGGAAGCGGCGAAAATGACCGGTGGCGGAGGCGGTGGCAGGCCCGATATGGCACAGGCAGGCGGCAAAGACATTTCTAAGATAGAGGAAGCGTTCGCCTTGCTCAAAGCGAAGATTGAGGCTTTATAACTTCAATATATTGAGGTGTATATGAGTGATTGTATTTTTTGTAAATTAGCCAATAAAGAAATTCCGACTGAAATCATTTATGAGAATGAATATGTAGTCGCTTTCCCGGATGCGAATCCGGTTGCGAAGGTTCATGTTTTAATTGTGCCGAAACTGCATGTTTCCAATATCTTTGAATTATCTACTCATCCGCAAAGGAAAGAAATTATGGATGGCGTGAGCGAAGCGATCGGTAAAGTTGCTGAAATCTGCGATACGAAAGAGACGTTCCGTATTGTCGTTAATAATGGGGCAAAAGCCGGGCAGTCCGTTTTCCATTTGCATTTTCATCTCTTGGGTGGACAGGAACTTCCGCTGCGCTTGGCATAATATATTTTTCGGTTTTTTGTTCATTTCCTTTTGCGGAGGTCATTTTGTTGTGTGCAAAATTGGGGGTAAATGATGACAGATTTTGATTTTAAGAAATGGTATGTTTTTGGTGATTCCCTGAGTAAGGGAATTATCTATAATCCCGTCACCGATAAACATGAAATTACCACGGGAAATTACATTCGGCTTTTGACGGACAAATTCAACCTTACAGTAAAAAATAATGCGAAATTCGGCGCTACGATCAAAAAAGGGTTAAATATGTTTGACCGCACCGAAAAGAGAATTACGGATCATGGCGTGGCATTGCTTGAGTTTGGCGGCAATGACTGTGATTTTTTATGGAATGAAGTCGCCCTTGATCCTGATTTTGACCATCAGCCGAATGTGCCTCTGGTCGATTATCGAGAGTCCTTTTTGGAGCTCATCCGAAATGTTCAGAAAAAGGGTCTGTATCCGATTTTGATCAGTCTGCCTCCTCTGGTTGAAAATAAATATTTTGATTTTTTCAGCCGCGAATTAAATAAAGAAAATATTTTGAAGTTCCTTGGCGGTTCGCCCAAGCAGATTTATCAATTGCATGAGAGCTATAATGCCGAGATTCCGGTTTTGGCGCGTCAGACCGATTCACTGTTTATTGATCTGAGACAAGCGTTTTTGATTGAGAAAAATCCGGAAAAATTTATCTGTGAAGACGGTATTCACCCAAATGAAAGAGGCTATCAGTTCATCGCTGATGTTTTAGGTCGGGAACTGACCGCACTCGGTATTTTTTAATTGTAAAAATCAACTAACCGGCTAAAATTGTTGCCGCTTTCTGATTAAGACTACTTACGTTTGAAGTAGTCTTTGTTCGCTTTACACAAAAATTATTATATTTATATACAATCTGCATAAAATTATTCTGCCTAAGTGTTTTTTCTAAAAAAAGATGTTAGAATTAATTGGCTGGTAGCGTTACCGGTAACGCTGCCAAAACATAAGTTCACAAATAAAAATACCGAGATACGGCGATCCGGATTGAACGCGTGATGCCGGATCAATGCCGGTTAAAACTTAGAAAGGCACTTTAAAATGGTCACAATTAAAGATATCGCGAATCAGGCAGGTGTTTCAGTCAGCACCGTTTCCAGAGTTATCAATAATCGCCGCGATGTCAGCCGTGATGCTAAAGAAAAAGTGCAGTCGGCGATCAAAAAATTGAATTATGTACCCAATGGCAGCGCCAGGGATCTGGCTTCCATTCAGTCGGATACAATCGGCTTAATCATGCGCGGTATCGGCAATCCGTTTTTTTCTGAACTCTATACACAAATCGAAGAACATATCAGAGATACTAAATATCAACTGGCGATCAATCAAATCCCCTCAACGGCGGATGAGATACAGGCGGCAGCCGAACTTGCCAGATCCAAAAGACTTTCCGGCTTAATTCTGATGGGCGGTAATTTCACCTATACGTCAAAAATTTTGCGGAAAATAGATGTGCCGTTCGTTTGCTGCACATTCAGCAATGTTTTCGGCAGCCTCGACAAAGGAGAATTCTCCTCGGTTTCAATTGATGATGAAAAGGAAGCGTATAAAGCCGTTGATTATTTGATTAAAAACGGACATCGAAAAATTGCTATTTTGCTGGCGGCAACCGATGATCAGTCGATCAGCGAATTGCGTTACAAAGGGTATTTGCGAGCTTTGCATGATCATCATATCGCAGAAAATCCGAGTCTGATTCAAAGAACGAAATCCTTCGACCTCGCCGACGCTTATCAGGCAACACAGGAACTGCTGGAACGGGAGAAAGACTTTACGGCGATCTTTGCTATCTCCGATATTATCGGCATGGCAGCGATCAAAGCGCTCTCGGATGCGGGCTGCAAAGTGCCGGAAGATAAGTCGATTGTCGCCATTGACGGTTTACGATTGTCCGCATTTTCCATTCCTACTCTGACCAGCTTAAGGCAGCCTAAAGAGGAAATAGGCAGGAAGTCGGTAGAATTATTAATGGACTTGATGCAGGAACAAACAGAAAACAAACAGATTTTTTTAGAAACCGAATTACGTTCGGGCCATAGCGTACGTCCGATAAACAGTGATTGACAGAAAGCAATCTCCAAAACATCTAAGAATCTGGAATAAAAGAGTTTTTACTGTAAATGTAAAATAAATCAAAAAGAGAGAGTCTTGGAACAAAGACTTAATCACAAAAAACAGGAGGGAAATATGAAAAAAGTATTAGCAATTTTGTTAACTTTAGTGATGGCTTTCGGTTTAATTGCCTGCGGCAATAACGCGAAAGAACCGGACAAAACAGAGGCGCCTGCGGACAAGACGGATGCACCTGCGGACAAAACAGACGCTCCGGCGGACAATGAAGAAACGGACGCTCCGGCGGACAATGAAGAAACGGACGCTCCGGCAAGTGAACCGTCAGCCGCCGGCAAGGTTTATTATTTAAATTTCAAACCGGAACAGGATCCTCAATGGCAGGAATTAGCAAAAGTGTATACAGAAGAAACCGGCGTACCGGTTACTGTAGTCACAGCAGCTTCCGGCGAATACGAAACCACTTTAATGGCTGAAATGGCCAAATCAGACGCACCTACTTTATTCCAGGTCAATGGTCCGGTCGGACTGAAAAACTGGGAAAGCTATTGTCTCGATTTAACGGGAACGGATATCATGAATGAATTGACCAGCGACGCCTATGCCTTAAAGGGTGAAAACGGAGCTGTTTGCGGTATCGCTTATGTTATTGAAAGTTATGGTTTGATTACCAATAAAACATTGCTGGAAAAAGCCGGCTATACGGTCGATGATATTCAATCTTTCGCAGATTTGAAAAAAGTTGCTGAAGATATTACAGCAAGAAAAGATGAATTGGGATTCGCGGCTTTCTCATCAGCGGGCATGGACGGATCGTCAGATTGGCGTTTCAAAACCCATCTAGCGAATATGCCGATTTATTTTGAGTATCAAAATGACGGAATTCAGACGACTGATGCCATTAAAGGTACCTATTTAGATAATTATCGCAATATCTGGGATCTCTATATCAATAACAGCACCGTTGATCCTGCGGAATTATCCGCTAAAACCGGTGATGATTCCAGAAACGAATTCTTAGCCGGCGAAGCCGTTTTCTTCCAGAACGGTTCTTGGGAATATTCCAACTTAGTAGGCGAGGATAAATTTGCTGCTGAAGATTTAACCATGCTTCCGATTTATATCGGCGTGGGCGATGAGGCAAATCAAGGTCTCAATACAGGCACAGAGAATTTCTGGTGTGTTAACAACAGCGCCGCACAGGAAGATATTGATGCGACTCTGGCCTTTATCAACTGGTGCGTAACTTCCGACATCGGCGTGAAAGCCATGTGTGGCGGTGAAGGTGCCATGCCTTCAGGCGAATCCGGAATGGGCTTTGTCATTCCTTTCAAAAATGCGCTTGAATCCGATAATATCTTCGTAAAAGCTGACGCGGAAATGACAGCTGCAGGCAAAACACCTGTTTCCTGGAATTTCTCCACAATGCCTTCCGAAGAATGGAAAAACGGCGTCGGCAGTGCTTTAACAGCATATGCCGCTGATCAAACCGACGCCAACTGGGATGCCGTCGTCTCCGCTTTCGTAGATGGCTGGGCGACAGAATATCAAATGGCCAATCCCTGAGGAGCAGTTTTCGGATTAGAGCTGAAGAACATTGACAGTTAAATTCCAAACGGAATTCACGGCAGAAAATCTCCATTAGAAAAGTCAATCGTTTTTATCAGCAAAAGCTTAAACAATTTATCAAACAGGCAAGGCGCAGGCTTTGCCTGTTTAACTAACACAGATTCATAAAATAACTGCGACGTATGTAGAAAGAGGCAATTATGACAATGAATAAAATTCTCAAAAAATGGTTTCCAGTCTTTGTCATTCCTACTTTGGCCGCCTTTATTGTCGGTTTTATCTGGCCGTTTATTCAGGGCATTTATTTATCCTTTCACCAATTTATTACGGTCGATAATGCGGTATTTAACGGTATAACCAATTATCAAAAGGCTTTGGCTGATCCCACTTTCGCAAATGCGTTTTCCTTTACGCTCAAATTTGCGATAGTCTCAACAATCTTAATAAATGTGTTTGCTTTTATGATTGCTCTTGCTTTAACCAGTAAAATGAAAGGCAGAAATATATTCAGAACAGTATTTTTCATGCCCAACTTAATTGGTGGTATTGTTCTGGGTTATATTTGGCAAATTCTGATCAATGCTCTCCTCTCAACCATCGGTGCTCCTTTGCTGAAGCTCAATTCGACTGCCGGTTACTGGGGTCTGATCATTCTCATGTGCTGGCAGCAAATCGGCTATATGATGATTATTTATATTGCCGGATTACAGAATATTCCGACCGATCTGATCGAAGCGGCGGGCATCGACGGCGGTACCAGATGGCAGGTACTCTGGAAGGTCAAAATTCCGATGATGATGCCGTCCTTCACGATCTGCCTGTTTTTGTCGATCACCAATTCCTTTAAACTTTTTGACCAGAACCTGTCCCTGACCGGAGGCGAACCCGCCAAGGCGACAGAAATGCTGGCACTCAATATTACGAACACCTTCTATTCCCGGTCCGGCCCCTTATGGAAAGGCATCGGACAGGCGAAGGCGGTGGTTTTCTTTGTGATAGTTGTCATTATTTCACTGACGCAATTATATACGTCACGTTCAAAGGAGGTAGAGCAATGAGCAAGAAACAATTTTCCAAGAACAAAATCTGGCGTTCCGCGGGTACTGTTATTTTCACGATCCTCTGCGCCCTATACATGTATCCGATCATCATGGTGATCTCAAATTCCCTGAAGGTGGAATCGGCGATCCAAACCTCAAAGGCGTTTGAATTTCCGACAGCTGAAACGTTTGCCGGTCTGACCAATTTTGAGAATGCGATCAACGCGCAGGGTTTTCTTAAAAGTTTTGGTTACAGTATTTTCATAACTGTGTCGTCAGTCTTTTTAATTCTGCTTTGCTGTTCCATGTTTGCCTGGTATATCACGCGAAGAAAAAGCTTTTTCTCGAAAATCATGTATTT
Organism: uncultured Mageeibacillus sp.; assembly: GCA_964346695.1. Taxonomy (GTDB): domain Bacteria; phylum Bacillota; class Clostridia; order Saccharofermentanales; family DTU023; genus UBA5436. Next base: position 6,104 of record CAYFVK010000012.1, on the reverse strand, counting down.
ATTATGCGCTTTTTCGATGGTCGTTCCGTTTCAGATGGTGATGTTCACGCTATCCCAGACCGCCGACCGTTTGAATATTTTCGGGCTGCGCTTTAATACCCCCTGGACCATTTCCTTTATTTATTTGGGCTTCGGGGCGGGTCTTGCGACATTCTTGTTTTCCGGCTTTATTCGCTCCATCCCTGTGGAAATTGAAGAAGCGGCTTTAATCGACGGCGGTAATCCGGTTCAGGTATATTTCCGAGTGATTTTCCCGATTTTAAGACCAACCATGATCTCGGTCGGTATCTTGGAGACCATGTGGGTTTGGAATGACTATCTCCTGCCGACTTTGGTCTTAGATATCAAGAAATATCGTACGATCCCCATGCTGATTCAGTATTTCAGAGGCAGCTACGGAAAAGTTGAAATGGGACCGATGATGGCCAGCATCGGTCTGACCATTTTGCCGGTTATCATCATTTATCTGGCCGGACAAAAGCATATTATCAAAGGCGTGATGTCCGGTTCTGTAAAGGGTTGATTTATGGAAATCACAAGAAGCAGCGGCATTTTACTTCCGATCTCCGCTCTGCCTTCGAAGTACGGCATTGGTACTTTCGGCAAGGCCGCTTATCAATTTATCGATTTTCTGGTCGCGGCGAGGCAGACCTGGTGGCAGATCCTGCCCCTGACGACGACCGGCTACGGCAACTCTCCCTATCAAAGTTTTTCGGCTTTCGCGGGCAACCCCTATCTGATTGATTTGGATATTTTGGTTGAACAGGGCCTCCTTGAGGCTGATGATGTCGAAACTCCGATATTCGGCTCCGATCCGCATTCTGTTGACTACGCCAGAATTTACGAGGAGCGGATGCCTTTACTCAAGAAAGCGGCTCGCAAAGGTCTCTTACGCGATCAGACCGAATTCTTATCTTTTCGCGCGAAAGAAAATTTTTGGCTGGAGGATTATGCACTGTTTACCGTGCTCAAAGCCGGATTTCAGATGAAAAGCTGGTTGGATTGGCAGGATCAGAAGCTGAGAAACTTCGACCCGCAGGCGGTTGCTGAAGCCCGAGAAAGGTACCGGGCGGAAATAACGGAAATCTGTTATATCCAGTTCCTGTTTTTTCAACAATGGCATAAGCTGCACGATTATGCGAAAACACACCATATCAGGATATTGGGGGATATGCCTTTATACGTGGCGCTCGATTCGGTGGATGTCTGGTCACGCGCATGCAATTATCAGCTGGGATCGGATTTAAAGCCTCAAAAGGTTTCCGGCGTGCCGCCTGATTATTTTAACAGCGACGGCCAGTTGTGGTCGAATCCGCTTTATGACTGGCGGATGATGGCGGCGGACAATTTTTCGTGGTGGATAGAACGTATCCGAGTTTCAACAGAAATTTATGACGGATTACGGATTGATCATTTTCGAGGTCTGGAAAGTTATTGGGCGGTGCCGTCCGGCGAATTGACCGCGCGTAACGGCCAATGGGTAAAAGGACCGGGGATGGCACTGATTTCCGTTTTGCGCAAGGAGTTTCCCGATTTTACGTTTGTGGCGGAGGATCTAGGCTATCAGACACCGGATGTTCAAAAATTGCTGGAGGATTCAGGATTCCCGGGCATGAATGTGCTGCAATTGGCTTTCGATTATCGGGATGCGGGGAATCCTTTGCCGCATGAATTTGTCAGAAACAGCGTCTGTTATATCGGTACGCATGATAATGCACCGATTATGGAGTGGCGGCGAACGGCTGATCCGGATGATCTGAAAAGAGCGATTGCCTATTTCGGCCTGAATGAGGCGGAAGGGTTTAATTGGGGCTTTATCAGGGGCGGTATGAGTTCCGTTTCGAATTTGTTTATCGCGCAGATGCAGGATTTTCTGGGTCTGGGTGCTGAGTCGCGGATGAATATTCCGGGGAAGCTTGCACATAATTGGGAATGGCGTGTCGCTGCTGAGGATTTAACGACTGAGTTAGCGGCTAAAATCAGACAATATACTTCTATATTCGGCAGGCGAAATTCTAATAGTGATAATAAATATGAATCAGCGGTTTACTGTTGAGAAAATTGATACACAAATATTTTTTTCAAGGTGAGCCGCAAAGGCTTCTGCACGATGGAGAGTATTCAGATTTAGGAGAGCGGACCATTCAGGTCATTCATACGCCGGGGCATTCACCCGGACACTGTTGTTTTTATGATTTGGAAAGAAAATACTTGTATTCCGGTGATCTGGTGTATAAAGGATGTCTTTTTGCCTTTTTATTTCAGTTTATTTTACAACTCCGATTTCGATAATTATAAATTTAATCTTGTAAACTTTGTCGGTTATTGATATCATACAAGTTACTGAAACCACTGTGAGGGGAGTGAGAAAGCTAAATGACAGAAATCAGGGTTAAAGAGAACGAATCCCTAGACAGTGCTCTGAGACGTTTCAAACGTTCATGCGCTAGATCTGGTGTTCTCGCTGAAGTTCGTAAACGCGAGCACTACGACAAACCTAGCGTTAAGCGTAAACGAAAATCCGAAGCTGCACGTAAGCGCAAACATTAATCCGTTATAGCGCGAGCAGTAAGGGTATGAATTAGAAGAGAGAGGTTGCCGGAGTACAGCCTCTTTTTTTATCTCCGCATAAATCATGGTTAATTTCCGCCGTTTTTCCCTGAAAAACACGATCGGGGGCGGGGATTATACTTTGTATAATAAAGCCCGACAGCGTTGAGTTTCGACATAATCAAGAGCATTTAAATCTCTACGAATAAAAAATTAATTAGCGATATGATGATTTTCAATCAAAGCATTTACAATATGCTAAAATGAATTATCAGGAATAAGATTTGAAAGAAGTGTTTAGTATTAAGAGGAATGTTTTAGAGAAAAGAAACTGGTATCAAAATCCGATGACGCAAGCCTATAACGGCAAGATAGCAAGACAGGCACAGATGACTGAGGAAGAGCAGGTTAACACCTGTATTAATGCTTTGCTGGAAGCCAAGGGTTTTCTTGATGAGCGGGCGAAAAATGAATATTTATATCCGATCAACGGGGTTATGCATGATCCTTTTCTGTTTCAGGATATGGCTTTGACTTGCGAAATTATTGAACAGGCCATGCTGCATAAGGAAAAAATTCTGATTTTCGGCGACTTTGATTGTGACGGCCTGACTTCAACGGCGATAATGGTGCGCGGCTTGCGCGCGATTTATGAGAATGTTTGTTATTTTGTGCCGGACAGGCTGGAAGACGGCTACGGATTGACGGTCAAAGCGATTGAACAGGTTATGCGGCAGAAACCGGATCTGGTTATTTCGGTGGATTGCGGGATCAACAGCTTTGAGGAAGTTCAGTTTTTGATGCGGCAAAATATCAAGGTGATTGTGACGGATCATCATCAGCCGGATGAGAGTTTCGCGAAAAACGCACTAACTGTTATCAATCCGCAAGTGGAGGGCGAGAGTTATCCTTTTCAGGGTCTGGCGGGAGCAGGAGTTGCGTTAAAGGTATTGGAAGCATTATATTGTCATCTCGGTATTGAAGATCTTGATTTGAATTACGCCAAATGCTTGGCGGCGCTCGGCACGGTGGCGGATTCGATGCCGCTGGAGAATGAGAACCGCGTTCTGGTGGCTTTCGCAACCTCGGTTTTTCGAGAGAAAGCGCCTTATGGACTGCGTTTGATGACGGATAAAATCACGAATAATCTGCATAGTTCGCCGATCGTTGAAGCCTCTTTCTTCGGTTTTTCGCTCGGGCCGCGTTTGAATGCTGCCGGCAGAATGGGCAATTTACGGCCGGCCTTAACGCTTTTATTATCGGATCGCCGCGAGGAACTGGAACAGGCGATTGCCGATCTTGAAGATTTGAATAATCAGCGCAAACTGTTGGAGCAGGAAATGTTAAATCAGGCGGTAGAGCAAATCGAGACGATGGAGCCCCGGGAACGCGAACATATTCTGATCGTTTTTGACCGGTCCTGGCATTCGGGTATTACCGGGATTGTCAGCTCGCGTCTGATGGAAAAATTTTCTTTGCCGGTGATAACATTCGCCGGAGCGGATAATGGGGAGTCTTATATAGGCGTCGCTGATTGCACTGTATCTGAAGAGGCGGATGACAGCCGGCTCAACGGCTTTGCCGAAAAGCGTGAGCTGCATGGAGATGAGGCCGGAGAAACCGATTTTTCAGATTCCGCCGGAAATTCTGATACTGATGATGCGGAAGTGGAATTGAAGGGTTCAGCCAGAAGTATGGGCAATTTTGATATCCTTTCCGCTATTTCCGCCGCCGCGGAATACACGGAAACTTTCGGCGGCCATTTGCAGGCAGCCGGGGTTACGGTCAAAGCGAAAAACTTCGCCGCTTTCAAAAGAGAAGTTATCAATTATGCTGCCGGCAATCCTCTGAAAAAATCGGAATTAGAAGATTTGCAATATCAATTTGAATTGCCGCATGAGCTGGTCAATGATCAGTTGGCGGATAAAATTATGCATTTTGAACCGTTCGGACAGAAGAATGAAAAGCCGTCGTTTGTGATCCGAAATTTGCAGATTGTGCAGTGGCGCGCAGTCGGCAATGGCCGTCATATCAGTTTATTGCTGCGTTTATCCGATCAGAGGCTGATTTCGGCTATCGCCTTTAATGCCTCGGAGTTTTCTTCTGTATTCAGGCAAAATGATAAGGTTGATTTATTAGTGGCGATTAATCGCAAAGAGTGGAACAGCAGAATCAATACGCAGCTTGAGGTTTTGGACTGGCGCGTGGCGACGCTTGACAGCATGATTTGGGATGATGCTCAAAGAATTGAGGAGAACTTTCAGATTGAAACAGGTCAGGTGAGGAAGCTCTCTGAAATGTATGGCATTGACCGAAAACAATTCCGATTGAGGGAGCAGCAAATTTTTCATACTGACGAATATATTCAGGCGCATCGTGAACAGCTCGCAAAAGGTTTTAACTGCACGATTCTGGCCAGAGCGATTGTGCGGGAAAAGAGAATTTTTCTCAATCCGTTTATTTTGCAGAGAATTCTTGATATTTTTAAAGAAATAAATTACCTGGATTGGAAAAGAGTTGATAATGATAATATCGTTTTACTTTCTATGGCTGACCGGATCGGTGATCTGAGCGAGTCGCCGACCTGGCAGAAATTACAACAGCAGGGGTTGATTGTGAATGACAAATGAGCGTGATGATATAGAAAAAAATTCGACTGACACGGATACTTCAGCTCGCGCTGACGAGGCGGAAAATGCAAGTCCCGCACAACTGCCCGCTCCGGTTGAGGAAAATCCCGATCGCTATAAAGAAAGCGATCAGCGCATGCGTGCCTTGATTGAACAATTCCTGCAGTATTCAGGGTTTGAATCAGGAGAAAAGATCTGGGAAACTTATCAGTTTGCCAAAAGAGCTCATGAAGGGCAAAAGCGCAGAACCGGCGAAGATTATATTGTGCATCCGATCTCAACCATGGAAATTTTGATCGATATTGAAGTTGATCAGGATACGCTGATCGCTTCTTTGCTTCATGACGTGGTGGAAGATACAAAATATAATCTGGATGATATCAAGGAAAAGTTTGGTGAAGAAGTTGCCGCTTTGGTTGACGGTGTTACGAAATTAAACAAAATCCATTTTTCGTCCAAGGAAGAAATACAAGCCGAGAATTTCCGCAAAATGTTTTTGTCGATGGCGGAGGATATTCGAGTCGTTCTGATTAAATTGGCGGATCGTTTGCACAATATGCGCACGATTCGTTTTATGACGCCGGAAAAACAGAAAGAAAAAGCGCAGGAAACGCTGGATATTTACGCACCGCTTGCTCATCGTCTCGGCATTTATAAAATTAAATGGGAATTGGAAGATATATGTCTGAGATTTCTTGATCCGGATGCCTACTATGAGCTTGTCGGCGCGATTTCGCAAAAGCGTTCGGAGCGGGAGAATTATCTGGAAAAAATTGTCGCTGAGATGAATGTGAAGATTTCCGAAATGGGTATTGAGGCGGAAATTGAGGGCAGACCCAAGCATTTTTACAGTATTTATAAGAAGATGAAAACTCAGCATAAGCAGCTGGATGAAATCTATGACCTGTTCGCAACCCGGGTTAT
>CAYFVK010000011.1:0-39658 GCA_964346695.1 uncultured Mageeibacillus sp. | reverse complement strand
CTGCTTGAGCAAACCAAGAAACATTGTATGAATCAATTTCAGTTTAACTTGCAATAAAAATTTGCAATAAATATTATTCATGTTGTATAAAATTTTCTTTGTAAAATTAATATTTATGTGCTAATATCATTATTAGATAATGTTGCGCAAGCTAAAACAAGAAAGGTAAGTTTCTCAAAATGACTAAATTCATTTTGCAATAATGAGATTTAGTCATTTTGTGAGCTGCTTAGAGTGCAAGCCTAAGGAGTCAGATTATCATGTATGACGTAATAATTATTGGAGCGGGTTGTATTGGTACTTGTACAGCCTATGAATTATCAAAGTACAATCTCAATGTTCTCATCTTAGACAAAGAAAATGATGTAGCTCTCGGTGCCTCAAGAGCGAATACTGCTATTGTTCATGGCGGTTATGATCCTGATCCCAACACATTAATGGGCAAATACAATGTTGAGGGAGCTAAACTTTGTATGGAGTTAGTTAAAACCCTGGATGTTGAATTCCGAAAAACAGGCTCATTGATTGTCGCTTTTGACGACAAAGAGATGGAAACCGTGAAAAAGACCTATGAACGCGGTTTGCTCAATGGTTGCCCGGGTATGGAAATTTGGGGGGCGGAACAGGTTCAGAAGCATGAACCCAATGTTTCAAAAGATATTATCGGAGCATTATGGGTTCCGGAATCAGGAGTTATTAACCCTTGGGAATTTACGATCGCTCACGCTGAAGTAGCGGTTAGAGAAGGGGTTGAATTAAAGCTTAATCAGAAAGTTGTCGATTTGATTGATCAGGGTGACTCCTGGATCGTCAAAACTGAAACTGATGAATTTACCGCAAAATATGTGGTCAATGCCGCAGGTGTTCATTCTGATGAAATACATAATCTTGTGGCAGAACCCGAATATAAGATTAATCCGACCAGAGGTCAATATTATTTACTCGATCGATCTTATGGTGAAATTGTCAATTCTGTTATTTTCCCAACTCCGAATGAGAGAACAAAAGGTATTTTAGTTTCGCCGACAATCCATCAAAACATCTTGGTCGGTCCCGATGCTGAGCCGATTCCGGATAAAGAAGACACCTCAACGACCAGAAAAGCCCTGGATTATGTAGGTCATGAAGCCAAACGCTGTGTTCCCGGACTGGACCTCAGAGGCAATATTCGCAATTATTCCGGTGTTCGTCCCAATAGTGATTACGGCGATTTTTATATTAAGATTATTGCCAATCATTTCCTTGAATTAGGTGCAATAAAATCTCCCGGCTTGACTTGTTCTCCGGTCATTGCCAGAGAAGGCGTATTGCTGCTTCAGGATGAAGGTTTAAAACTTGAAGAAAAAGAAAAATGGGATGGCAGCAGAAAAGTTGTGAGGTTCAAATCTCTGCCGATCGAAGAGAAAAAAGCTAAATTAAAAGAAAATCCCGCTTATGGCCGCGTTATTTGCCGCTGTGAGCATATTACCGAAGGGGAGATTCTGGATGGGCTTCATCGCGGTATCCCGGTCACTTCTCTGGATGGCGTGAAACGTCGCTGCGGAACCGGAATGGGACGTTGCCAAGGTGGTTTCTGCGGTCCTAAAATTCTTGAAATATTATGTCGGGAAACCGGTATGAAAGAAGAGGATATTCTGCAAAATAAAGAGGGCAGCTATATTCTGATTGGGCGAACCAAGGATAATCCGGAAGCATAAGGTGGTGATCAGATGGAATACGTAAAAGAATATCAGTTGATAGTAATTGGCGGTGGACCGGCCGGACTGGCAGCAGCTTTAAGTGCACATAAAAACGGTTTGAAAGATATCGCGATTATCGAAAGAGATAATTATCTTGGCGGCATTTTAAATCAATGTATTCATAATGGTTTCGGTCTTCATTATTTCAAAGAGGAATTAACCGGTCCTGAATATTCGAAGCGCTTTATTGATCAGCTCGATGGAACCGGTATTGATGTCAAACTGGATACGATGGCTATGAGTATTGAAAATACGGATACTTATCGTTATGTCCATATTATGAATGCAAAAGATGGTTATCAAATATTAAAGTCGAAGGCCATTGTGCTGGCGATGGGGTGTCGCGAAAGAACCAGAATGCAGATTCAAATACCCGGAACCAGAGCTTCCGGAATTTTTAATGCCGGTCAGGCTCAGCGTTACGTCAATATTGAAGGCTTCATGGTTGGCAGAAAAGTTATTATACTGGGTTCCGGAGACGTCGGACTGATTATGGCGAGACGTCTGACTTTGGAAGGAGCCAAGGTTGTTGCCTGCGTAGAAGTGATGCCTCATCTTGGCGGCTTGAATCGAAATTATGTGCAGTGTCTGAAAGATTTTGATATTCCGCTTTATCTCTCGCATACGATAACGGATATCAGAGGTGATCGCAGAGTTGAGGGAGTTACCGTTCAGGAAGTTGATACCAAGGGTAAACCGATTCCCGGAACTGAAACGGATTATGATGTCGATACGGTTTTATTATCGGTTGGTCTTATTCCCGAAAATGAATTAAGTCGGGAGGCGGGAGTCGAAATTGATAATCGTACCTCCGGTCCGGTCGTCTTTGAGAATTCCGAAACTTCCAGTGAAGGTATTTTCGCCTGTGGCAATGTTCTGCATGTTCATGATTTGGTGGACTTTGTTACAGAAGAAGCTGAAAGTGCCGGCGCTGCTACAGCTTGTTATGTACAGGGCGGCGGCTGTGTGACACAAAATGCGACCGTACTTAATTTGAAAACGGATAATAACATCGGTTATACAGTTCCCCAGCATCTTCGCTTGGAAGATGTTGAAAAAACGGTTCGGATTTATTTCCGGGTCAGAAAGAATTATCGTGAACCGGTAAAAGTTGTTTTCAAAGATCAGGAAAATAATGAAATAGCAAGATTCAAACGTCCTTATATGTTCCCCGGTGAAATGGAGAATGTACAATTGCCGAGACAATTATTGGAAAAGGCGGTAGGAAATGAAATTACTATTTCAGTGGAGGAATAGAAAACATGAAGCATGAAGTAATTTGTATTGTTTGCCCTCGCGGTTGTCATTTGCACGTAGATCCTGAAAATGATTATGAAGTAACAGGAAACTTTTGTCCTCGCGGTATTCCCTATGGTAAAGCGGAATTGATTAATCCACAGCGTGTGATTACTTCTACAGTTGTGATAGACGGTAAAGATTTAAAGCGTTGTCCGGTTAAGACAGATCAGGCAATACCTAAAAAAGAGATCAAAAACATTATGAAAGAAATCAATAAAGTTCATCTGAAAAAATCGGTCAAGACCGGGGATATCATTATTCCGCATATTCTTGGTACTGAGGCGAATTTAGTTGCAACCCGCGATATCGAGTGAATTAATTGGAAAGAAAAATAAGTTCATTCCAATTGTTAATAATTAGGAAATAAGTAATCTATTTATTTCTGCCAAGTAGAAGAAGGAGGATGTTATGGCAAAATACGTAATGGCTTTGGATTCGGGTACAACCAGTAATCGTTGTATTATCTTCAACGAAAAGGGAGAGTCTTGTGCAATAGCACAAAAAGAGTTTACGCAGATTTATCCTAAACCGGGTTGGGTCGAGCATGACGCAAATGAAATTTGGGCTACACAAATTGGTGTTGCCTCGGAAGCATTAGGAAAATTAGGAGTTTCTGCAAACGACATTGCTGCTATCGGTATTACCAATCAGCGTGAAACGACGATTGTTTGGGATAAAGCAACGGGCGAACCTATTCACAATGCGATCGTTTGGCAATGCCGCAGAACATCAGAATACTGCGATGGCTTAAAAGCAAAAGGCTATACAGATATGATCAGAGAAAAAACCGGTTTAGTCATTGATGCTTATTTCAGTGGAACTAAAGTCAGATGGATTCTGGATCATGTTGAAGGTGCGCAGGAACGTGCTGAAAAAGGTGAATTGCTATTTGGTACGGTCGATTCATGGTTAATCTATAAACTGACCAAAGGCAGAGTACATGTAACAGATTATTCCAATGCTTCAAGAACCATGATGTTCAATATTAAAGAATTGAAATGGGATGATGAAATTCTTGAAATTTTGAATGTCCCGAAAATCATGTTGCCGGAAGTAAAACCGTCCAGCTACATTTATGGTGAAACCGATCCTCAATTCTTCGGTTCTCCGATCAAGATCGCCGGTGCTGCCGGTGACCAACAGGCTGCTCTGTTCGGTCAAGCCTGCTTCTCGCCCGGTGAAGCGAAAAATACCTATGGTACAGGTTGCTTCCTCTTGATGAATACCGGTGAAGAACCTGTTTACAGCAAAAATGGTCTTGTTACAACAATTGCCTGGGGTGTTGGCGACAACAAAGTTAATTATGCCTTAGAGGGTTCTATTTTTGTTGCCGGTGCTGCTATTCAATGGCTGCGCGATGAATTGCGTTTGATTGATTCATCACCGGATTCAGAATACATTGCCGGCTCCGTAGAGGATACCAATGGCTGCTATGTTGTTCCGGCATTTACCGGTTTAGGTGCTCCGCACTGGGATCAATATGCTCGTGGTACAATCGTCGGCATTACCCGTGGTGTCAATAAACGTCATTTAGTTCGTGCTACATTGGAATCCCTTGCTTATCAGACATTTGATGTTCTGGAAGCCATGCAGCAAGATTCCGGTATTGACCTGAAAGCATTGAAAGTTGACGGCGGCGCTTCAGCCAATAACTTATTGATGCAATTCCAGGCGGATATCAATGGCAGTCCGGTTCTTCGTCCTTGCAACAGAGAAACAACAGCCATGGGTGCTGCTTATCTTGCAGGTATCGCAACGAATTATTGGAAAGGCACGGAGGATGTAAGAGCGAACTGGCAAATTGATAAAGAATTTGAACCCAATATGGATTCTGAAGTTCGCGCTGAAAGAATCAAAGGCTGGAGAAGAGCGGTTAAACAATCTTTTGGTTGGGCAAAAGAAGAATAATTAGTCAGTATTAAATAATATATTATGAGTCCCGATATGATCGGGACTCAAAAAATAAAAGGAGATTGTTATGGATACAAAAATCTTGGTGGCAGAAATTCTTGGTACATTTATGCTTATCCTATTAGGTGATGGCGTTGTTGCCAACGTGACCTTAAACAAATCAGGTATGAAGGGTGCCGGTTCTATTCAAATTACTTTTGCATGGGGCTTAGCCGTTCTATTACCGGCATTTATTTTCGGCGCTGCATCAGGCGCTCACTTCAATCCGGCTGTAACGCTTGCGCTGGCTGTTGCAGGTTCGACTCCCTGGAAACTGGTTCCAACCTATATCATAGGTGAAATGGTCGGAGCTTTCTTAGGTGGTATCATCGTCTATATTCTGTTTAAGAAACAGTTCGATGCTACAGATGATGTTGCGACCCAACGCGGTGTTTTCTCAACTGCACCGTCAATCAGAAGCACCGGTTTGAATCTGTTAAGTGAAATTGTTGGTACATTCGTATTAGTTTTCGCCATTTTAGGAATCAGCAATGTTGCCGATATTGCGACAGGTGTTGATAAACTATTTGTTTTCGGCATCATCGTATCAATTGGTATGTCTTTAGGTGGCTTAACCGGTTATGCTATTAATCCGGCTCGTGACCTTGGCCCGAGAATTGCTTATGCCGTATTGCCTTTCAGACAAAAAGATCCTGATTGGGGTTATGCTTGGATTCCTGTTGTTGGACCGATTATTGGCGGTATTCTCGCTGCGTTATTGGCTAATGGACTGCAGAATATGGGAGTTTTCCTATAAGTTTTTAGCAGAAAACGAAAGTATTTAAGCTGTCCGGAGTTCTTCCGGATAGCTTATTTTATTTCACATCTTCCGGAAACTTATAGTTTGAGTATGTTGCGGCAGAAGCGGATCACTTTCATATCTTATAACATACATTTTTTCAGTATATATTTTTCTGGCCGGTCAAAAATAGAATAAAAAACGTTCTTTGCAGATGATGTGTTTTTAGCATTGAAAAATTTGTCTGAAAATAGCAATATATTATTAGAATGTTAACGAATATTCGTTCTGATCATGCAATTTCAGTGTTATTAATGCATAGATAATTACAAATCTTTGGAACTTTTGTTTAAATATTCGTTATGAGAGATCTGAAATCGTGATAAGAAAATCTTTTGAAGAAGAGAAAAAGATATGAAAAAGAAATTAATTGCGTTATTTCTCATTATTTCAATGCTTTTGTTAATTTTTACAGGCTGCAAAACGAAAGATAAACCGGTAGCGAATAAGTCGAAAAATAATTCTTAAGAGTCTTTGTCTAATTCAGAAAATCTCGTTGAGAAGATTTTTGAACACACGGAATCAGAAAAAAATGATTCTCCCGAAGCTGAGAATAATGAGGACTCCGTTAAGGATAATCCGACGGATACTATAGAAAAAGAACCGACTCCCGGAGAAAAATTTGAGAAAGCATTGCTGGATATGATGGGAAGTTTGCAGGAGCTCGGCGGAAACTTCGGTTTTAATATCAACGATATTTTCGGATTGCCGAAAGATGTGACGACTGCTTATCCTTATTTTGAATTAAATATCCGGACGGATGACGTATCAGAGGAAGGTGAAAAAGTCACAACTACTTTGAAGCAAGTTTCGCTGAAAAACGGAACGGATGCCGCGTTTAAACTTTCATTAGATAATGGCACGACCAATTCGGAGGGTGCCGCTTATTTTACGGGTGATCAAATGTTGTTTCGCAAGGCGGATTTAGTGAATCCTCTTATTCAGTATCATCTGCCTCATGAGGGGGACGGAGCGAAGCTCATCGATATGCTGCCTGTTAATCGCTATGTAGCTTGCCTGCTGTCTGATGATCCCGCACAAACATATGTTGAAAACTGGAAAGAAGGATTAGACCAAATATCATCTTTTCTGAACGAAAAAGATCGAGAGCTTGCTGTTGAGGAAAAAGCCTTAGTCTGCAGCTCGCTCACAGAAAATGCACAGAACTATATTCTGCACTTGACCGGAGAAGAGGCGAAAACCCTTTATCATGCGATGTTTAATGCTCTGAAAAGCGATTTTAATACCAACTATCTGCTTCGCGCAGCCGATAATGCTGCCGCTGATGATGATGACCAGTTAACGATCGATACCATTAATGATATTGAAAAAGCTGAAACGATGGATTTCAACTTGGAACTTTGTACAGTAGATGACAAAGCGGTTGCGATTTTCCTCAATGCGAGTTCCGCGGGAGGAACCGCTCAAATAGAAATGATCAGTCTCGGCAAGGAAGATGAAAAAGCGGAGAGCTTCTTTAGTAAGTTTACCCACGCTCCGAAAGAAGAACTGGGTGATTTAGTCGGAGGCTATACGGCCCAAATGACGAATACCCAAAATGGAAATATTGTATATACCAACCAGGTTATCAGCAATCCGGGCGGAACGGAAGTTTCGCGGATTGAGGGGCAAAGTGAAAATAGCGGAACAGAGGATAATCTCAGCTCCAATTATTTGATAACCATTATATTCGGAGATTCAACAACAAAATCATCCGGTACATTTACCAAGAAAACATCGGATGATAAAATTGAAGGCCAAATGACCGGAAAATTTATAACGGAAACTGTAGAAGATGGTGAGACGACAGAGGATCAAACCGAATTTTCCGGTGATATATAAGCCAGCAAAACAGAACCGGAAATTGAGATGCCGACAGTGATTGAGGGCTCTGCTGAAATAGCTCATAATCGTGATGAGTTGAGTGAATTATTGTTCTCAATGGGCAGCGAAGATGACGGAGGAACTGCAGAAAGTGAAACAGAGCCTGAAGTTGAGCAATCTTTCCTGGCTGATCTGGAAGAATATCCGCCTCTCTTTCAATACATACTGATATATATTACTTTCTTTTTCTAAGTTTAAGGATTATTCATGCTGGAAGGGAAGAACCTTACAAAATACTACGGAAAGAGCAAAGCGCTTGATGATGTCAGCTTGGCGGTTAAGGCCGGACAGTGCTTGGCGGTTATCGGTCCCAATGGTTCCGGAAAGAGTACCTTGCTGTCAATTTTAGCGCTGGCATTAAATCCGGATCAGGGGACCGTTCTGATCGATGATCAAAATAGTGCCGAGGGGCGTTCCGCGATCAGTTACATGCCGCAGGATATCGCGCTTTTTGAGGAACTGACGGCGGAAGAAAATTTGCTCTGTTTTAGCAGACAAAATAAAAAAGCGACGAATCAACGTATTGAAACGCTTTTCAATCTCCTTGGTCTTAATGAGATGCGGAAAAAACAGGTCAGACATCTCTCCGGCGGTCAGCGACGCAAAGTAAGTTTTGCTGTCGCTTTGCTCAATCAAACTAAATGGCTGCTGCTCGATGAACCCTTTGCCGGAATTGATGAAGCAGGGTTTGAGATTATGACCGGCCTTCTGCGGGAAGCAAAATAAAACAATACAGGCATTATCCTGAATGTACATAATTTAACATCGCTCTCATTTGTTGATCATGTTTTGGCTTTAGAAGCCGGACAAAGTATTTTCTATGGGACTTATGATATTTTTCTGGCAAAAAGAGGTCAGAAATGAGTTTAGGACAATATCTGCGGCTTGATCTAAAGCGCCTCATGCAGCATAAAGGAGTTATTCTGACTGCACTCATTTTGCCTGTTGCAGGTGCGCTTGTTTTTATCACTTTGCTTATCCCTTTAATTTCCGACGGAGAGGGTACTCTGATCCGCTACGGAATCTGCAATGAAGATGATAGTGTATTTGTCAAACAATGCGTCAGTTTGATAGCAAACGCGGAATCTCTGAAAGGCGAAGCGGAAGCATTTCCGGTAAAAGATTATGAGACCGGGAAGAAATTGCTGGCGGATGATACCTTTTCTGTTTACATCCATATTCCTGCCGGGTTTTATGAAACCATGGAATCCGGAGAAAAAGCGGAAATATATATGTTGTCCAAACCGGAGCATAGTTTTGAACGGGTTGTCGTCGATCTGGTAATCAGTGACCTCCTGTCTGTTGTTAGTCAAAGCCGCATAATTCTGGATAGAGCCGGAGATATTATGATTAAGTCGGGCATCACTCAAGAAACGGCAGTTGAACAAGCGGATAACACTTTGACAGAAGGCTTTGATAAATATGTAAACAGCCGTTCTGTTATCGGCAGTTCGACAAGTTTGGTTGATACGGGGAAATATATTCCGATAGGCTATTATGTTGCGGTTTTTTTCGCTTTCTTATGTTCGATGACGATGTTGCCCGCCATTCATTTGACCGCTTCTGATCTGAACGGTCCGCTCGTTGGCCGTGGCTTGCTTCACGGGCGCGAATTCAGGCAGCGCTATTTTTTCGCCAGACAACTTTCTTCTGCCATTTTAATAATGCTCATGTTAATTTTCCCGTTGTTTTTCAATTATTTTGAAAAAGTGATCGGTTATAACAGCGGTGAAAATATGTGGCTTAGGATGCTCCTGCTATTGATCGGAATTATCTTGATCGCCTCAGCATTTTCTTCTTTCGGGTTTTTAATCGCCGTTTTATGCAAGCGCCCGGATCTTTCGCTTTGGAGCGCATTTTACAGTATTTTAATGATGGCTTTTTTGTCCGGTGCCTTTTTATCAGAAGGTCAATTAGAGCCATGGCTGCTGCGGCTGGGCCTGTTATTTCCTTTTCGATCCGCCATGAATGTCATCTTGCATACGCTGTTTATCCAGCCTATGAATGTTGATTTGTGGGTGCAAAATGTTTTGCGACTTGCGGGCATGAGTATTGTTTTTGGATTTATTTCCTATTGTCTGATCAGAAAACGAGATAAGACATGAATACGATCGCTCTTTTTGTTTCGCGTTTGAAAGCAACTGTCAGAAATGTCGGCGCCATGAGTATTTTTGTGCTGGCTCTGGTTTTATCAATAGTGATCGGAATATATACACAGGAAAAGCAGGAGGGTATGCTGCGAGTCGCTGCTGTGAATCGTGACAGCGGTGAACTCGGTTCTCGCCTGATTGAAATAATTAACGACAATTCGGAACTGTCAGTTATGGAAATGGATTCAGATTTAGCGGATAAGTCTTTAAGAAAGGAAAAAATTCAGGCCGTCTTTGAAATTTCCTCGGACTTTACGCAGAAAATAGAAAATCTGGAATATAAAAATCTGATCAATATTCGTTTTTCTCCCAATTGTACGATCGCGTCTTCTATCAGTGAGCCGATTACCAGCGCCGCGATAAAATTATGGTTTGAAAAGCAGACGGTCAAGGATTATAAAACCTTGTTAGAAAAACATGGGAAAGAGCTGACAGAACAACAGTGGCAAGAGTTCGATCAAATAATGCAGGACGCTTGGCGCGGCAAATCTTCAACCTTGGATATCGTTTATATCAGCGAGAAAAGCAGTGTTCCTGACCCTCTCATATCGACGAGATCGATCGCTATCTTATCATGGTTCGCCTCATTCAGCTTTCTCTTTTTAATACTGAACGGTGATTGGATCAGCAATTTTCAAATGCCTGCCTTACAGCTTCGCTTGAAGCAAGCAGGTTTAAGCCTGAGCAAGAACTTTTTTGTACAAGCATCGGCTCAGCTGATCGCTGGATTAACGGGATTTTTTATTTTGGCTTTGATTGACGGTGCTCTCTTCGCTTTCCCGGAATTATCGCTTTATATTTTTATCTATTGTTTGGGGATCTTGGGGATGGCTCTTGTTATCTGCACTTTCTTGAAAAATCTTACCGTACTCCTGATCGCAGGACCTTTATTGAGCATGGGGGCAGCTCTCTTGTCCGGTCTCTTGACAAAATTGCCGGATTGGGGTGAGGTTTGGGTTATCATTTCCCGATTTTTGCCCGGACGACATTTCTATAATGCTTTGCAGGGCAACGGTCAGCCCGGAATAGCGTTTCTGACCTCTGCCGGCTGGCTTGGCCTCAGTCTGTTGATCTCTTATTTCGTTATGCTGCACAACGATTTTAAGGAAAAATCACGTCACAAAATAAATACATGACCGATCAAAACGCTTTTATTAACTATAAATAAGCTGATTCTATGACATTAGATAAAATATCAGATCTGTGAATTAAAATGGAGCCTGAGGCGGGAATTGAACCCGCGACCTATTCATTACGAGTGAATTGCTCTACCCCTGAGCTACTCAGGCAAAAGACTTTTATGATTATAGAGTATTTTCAATTTAATTACCAGTTCATTTTTCAAAAAGCTGTTATTGTCTCTCTGATTATGATTATATTTGATGAGGAAATTTGAATTAACTCGTATTTTACTGAAATGTGAAATAAACCGCTAAAAATTTTACTTGACAGATGATGATTCTCTGATAAAATGAAAACCGTTTTCAAATTCAAATTGGAAACGGTTTTCGATTTGTGCACAGAGGAAAAGAATATGGCCGTTTATAAAACAAGTCAAAAAACTGAATTGCTGGAATTTTTAAAATCAAGATCCGGAGAACATGTTTCGGTCAATGATATGATCGCTTATTTTACCGAAAAAGAAATAAAAATCGGTATGACTACCATCTATCGCCATTTGAACCAAATGGTAGCAGAGGGTACCGTCAAAAAATATTATATTGATGAATCAAGCGGCTCTTGCTTTGAATATGTGGAACAAAACTGCAAAAAGTATCAGGCACATCATTTTCATCTAAAGTGTGAAAAATGTGATTGTTTAATTCATTTTTCCTGTCAGGAGATCGAAACTCTGGAAACGCATATTAAACAGGAGCATGGTTTTGAGATTGATCCGGTGAGGACAGTTTTTTATGGATTATGTGAAAAATGCGCCAAAGAAATTTCGGCT
This sequence comes from uncultured Mageeibacillus sp., assembly GCA_964346695.1. Classification (GTDB taxonomy): domain Bacteria; phylum Bacillota; class Clostridia; order Saccharofermentanales; family DTU023; genus UBA5436. The sequence goes on along the minus strand of CAYFVK010000011.1, from coordinate 27,886 downwards.
GACGAAAACGAACCTGAAAAATAGAAGAATAAAAAATCTTCTTATCAGTTAAATAAATAAAATAATAGAAAGAGTAAATAATGAAGAAAATATTTGTGATAATCATAAGCATTATCATGTTGACAGGTATGGTTGCCTGCCAAAGTAAAACTATGGATAATAAGGATAAAAACAATCCGGACCGACAGAGCGATAATCCGTTCGATGATCCGGATAGCGGCAGTCACGGTCAAACAGAAGATCAGCATCGATTGTCCATAGTCACAACAATTTTTCCTCAATACGACTTCACCAGAAATATCGCAGGCGACAGAGCGGATGTTACGATGCTTTTGAAGCCCGGAGCGGAAAGTCATTCTTATGAACCTACGCCGCAGGATATTAAAACAATTCAGGAAAGCGACCTCTTTATTATAACCGGCGGCGAGAACGATACTTGGGTAGAAGGGATCATTGAGTCAATGGGCGATCATGCTCCGGAAGTCATGCGTCTGGTAGATTTGGTAGACACATATGAAGAGGAAATTGTCGAAGGTATGGAAGATAGTCATGAACATGGCGAAACTACCGATCTGAGCGAGCACGATGCCGATCATGATCATGAAAACGAACATGATGCTGAGGATTCCGACCGGGAAACGCATGACCATGATCACTCCTCTCAAACGGTAGATGAGCATGTCTGGACTTCGCCTGTAAAAGCAGAACAAATTGTTAAAAAAATTGCCGCGAAACTTTCAGAAAAAGATTCGGCAAATAAGGATTTTTATCAGGCGAATAGTGAAGATTATATTGCCGAACTCGAGGAACTCGATCAAAAATACAAGGATATGACCCAAAACGCCAAACGCGACACCATACTTGTCGGCGACAGGTTTCCCTTCCGTTACCTGACAGAAGAATATGGCCTGAAATACTATGCTGCCTTTACCGGTTGCTCCACGGAGACGGAAGCCAGTGCAGCGACCGTGGCTTTTTTAATTGATAAAACTAAAGAATTAAAATTGCCTGTTGTCTTTTCAATAGAATTGTCCAATCAGAAAATAGCCGATTCAATCGTAGAAACGACCGGAGCAGAAAAGTTAACGCTGCACTCCACCCATAATCTCTCGGTGGAAGAATTGAAAAACGGAGCGACTTATTTGAGCCTGATGGAACAGAATCTTAAAAATCTGGAAAAAGCATTGCAGTAAATTCAAATCGAACAGGGCGGCGATTTGTATATTCCGCTCTGTTTATTAAATGATAAAAGAGTGATCAATGAGTCTGATTGAATGTAAAAATGTATCTTTCGCCTACGAAGGAATTCCCGCTATCAGGGACATCAATTTCAGCATTAACGAAGGCGACTATTTATGTGTGGTCGGGGAGAATGGCACCGGCAAAAGCACGTTGGTCAAAGGTCTCTTAAAGCTGAAAAAACCTTATCAGGGAGAAATTACCCTGTCGCCTGATTTGTCCGCCAATGAAATCGGTTATTTGCCGCAGCAAACGATCGTTCAAAAGGACTTCCCGGCGAGTTGTTATGAAGTGGTTCTTTCCGGCTGCTTGAATCATCTCGGTTATAAACCGTTTTATACCAAAAAAGAGAAAAACGAAGCGAAGAATAATATGCGCAGGCTGGGTATCTCTGAACTGGAAAAAGTCTGTTACCGTGATGTTTCCGGAGGACAACAGCAAAGAGTATTGCTTGCCCGGGCCCTCTGCGCGACAAAGAAAATTATTATACTTGATGAACCGGCTGCCGGACTGGATCCTCTGGTCACACAGGAGCTTTATGATATCATCTGGAACATAAATCAGAAATTGGGGATCACGATTATCATGGTTTCGCATGATGTACACGCGGCGATGAAATATGCCAGTCATATTTTGCATCTGCATAACGCACAGCTCTTTTTCGGCAGCAAAGAAGAATACAAGAAGAGTGAAGCAGGTCGGCGTTTCATCGGAGGTATGCTCAATGCTTAATCTTTTTACGGAAATGTTCTCCTATCCTTTTATGGTCAGAGCCTTTATCGTCGGCACTTTAGTTGCTCTCTGCGCCTCGCTGCTCGGCGTCAGCTTGATTTTGAAGCGCTATTCAATGATTGGCGACGGATTATCGCATGTCGGTTTCGGCGCGTTGGCTGTTGCTACTGCTTTAAACGCTTCGCCGTTAATTGTTTCGCTGCCGATCGTTGTCATTGCTGCTTTTTTACTTTTAAGAATCAGCGAGAGCAGCACGATTAAGGGAGATTCAGCCATTTCTATCATTTCGACGGGAGCGCTTGCTGTCGGCGTTATGATCGTCTCGATGACGACAGGGATGAATACCGATGTTTCCAATTATTTATTCGGCAGCATTTTGACCATGTCCAAACAAGATGTTGATTTAAGCATCTTGATGTCAATCGTAGTCCTGATCTTATACGTGCTCTTCTACCAGCGCATCTTTGCGGTTACCTTTGATGAATCCTTCGCCAAAGCGACCGGAGTCAAAGTGGAGCTCTATAAGATGCTGATCGCATTATTGACGGCGCTGGTTATCGTGCTCGGCATGCGCATGATGGGCGCTCTGCTGATTACGAGCCTGATTGTTTTCCCTGGACTCACTTCGATGCGCCTTTGTAAAACCTTTAAATCCGTAATCATCAATTCGGCGATCATCTCAGTGATCTGTCTGTGGTCGGGACTGACCTTCTCCTATAAGTACGCGACCCCTTCAGGAGCCAGTATTGTCATCTGCAATATTGTGGTCTTTATCATTTACCTGCTTATTCAAAAAATCTCTGAGAGTAAAATCAAGCATTAATTCTTTTTTCGAAAATCCGACAATCTGCAAAAAAACAATAGCCGGCAAATCCCGCCGGCTGTCATAATTAATGATATTTCAGATTTGCTTAAAAGTGAGTGGTCTTTTTATTCTTAATATTGCTGATTACGCGCACATAGACATGTTTTGAATTAGGAGATCCGGTGCCGGCATCGCGAACATCGATTTCAAATTCATCCATCGCGTCGAACATATTGGTTAATTTGCTGAATCCGTAATTTCGGGCGTCGAAAGAGGGTTGCTTCTTCACGATCAGATTGCCGACCTCGGCAAGATAGGCCCAGCCGTTCTCGTCTTCGAGATCTTTGATGGTCTGGCTGATCATGCGAATCGTTTTTTTATTGATTTTCTGAATCGCGTTTTTCTTGTTATTGTTCTTATTCTCAGCTTTATTTTCCTTGCGGGAAGCGTTTTTGCTCGAGTTGTCCTTTTCATTATTTTCCGAATCTTCATCCTCGTCCAAAATCTCAAGATAAATAAAGCGATCACAGGCGGCAATAAAGGGGGTAGGAGTTTTCTGCTCACCGATCCCGTAGACGATTTTACCCGACTCGCGAATACGCGTAGCTAATTTTGTGAAATCGCTGTCGGAAGAAACCAGACAAAACGCATCAACATTATCGGCATAGAGTATATCCATGGCGTCGATAGTCATGGCGGAATCCGTGGCATTTTTGCCGGTGGTATAATTAAATTGCTGAATCGGGCTGATCGCAAAATCCAGCAGAACGGTTTTCCAGCCGCCGAGATTAGGTTTTGTCCAGTCTCCGTAAATTCTTTTGATGGTCGGCGTGCCGTATCTCGCGATTTCTTCCATCATCCCTTTCACATAATGATAAGAGATGTTATCCGCGTCGATCAGAACAGCTAAACGCACATCCTGTTTACTTTGATTTTTTTCCATAATATCCTCAAATCTTATAAAATCTCATGAATTGATAATTCATTGTATCATACAAAACTCTGAAGATGATGTATAATTATTAAGTATTATCAGAGATAAACTTGATTAGTTTAACAAAATCAGTCCTTTTACTGTATTCTTTATTTTTCAAAATCCCGGGAGGTGTATATGGCTTTACGAGTAGGAATGTTGACCAGCGGCGGTGATTGTCAGGGTTTGAACTCAGCGATGCGCGGCGTCGCGAGAGGACTTCTCAACAGCGGCAGAGATGTGAAGATATTAGGGTTTTTAAACGGCTATCACGGGCTGATGTTCAGTAATTATCGGCGCATGACCGACGTCGATTTTTCAGGCATATTAACCTTGGGCGGAACCATACTCGGCACTTCCAGACAACCTTTTAAAAATATGCTGGATCCGCTGCGTGAGGATGAACCGGATGGCATAACAAAATTGGACGCGATGCTGCAAACCTATGAAGATTTGAGCTTGGACGCTTTGGTCGTTTTGGGCGGCAACGGTACGCAAAAGACGGCCAATCTGCTGAGCGAGCATGGCTGTAATGTCATCCATCTGCCCAAAACAATCGATAATGATCTGTCCGGTACGGAACGCACATTCGGTTTTCAAAGCGCGGTGAATATTGCCACAGAAGTTATTGACGGTATTCATACGACAGCCACATCGCATGGGCGGGTTTTTATTATAGAATTGATGGGGAATAAGGTCGGTTGGCTGACCTTATATGCCGGAGTGGCTTCGGGAGCTGATGTAATTCTCATCCCGGAAATTCCCTATGATCCCATTAAAGTAGTGAAAGCGCTACAGGTCAGAGAGCGCAATAAAAAACGTTTTTCCATCATCGCTGTAGCGGAAGGCGCAAAATCGATCGATGAACTGAATTTAAGCGACGATGAACTCAAAAAGACCAGAGCTGGCAGCAACTCTGTAGCCTATCATCTGCAAAAACAATTGGAAGAGTTGATGATACAGGAAATCCGCTGCTGTGTGCCCGGACATTTTCAGCGCGGCGGAACGCCTTCCTCCTATGATCGCGTACTGACCACGGAATTAGGCGTAGAGGGCGCAAGAGCGGTATTAGAAGGCGATTTCGGCAAGATGATCGGGATAGCCGGTGAAAAGCCGATTCGGGTCAATTTGTCTGATGTTGCGGGAAAAACGAAGAGGGTACCGATGGACGACGGCGTTTTATTATCCGCCCGAGAGATGGGAATTTGCTTCGGTGATTAAAACATATTTGAATTTAAGATAAGAAGAGGAGCAGAGAAGATAACATGGCCGGCAATCATGCGTTTTTAGCAGCCATAGAAATAGGTTCACATGAGGTGATGTTAAAAATCGCCGAGGTATTTGAGGGCGGTAAAATACAGAATATCGAGACCGCCTCCCGAACAATCAATCTGGGATCGGACAGTTATCGCCTGGGCTACATTACTCCGGAAAATATTCATCTGCTGATCAGTACAGTAGAAGATTTTATCAAAAAAATAGAGATGTATCCTGATGCCGTGATCTCGGCGGTTTGCACTTCCGCCATCCGGGAAGCGGAAAATCGGATCTTTATCATTGATCAGATTTTTCGCGAAACGGGTCTTGAGGTTCAGATCCTTTCCAATCGCGAGGAAATGGCCGGGATGAATCTGGCGGTACGCTACACGATGCCGGAGTTTGACGAATTGACCGGGGAACCGACTTTACTCTTAGATATCGGCGCAGGCAGCACGCAGCTTACTCTTTTTGATGAACAGCAGTTTTTATTCACGCAAAATATTCTTTTGGGATCTTTGCGTGTCAGAGACCGTCTGGCGGTTCTGGAGCAGCATACGGCGGATTTTCAGGCCTTGATGCAGGAATACATATCAGGCGATCTCGACTATTATCGCTCCTTCGTTCCGAAAAAAACGGATTATAAACATTTTGTTCTGATCGGTAATTTGCTCTCTACGTGGCGTTATCTGGCGGGGCTCGATTTACGCGGCACGGTCGCGCTGCATATAGATGTCTTTGAGAGATTGTTTCAGGAAATCACGAACAGTTCCACTCTGAGTCTGATTGAAAAATATAGTATTACTGAAGAGCAGAGCAGTATCTTATTGCCCATGTCGATGGTTATCAAAGAAGTGTTTGAATTGACGAAATTAGATCAGGTATTGTTGCCGGACGCGACCTTGGCTGACGGTTTGAATGTCAGTCAGGCTAAAATGCTGGGCTTTATTGCGGAAGACGATAAAACAATGCAGGATGCGATCAGTTTCGCCAAGGAGATCGCGCGGCGTCATCATACGGATCGCCGCCATATCAGGCAGGTTGAAAATTTGGCCATGCAGTTGTTCGATCAATTGCAATCAGAGCACGGTTTAAGTCAACGGGAACGTCATTTGCTCAAGATAGCCTGTATTTTGCATAATATCGGGAAATTTTTCACGGTCAAACAAGATGGCGACGTGGCTTATCAGCTGGTCAAAAGTGCGGATCTGGCGGGGCTGAGCAATCAGGAAATCGAGTTGATCGCTTTGCTTGTGAAATATCATTCGGTTAATACGGAGAATCTGATTACGGCGGATTTACATATTTCCGATGAAAATCATTTGATTCTCATAAAATTATCCGTTTTATTGGCACTCGCCAATGCCCTCGATACAGGGCATCAGGTGAAGGTAAAAAGAATTCGCTGCGAGATCAGAAAGAAACATATTAAGCTGTATTTGGAGTCCAATCAGGAATTAACTTTAGAAACCTGGAGCATACAAAATCCGGCAAAAGATTTTAGAGAAGTGTTCGGCAAGGAGTTGCGCATTATTGTGCTTCCTTATTCCGAAAAAAATAACAGGAGTTAATCATGTTGCCAAACATTGTTGATATCGTTGAACAAAATATTAATAAACAAAATCCTGAAATCGGGGAAAATAGTAAGAAATATATTAATCGGGAACTGAGTTGGGTAGATTTTAATGAAAGAGTTTTGGAGGAGGCGCAGGATGAAAAAAATCCTCTATATGAGCGATTGAGTTTTCTCTCTATCACAGGATCCAATTTAGATGAATTCTTCATGGTCAGAGTGGCGTCCCTTTATAATCAGATTGAGGCGGGCTCAGTATCCAGAGATGACGCGGGCTATACGCCGAAAGAACAGTTGGAACTGCTGATGCAGCGCTGTCATGAATTTTATAAAGATCAGTACAATACGCTGAATCGCAGCATCCTGCCGGCGTTGGCTCACCGCGGTATTCAACTCGTCAAAAGCGGGAGATTCAGTGAAGAGGAATATCAATATTTGGATAATTATTATCAGGAACATATTTATCCGGTACTGACGCCTTTGGCGGTCGATGCCGGCAGGCCATTTCCTTTAATTCCCAATCAAAATTTGAATTTATTTGTTACGTTTAAAGAAACCGATGAGCTGCAGGGTTTTATGGGGGCCCCGTCATTCGCCATTGTCGAAGTTCCCTCAATTCTGCCTCGCCTGATTAAACTACCGGGCGATCAGATGCGTTTCACCCTGATCGAAACAGTGGTCGCAGAGTTTTTAGATCGTTTGTTTTACAATCAGGATATCGATACGATTTCCTGTTTCAGGGTCATGCGCAACGCGGACTATGAACTCGATGAGGAAGAAATTTCCGACTTAATGATTGAAATGGAAGATATTCTCTGGCAAAGAGAACGCGGCAATGTCATCCGTCTGGAAATCGAGAAAAGTGCCGGCAAAGTGATTCTCAGTATCCTGCAGGATTTGATGGATGTCAGAGATCAGGCGGTTTTCAGAATCCGGGGACCGATCGACCTGGGCTTTGTCAATAAAATCCCCAAATTATTCCCCAATCCGGATTTTCATTATAAAAAATTCTCAGGACAAATACCCCCGGAATTCGCTGCTGTTGAAAATAACGATTATTTCTCGGTGATCAGGAAGCAGGATCTGATTTTGCATCATCCTTACGACTCGTTTGACCCGACCATCAAAATCATCCAGCAGGCCGCGGAAGATCCGCAGGTTCTGGCTATTAAGCAAACGCTTTACCGGGTCAGCGGCAATTCTCCGATAGTCAAGGCTCTCGGTACGGCCGCGGAAAATGGCAAACATGTGATGGCTCTGGTAGAACTCAAGGCCCGCTTTGATGAGAAGAACAATATCCATTGGGCGCGCAGCCTCGAGCGCTCCGGCTGTCATGTTATTTACGGTTTAAAGGGGCTCAAGACGCATAGCAAGATTACCTTGATTGTTCGCAATGAAGAAAACGGGATTAGGCGTTATGTGCATCTCGGCACGGGCAATTATAATGATCAGACCGCTAAAATTTATACCGATTTCGGATTGTGGACCGCTTCTGAACTGTTCGGACAGGACGCGACTGACTTTTTCAATATGATTTCCGGTTATTCGATTCCTTTAGGCTGGAAAAAGATCGTTCCGGCACCGCGCTGGATTCGCAAAGAAACGCTGGCCAGAATTAAACAGGAAGAGAAACATGCGCTGGCGGGACGGCGCGGATTGATTGTCGCTAAAGTCAATTCGTTGGTTGATAAGGGGATTATCGACGCGCTTTACTCGGCTTCCAGAGCAGGGGTTAAGATCTGTTTGATCGTGCGGGGAATTTGCTGCCTGAAGGCCGGCATTAAAGGACTTTCGGAAAATATCGAAGTGCGAAGCCTGATCGGACGTTATTTAGAGCACAGCCGGATATTTTATTATTATAATGACGGCAGAGAAGATCTCTTTTTGTCGAGCGCGGATTGGATGCCGAGAAATCTGGACAGACGTGTTGAGATTTTATTTCCGGTCGAAGATACGCACTGTCGGGAAGAAGTTTTGAAAACGCTGATTTATCAGCTCTTAGACACAGAGCGATCCCGAATTATGCAGCCGGACAGCAGTTATCAACGTTTCAGAACAAGTGCGAAATCGGAAAATCATTTAGATGCGCAAAACGCTTTAATGATTTCAGCAATCAATAATGCATCCACGAATGCCGCTTTAAGCAATATTGATTATTTTGAACCGTTAACCGCTCCACGAATTGAATAGTTTCGGATCAAATGTTATCTTGTCATAAGTTTAGAATATATATCTTTAATAAAGAATTGTTGTAATAATTTTTAGCTCGGATTTCTGGAGGGATTATGGATAAGCAACCGATTTTAGTAATTTTAGCTGCCGGTGTCGGCTCCCGCTACGGCGGATTAAAACAAATCGACCCGGTCGGGCCCAATGGTGAGATTGTCATTGATTATTCTTTATATGACGCCTATCAGGCGGGTTTTAGAAGAGCGGTTTTCATCATTAAAGATCAGATAGCGGAAGATTTTAAAGTGATTATCGGCAATCGCATGGAGGATTATTTTGAGGTACGCTATGCTTACCAAAACATCAATGCTTTGCCGGAGGGTTATCAGGTACCTGAAGGTCGGGTCAAGCCGTGGGGAACTTCTCATGCGGTTTTAGCAGCCGCCGATTATCTCGACGCTCCGTTTTGTGTGATTAACGCCGATGATTTTTATGGTAAAATCGCCTTTCAAATTGTTTATCAGGAATTGGTTCAAATGGCGCATAAGCCTCAGCCGGAAAAACCCTGCTATGTCATGATCGGTTATCAGCTGATGAAAACTTTAAGTAAAAACGGTCATGTAGCGAGAGGAATTTGTGAGGTTGATGCCGGCGGGAATTTGAGCAGTATCGTGGAAAGAACAAAAATTATAGAGAAGGACAAGATGGCGTTTTATACGGAAGATGAAAATACCTGGAAGCAGCTGCCTGAAGATACCACTGTGTCCATGAATTTTTGGGGCTTTGACCCTTCATTACTCGAATATCTCAAAGCCGGTTTCCCGGATTTCTTGGATCAGGCTTTAGTGGAAAATCCACTGAAAGGGGAATACCTCTTGCCCAATTCAGTCGGTGAACTGATCCGCGCCAAGAAAGTAAATGTAGCGGTTAAAACCAGCCCGGATCAATGGTACGGCGTGACTTATCAGGACGATAAGCCGGAGGTTGAGAAGGCGATCCGAGAGATGATTGAACAACAAATTTATCCAAGTCCTTTATGGGAGAATCTACATGCTTAATTTCAAAAAAGAAATCGCCGTTATCCTTGCTCCTTTGGTCGAAATTCCGCAATCCGAAATCGAATGCTTAATTGAGATCCCGCCCAAGGATAATCTGGGCGATTATGCTTTTCCCTGTTTTCGCCTGGCCAAGCTGTTGAAGAAAAATCCCGCGGAAATAGCGGCGCAGCTGAAAAAGCAGATAGAGGCCATGCAATTGGAATGGCTTTCCGAGCTGAAATTGGCCGGACCCTATCTTAACTTTTTTATTGCACGTGATTATTTCGCCAAAGAAATTCTGTCCACAATTTTAACTGAGGGAGAGCAATTCGGACGAGACGATATCGGCGCGGGAAAAAATGTTATCGTGGAGTATTCTTCCCCCAATATCGCGAAGCCTTTTCATATCGGGCATGCTTTTACAACCATCTTAGGTCAGGTCATCGCCAACCTGTATGACGCGCTCGGCTTTCAGGTGATTCGCATGAACCATCTCGGCGATTACGGTACACAATTCGGCAAATTAATCGTTGCTTGGCGGCTGTGGGGAGATGAAGAGGCTTTAAAAAAAGCGCCGATTCAAGAATTGACCAGAATCTATGTGAAATTCCATAAGGAAAACAAAACGAATCCCGACTTGGACGACATGGCGCGAGACGCTTTCCGCGCTTTGGAAAATCATTCCGCGGAGGAAGTTGAGCTCTGGCAAAAGTTTCGGGATATGAGCCTGGTCGAATTCAATAAACTATATCAAAGAATGAATATTCACTTTGATAATTACAATGGGGAAAGTTTTTATTCCAACTTGATCCCGGAAGTAGTGGAAATCTTGAAAGAAAAGAATCTGCTTGAGGAAAGCCGGGGAGCACAGGTCGTTGACCTTTCAGAATTTAATTTGAATCCTTGTATTATTTTAAAATCCGACGGGACTACTATCTATGCCTCCAGAGATTTAGCAGCAATTTTATATCGCGACCGCACTTATCATTTCTATAAAAATATTTATGTGGTCGGTTTACCGCAGAGCAATCATTTTCAGCAGGTGTTCGCCGTACTAAAAAAGGCGGGTTTCGCCAAAGCGGATCAAAATGTGCATGTCGGCTTCGGGACCGTAAAGTTTGAGGAAGGCAGTTTTTCTACCAGAGAAGGCAATGTTATTCTGCTGGAGGACTTACTGGATCAAAGTGTTGAAAAAACCAAGGCGATCATCGTTCAAAACAATCCGGAGATGTCGGCAGAACAGATTGATCAAACGGCCGAGGCCATCGGACTGGCGGCAGTCAACTATACCTTTTTGCGCAATGGCAGGGAACGCGACATTATTTTTGATTGGGAGGAAATTCTTGACTTTGAAGGCGATACGGCTCCCTATTTGATTTATACATATGCCAGAGCTAACAGCATTTTACAAAAAAGTGATCCTGCCGATCAGGATTTTGGCTCACCGGATTTCAGTTTGTTGAATGAAGATGATGAATATGCCTTGCTCAAAGATATGTATCAATATCCCGCTTCTCTATTGGAAGCGGCGAAACAATATGAGCCCAGCGTCTTTTTAAGAACGATCAGTCAGCTGGCTAGAGATTTCAACCGCTTTTATCATAATACGCCCATATTAAAGGCGGAAACTCCGGCCTTGCGAAAAGCCAGACTGGCTCTGGTCAAAGCCGTGACGATCGTCCTCGGGAACGGCCTCAGGCTGGCGGCGATGAACCCGGTAGAAAGAATGTAATATGCGTCCGGTTTTTTCCGAAATAAAATATGAAAGACCGGATTTTGCCGAGTTATCCGCGATTACTCAAAAATTACTTTTTCAGATCAGAAAAAAGCATAATCACTCCGCGGAGATGCGGGAATTGTTTGAAGCCTACTCAAACTTATATCTGCAAGTGATTTCCATGTATCATCTGGCTTTGCTGCGCAGAGCCCTGTCTGATCCGGACTCGTTCTATCAGGCGGAAAGCGAATTTTTAAAAAAACAGCTCAATTCCGTCAAGGAGGGATATTATGCAGTATTTTCCGCTGTCGCCGATTCTCAGCTTGTATTATCCGATAATCCGCTGAAAAACAGCGCGATCATGAATCAGGCGCGCCGCATCGGCAGAACATACAGCAAAGTGGATCTTTCGCTGCTCAAACGAGAGCATGAACTGATCAATGATAATGAGGCCTTTTTTAATCAGGTCTTTGTTTCCGTTGATGCAGAAATTCCGTCCGCGAAGCATTTAGCCGCAAACTATGATGACCCGCCGGAAAAGAATTATTCCGTCTATCTTCATGATTTGACAACATGGCTCAGACAAGGCAGAGGCAAGGTCAGAAGAAAATTATTCCATGCTTTTTCGGGTGAATTGCAGAATTATACTTTCGATAATAATAAACGTTTTAATGAGCTGTTGATGATTCGCAAGGCTCAGGCGGAACAATCACGGCTCAGTTATTTCGATTTTATTATCGCCAGTCAGAAGGGGTATCTTTATTCGCGCAAAGATGTCATTCAATTGAAACAAAATTTAATGACCTATTTTATGCCTTTGTTTGATGAAATCAGAAAATTAAGAAATCAACGTTTCAATCTGGATGAAACGGCCTTTTATGACGAGTATAAATTATCTCGCAAAAATCCGGTTTTTTTGCTTGATCCTGCTTTGGATAAAGAAAAAACGATGCGGCAGGCTATCAGTAATATTTTGGGCGGCAAGGACAGTTTCGTTTTTGAGATGATTGAAAAAGGCTATTGGAATGCAGATGGCGGGCTGCAAAGAAATTTCAAAAACAATGTCGTTTTATTGCCCGTCTGGAATATTCTTTACCTGTTGCTTTCCTTTTCCGATGATTATTTTAATCTTGAAGATGACTTTTTTCTGATCGGAGAAGCGCTGTCTGATCTCAGCGGCATGGTTAACATGAAAGGGATTACGACTTATGAACAATCCGGTCTGATCCGAAAAGTTTCCGGTTATGCTTTACAATTTCTCAGTCGGCGTCAAATGCATCTGTTTGCAGGGGAGGACGCGGAACTTTTTAATGATCTGACGCTGTCCAATGAGCTGATGAAAATTCCGCAGGCTTTAGCCGTCGATACATTTGAATCCACTATATATGAGCAGAACACAATGGATAAAATTGATTTATCCGCCTTATGGAAGCAAATTGAAAAAAATTATCATCTCGATTTCCGTTATCTGGCCGACGGCTTTTTTTCAGAAGGTCATTGCTGGCAGCTTAACAGGGATTTATATTTGAATCCGTTCAGTTCTTTGGAACAGGCGATGGCATTGATCGTCGTATTAGCTGAACAGCCGCATAAGGATCGACATAATGTACTTGAGCAAAAACTGAATGCGCTGTTGACATCCAATACGGATTTGCCGTTTTTAAAAAGATTAACAACCAGCGGATTTGCTTCGCCCTTTGAATTGAACACGGTGCGCAAAGCAGCATTCGCCGCCTGTGATGTGCTGAGATTATAAACATCACGGGTCTATTTATGGTATGATTTTTAAATGAAAATAATATTAGCGACACATAATCAAGATAAAGTCAGAGAATTGGAAGAAATCCTCGCTCTGCCGGAAGTGGAATTATTTTCGACTCGTGATTACGGGATTTCATTAACAGACGAAGAAAGCGGGAAGACCTATGCTGAAAACGCGTTGATCAAGGCGAGGGAGGCACATCGGAAATTACCCGGCGAATTTATCTTGGCTGATGATTCGGGGCTTTCTATCGATCTGCTTGATGGTTATCCCGGAATTTATTCGGCGCGTTTTGCCGGTGTCGATACGGCTTATCCGGATAAAATCAAAGCGCTTTGGCAGCTTCTGCAACCATATCCCCAGGAACAATGGACAGGCGCTTTTCATTGCGCTTTGGCGTTTATTGAGCCGCAAGGCGAGGAGAGAATATTCGAGGCGGAATGCCGCGGGTTAATCCTGCCGGAAATGAGAGGCGGCAACGGTTTCGGTTATGATCCGATTTTTTACAGCCGGGAGCATGGCATGACTACCGCTGAGATGGATCCGGCTCTGAAAAATGAAATCAGCCATCGGGGACAAGCCGCCCGGATGTTTAAGAACTATTTAACGGATTTGATGAAGGATAAATGAAAGAACAGACCGAAAAATTTTATCTTGTCAAAAAAACCGCACTGCCGGAGATCTTTCAAAAAGTGATGCAGGTTAAAGAAGGTATTCGCAAAAAGCAATATCCTTCGGTTAATCGAGCCGTCAAGGAACTTGGGCTGAGCAGGAGCGCCTATTATAAATACCGTAACGCCATATTCAGTTATCACGGTTCTGATTTTGAGGCGGTGGATGTATTTAATTTGGTGATCGAGATAGATTTAATTTCCAGTCTGGCCATTTTACAGTTTCTGGAAGATCATCAGGCGGAGTTGATCAACTTTCAGCAAACTCCGGCAACGAAAGGCCTGAGCAATCTTTTGATCATTTGCCGAAAACTATCGGCGAGCAGATCCAAATTGATTGTTGACCATTTAAATAAAGAGAACGGTATCGTCCGGATCAATCATCAGGCGATCAGAGGGTAATAGATTAAGCATGAGTTTTAAAATCATTATTGAGTCATTAAAATTTTATAAATTGAAATCGTCTGCACTTACAAAAATATTTTTTGTTTTGCTCATTTTTTTGCGTGCCGCCATGACCATGGCACCGATTGGCGATCGTGAATTCAAGTTTCTGGAGAATATACTGAATCGCAGTTTTATCCATGATATCAGTCTGGCTTTGCCCACCAGGGGCAACTGGATCGTGATCGGCGTTTATATGCTGGGCATATTGCTGTCCGGTATCATCGGCCTGTTTTATGCAGAAATATTTATACTGGAAAATGAAAAAAGGCGCGGATCCAAGATCAGTCTCGGTGAAGATGAACTGTTCATGATTCCGATCAGTAAAAATCTATTTGATCAGGGGAGTTCGCCGGAAAGTATCAGCGATTTTGTGAGAGCGAACTTTTTCCCATCCGACTTCAAAAGGAATATACAGGGCAAGGATGGCAAAAAACCACCCTATTTCCGAACAGTCTTGAAGGATTTTCTGAAAAAAATCCCGGCGCTGTTGGCTTTGTTGCTATTGATGTGCGTTGTCTCCATCTTTTCAGTTTATCTGTTCATGCTGCCGCTTTTAATTATCAGCTTGATGCTGATCTTTGTTCCTCTAAATTTAATGTATGCACATAATAAATTAATTAAATCCATGGAGCTCAGTTATTCCCAGACAAAGGGGGCAAAATCCAGTATTTTCTTTACGATGTTCCTGCACGGCTTTCTCTTTAATCTGATCTCAAATCTTTTCTCCGCATTCCTTGCGAAATATCATTATAGCTTTCTGACGATTGAGTCATTCCTGTTTGCTTTTGAAGTATTGTCTTTAGCAAGATTGTATGCCTTGTTTTATCAAATGCTGGCTTTACGGCAGCCTTATCAGATCGCATAGAGGTTTTTATGGTAGAAATTGAACAAATTAAAATAGAAATCGGTAAAGAGAGAGAACCTCTGCAATTATTGGCGGAATCCCTGCATCTCAAAGAAGGGGAAAGGCGCATTTCGGAATTGGAATTGCGTTCAGCGGAACCCGGATTTTGGGATGATCTTGAAAAGGCTCAGAAGATTCAGAAAGAAATAACCAATCTCAAAAAGAAGCAGGAGAAATTTCATAAAACGGCAGAGCAACTCGATGATCTGGCTGTTTTGTGCGAATTGGCTCTTGCTGAAAATGACGCTTCCGTGATCCCGGAAATCAAGTCGCTCTACGCCCAATACAAACATTCTTATGAACAGCTAAAGATGGAGACCTTATTTCGCGGGGAATATGATCATTTCAACGCGATTATCAGCATGCATCCCGGCGCCGGGGGAACAGAGGCTCAGGATTGGACAGAGATGCTCTTTCGAATGTATTCGCGCTGGGCGGAGCAGCATGAATTCGCGCTGACCGTGCTCGATTATTTAGATGGCGATGAGGCGGGGATTAAGAGCGTTACATTTAAGATTGAGGGCGAAAATGCTTACGGCTATCTCAAATCAGAAGCGGGCGTTCATCGTCTGGTCAGAATTTCTCCTTTCGATTCTTCCGGACGCCGGCATACCTCTTTCGCTTCGGTTGAGGTGATGCCGGAATTAGACGATTCGATTGAAATTGTGATCAATCCGGATGATTTGCGGGTTGATACATACCGTGCTTCGGGAGCCGGCGGTCAGCATGTTAATAAAACATCTTCCGCAGTGCGCATCACCCATTTGCCGACGGGCATTGTTGTTTCCTGCCAGAATGAGCGCTCCCAGATGCAAAACCGGGAAACTGCTATGAAAATGCTGAAGTCAAAACTATTCGCCCTGGCCCGACAGGCACAGGCGGAAAAAATTGAAGATTTAAAAGGGGATCAATTGGAGATCGGCTGGGGCAGTCAGATCCGATCTTATGTCTTTATGCCCTATACGAAAGTTAAAGATCATCGCACAGAATATGAAACGGGAGATGTCAACGCGGTTATGGATGGAGATTTAGACGCTTTCATCAACGCTTATCTGATTGATCAGACACAGGCTTGAAAACGATTTAAAAAATAAAAGTAGAATGAGAATTTATTTTGAGGAGAAAATAATATGGATAAAAAAAGAGTACTGATCAGCGTTTCAGACAAGACGGATATTATTGATCTGGCGAGAAATTTGCTGGATTTAGGTTTTGAGATTATCTCGACCGGAGGTACCGCTAAATATTTGGAAGAAAAGAATATTCCGGTTACAGAGGTTTCTCAGATCACAGGTTTTCCTGAATGTTTTGAAGGAAGAGTTAAAACACTTCATCCTAAAATTCATGGCGGATTGCTGGCCAAACGGGATTCGCTGAGCCATATGAAACAAGCAAAAGAACTTGATATCGCGATGATTGATATGCTGGTGGTCAACCTTTATCCTTTTTACGAAACCATCCAAAATAAGGAAAATCAATTGGCGGACTGCATTGAGCAGATTGATATCGGCGGACCGGCCATGCTGCGCTCGGCAGCCAAAAATTTTCAGTCTGTGACGGTTTTGACCGATATAGCCGATTATAAAGAAGTGATCAGAGAATTAAGAGAAAACTCTGCTGTTTCTTATCAAACCAAATTCAGATTAGCCGCCAAAGTTTTTGCTAAAACAGCATTTTATGACAGCTTGATCGCGGATTATATGCAAAAACAATTAAAAGAACTCGAAACGGACGCGTCCGATCTGAAGACCTGCGCCGTAATCGCCGAGAATCCTCAGATAACGCTTGCCTATCAAAAAGTGTCAGATCTGCGTTATGGTGAAAACCCGCAGCAAAAAGCGACAGTCTATAAAAAGCCGATCGGCGAGTTATCCGGTTTAACTGAAGCCAGGCAGATTCACGGCAAAGAATTATCATATAATAATTATGCAGATACAGATGCCGCTTTAGCCATGTTAAAGGAATTTACAAGGCCGACAGTGGTTGCCGTAAAGCATAGCAATCCCTGCGGCATTGCTTCCGCGGACACGATTGAAGAAGCATGGGATAAGGCTTATGAAGCGGATCCGGTCTCGATCTTCGGCGGTATTATCGTGCAAAACAGACCTGTTTCCAAACAAGAAGCGGAAAAGATGAGTAAGATTTTTCTGGAAGTCATTGTGGCGGAGAGTTTCGAGGATGAAGCGCTGGTCATCCTCGAAAAAAAGAAAAATTTACGCCTTATTATTCTTCCCGACGCGGCCAAACCTTATCCGGAACATTCGCGGATGGTCAAGGAAATCTATGGCGGTTTACTGATTCAGGATTATGATCAAAATAGTCTGGAAAGTGAAGATTATCAGATCGCGACCAAGGCAAAGCCTGAAGAAGAGGATTACAGTGATTACCTTTTCGCGATGAAAGTAGTAAAGCATGTTAAATCCAATGCCATAGTACTGGTTAAAAATGAACAAACCGTCGGAATCGGACCGGGACAACCCAATCGTATTACGTCCGCCCGGATAGCAATCAATCAAGCGGGTGAAAAAGCCGTGGGAGCCATACTCGGTTCTGATGCGTTTTTCCCGTTCTCCGATACGGTTGAAGCTGCTTATGAGGCGGGGGTCAAGGGGATCATTCAGCCGGGCGGCTCGATTCGCGATCAGGATTCGATTGAATTTTGCGACAAAGTAAATTTACCGATGATCTTTACGGGCGTCAGACACTTTAAGCATTAATGCCGAGCACAACTCGGAGTTTCAATACGAATATAAGGAGTGAAATTTGGGGAATCATATCAAGGTTTGTATCTTCGGCGGGTCCTTCGATCCTTTTCATATCGGCCATTTGCGGGTGATAGAAGGATTGATACAATTAAAAAAATTTGATCAGATCATCGTGATGCCGCTCGGGCTCGCGCCTCATAAAAATTATTATATGACGCCGGCAGGCTATCGTTTCGAGATGACAAGACTGGCTTTGCAAAACTATCCGGAGGTTTGGGTCAGCGATTATGAAATCAATCGTCCGGGCAAGTATTCATATACATTGGATACAATTGAATATTTTACGAAGGAGATAAAACTCCGCTATCTTCTTGAAGAACAAAATAAGCTGAAAGTCCAAAGCAGCAAAAGGCTAAAAGCAAAACGCACTATTCGGGAAGAAAATTTGTACCAGCAGCAATTGCTGGAACAATTGAATAATTTGCAGATCAACGTGAAACTCTCATTGGTCTATGGCTCAGATGCTCTGGATACGATTGAAAGCTGGCACGAGCCTGTTAAGCTGATGCGTGAGGCGAAGCTCTGGATTTGCCGCCGCGGCGACGAGTCGATTGCACACATGAACGAACGCGCGGATTATTTAAGACAAAAATACCATGCGAAAATCAAGTTTTTTGATATTAATACAACGGAGGTATCAGGTACGTGGCTTCGAGAGTCTCTGACTCAGGGTGTCATCGATAAGGAGTTATTGCCCAAAGCGGTGCGCAAATTTATTAAAAATAATGGAATTTATTTGTTTAATGAGGATATGGCTGCACTGAGCAGAGAAAATCTGATTCGGCTCGGAATATATGAAAATGATCTGCGCAAACAGGTATCGCGTTCCCGCTATATTCATTGTCTGAATGTAATGCAGTATGCGGTACATCTTGCGCGGGTACATCATTACGATTTGATGAAAGCGGCTACAACGGGCATTTTACATGATATCGCAAAGTCGATGCGCATCAATAAACAATATAAATACGCCAAAAAACTGGACAAGTTAAATCCCGTCAATAAAAACATCGCGCATGGTCCGGCAGGAGCCTTCTATATTAAAAAATTTCTTGGAATTGCTGATCAGGAAATTCTTGATGCGCTCGTTTATCATACGACGTCGAGGCCAGGAATGAGTACACTGGATAAGATCATTTATCTGGCGGACAAACTTGAATATGGCAGGCCGTTTGAGAATCTCGAGCCGGTCCGGGAGGCGGCGGAGAAAGATCTTGATGAAGCGATGCGTTTATGTCTCGCAGAAGTTGAGATGGCTTTGAAACGCCGAAACCGCGAGGGGCATCCCTGCACGATTTCCGCCATCGAATATCTTAATCGTTAAATATTTCTCAAACGATTTTGGTAGAATTTTATGCAAAAATTTATAGAATGAAAAAATTCTTTTTTAGTCAGATATAGTCAGATCAAACGAAGAAAGGAAAAAAGAATTGGATATTGAAAAATTAAAATCTCTTATTGTCAAAACACTGGATAACAAAAAAGCGATTGATGTGGAAGTTATCGAAGTGAAGGACAAAACAATTCTGGCAGATTATTTTATTTTTGCCGGCGGCAATTCCAATACGCAGGTCAAAGCGCTGTGTGATGAAGTTATTTTTAAGGTGGAGCAGGAACTCGGCATCACGCCTGTCCGTCAGGAAAACGACAACCGCAATCGTTGGAATGTTCTCGATTATCAGGATATTGTCGTACATATTCTGGATCAGGAAGAGAGAGAATTTTATCAGATCGAAAAACTTTGGCATGGTCCTCTGAAAAAAGATATTGTCGATAAATAGAATTCTTTTTTTCTGATAAAGTTTCAGACCGATTTTATCGTTTTTTCCAAAAAGAAACAGATATTAAATTTTTTGCTGCTTATAAAATGAGGTTATGGAGGTCCTATGAAGCAGTCCAAAAAAATCAAAATATTTGTTTTTTTTATTGTTTTTCTTTTGCTCATGGTCTGCTATTTGATTTTAGAAAGACCATTCAAAAAGCGGGACAATTCAAGTATTCAAGAAATTGAATCTGCTCCGCAAAATGATGACGCTGCTTTGTCGGTTTTAAGTCCCGATACACAGAACGATCAGACAAAGGCGGTTCACGCTGAACAAATAACCGAGAAATACCCGGAGTTTTTCCCTGTACATATTATGGGCGAAGTGAAGCACCCCGGTGTTTATCAGGTAAGTGAGGGGATGATTATCGATGAACTGATTCGACTGGCCGGCGGATTAAGCGCAGATGCCGATTTATTCTATGTTAACTTGGCGGAACCGCTGCAGGCGAATCAAAAGGTTTACATACCGAATTTTGCCGAAAGGGATGAGCTGAGCGGGTCTTTCAATGCGGATCGGCTTTCTGCCTCATCATCTCAGGATAAGGGAGGACAGAAAATCAATATCAATAAAGCGGGAAAAGAAGAATTGACTCAACTGACGGGAATCGGCCCGACGAAAGCGGATGCGATTATCGCTTATCGTGAATTAAACGGTGAATTTTCTTCTATTGAGGAGATTATGCAAGTTTCCGGAATTAAAGAAAACAGTTTTGCTAAAATAAAAGATGAAATAACGGTGAACTAATTATAAATTTTCGTTAATCAAGTGGTAATCGATTGACATAAGAATTAAAATAGTCCTAAATTATATAGGAGGGATTAAATATTTCTAATTAAAATTATTTGATAAGATTGCTTGTTTAATACTTTCTTGCCAGTTTAAACTCTTTGCAGTTTATTTTATTTTGTTAGTTTGATATTTAATCAGTGGGGAAATATAGGTTTAGAGGAGTATTATTAATGGTTGATTTTGAAAGTTGCATTGCTTTTTCGTTCAATAAAGTGGCTAAAAATTTGGCGGAAATTCTGAATTCTCAATTAATTAAAAAGGGGATTACATACTCTCAATGGATCGCGATGTATCTTATCAACGAGTATGGTGAAATCTCGCAAAAAGATTTAGCAAATCTGATGGGAGTGAAAGAACCCACAATTACCGGTCTGGTTGAAAAGTTGGAACGGGCAGGTTATGTCAAACGGATGCTGAATCAGGAAGATAAGCGCAAGAATAAATTATCGATAACGGCTCAGGGTAAAAAAATTAATAAAGAATCCACCCGAATTGCTGAGGATTTTCAAGATGCCTGTTTAGCGGATATCAGTGAGAGTGATCAGAATATATTGTTGGAATCTCTTAAAAAAATGGAGAAGGCATCAGAAAAATGGCTTGAAAATTCCATCAGCCAATAATTATTAGAAAGAACAACATGAGTCGAGCGGATCAAATTTTTATCGAAAATTGCCGGGAAATTTTACAAAACGGGATTGATCAGACAGGTCAGAAAGTAAGACCGGTTTGGGAGGACGGCAGTCCTGCCTATACCAAGAAGTCTTTCTGTCTGGTTAATCGTTATGATTTGAGTGAAGAATTCCCTATACTGACTTTGCGTTCGATTAATTATAAAGCGGCGATTGATGAAATTTTATGGATTTGGCAGAAAAAATCGAATAATATCGATGATCTGAATAGTAAAATTTGGAATCAATGGGCAGGTGAGGATCATACGATCGGCAAAGCCTACGGTTATCAGCTGGCCCGGAAACACCAGTACAAGGAAGGAATGTTTGATCAGGTCGATCGGGTTTTATACGATTTAAAGCATAACCCGGCGTCCAGAAGAATCCTTACTTCCATGTACAATTTCGATGATCTGCACGCCATGAATTTATATCCCTGTGCTTACAGCATGACTTTTAATGTGACGGGGAACAAGCTGAACGCTATTTTGAATCAACGCTCTCAAGATATGCTGGTCGCGAATAATTGGAATGTTACGCAGTATGCCGTACTGATCCACATGTTCGCTCAAGTCAGCGGATTTGAAGTCGGTGAGTTTGTCCATGTAATCGCTGACGCGCATATTTATGACCGTCATATTCCTATTGTGGAAGAACTGATCAAACAGAAACAATTTCCTGCTCCGCGTTTTGTTATGAATAAAGAGATCAGTGATTTTTATCAGTTTAAGGTTGATGATTTCAGTTTTGAGAATTATCAACATGGTCCAGCCGTAAAAAGAATACCGGTAGCAATTTAATTTACTTGATTTATGATAAGTATTGTCAATACAGATGAAAAATGGGGTATTGGCGAGAAAGGCCACTTGCAGACATACCTTTCCGATGATTTAAAGCGCTTTAAGAAGATGACTGTCGGGAAGGTAATTATTTATGGTTCCAATACTTTGCGAACATTTCCGAAAGGAGAACCTCTGCCGCAGCGCCGAAATATCATTTTGTCCAGAAATCGTGAATTCCAGGTGGATAATGCTTTGATGGTTCGGTCCTTGCCGGATCTGTTTCGTAAGATCGAAGAGCTGAAAGCGGAGTTTTCCTATCTGGATGAAGATTTTATTGTCGTTGGCGGGGCCTCTGTTTATCATTTATTGCTTGATTATTGTACGGATTGTTATGTGACGCGGATGCACAAGGTATTTCCCGCGGATGTGTACTTTCCCGATCTTGACGCTCTGGCGAACTGGGAATTAATTGAACGCTCGGAAAAAAAGATTGATAGTAAAACCGAAATAGAATTTTCATATTTGCATTATATTCAAAACTTAATTTGATATATAATAGAAGAAAGTTTTAAGGAATACTATCATTATGCAATCATTTTCAATTTATCCATGGCGTCATAAGTATCTCGATCAGATCTGGCAAGCCGGTTTGCCGTTAGATCTCTTTCGCAATAAAACTCAGCTTTTGAATCAGATTCGCCAATACAGAAATTTTTTTGATTCTGAAGTTTATATTGTAGAGTTTGATTCCGATTATTTTGCCTTACTGTTTTGTGAACCGGTTTTTCTTGATCATCGGACTCTGATCGGCAATCTTGTGCAGATCGGTGACTTCAATATTTTGAAGCATCATGATATACGGGAAATGCTTTTGGAAATCGGCAAAAAATTCTATGACTTGAATTCTGATTTTGAACAGTTGATGTTGCGTATTCCGGATAAAACTCAGAAAGTTATTCCGGGGAATGAAGCAGCTATGTTTTTAGGCAATTCGGTTTATCCGAATAAGTTGGTAACGCGGGTATTTGCCGCTGCCGATTTTAATAAAGAAAATTATTTGATTTTTAAGTTTAAGAAACATCATATTATTGTCACGGTAATAGATGATCAAGTGGTTCAAGTTGAATTTGTCAGACCGAATCAAAAAATCAGCGAGGGGAATTTGAAAAAGGCAATGGTTCGAGAATGCTTTCTTAATGATGAGGGGGTGATCGAATCGGAACGGGAACTGCTAAAGATTCATTCTTCCGCAGATTTGATAAACCCCGATATCGAAGTCGAAATCGTGAAGCAATTCACCGCCTATCTGAAAGGGGAATTACAAAACTTTGAATTGCCGTACCGCATCGAACATGGCACAGATTTTCAGCGAGCGGTCTGGCAGGTTTTGCAGACCATTCCCTATGGCGAAATGTGTTCTTATGAGGAAGTAGCTGAACATTTAACAGGTGACCATAAAAAAGCCAGAGATCTGGCGCGGGCAGTCGGTTATGCCTGCAGTAAAAACCCCTTGGGAATCATTATTCCCTGCCATCGTGTAATCGGCAAAGATCGATCTCTCACCGGCTTCGCCGGCGGAGTAGAACTCAAATCCGCCCTGCTCGATTTGGAATTCGTCAACAGATTCAGCTAAAGTTGGTTTTCAGTTTCCGAGTTATTTTTCCTAATATTGATCAGATCAGTAATTTTGAAAAGCGTCTTGTTCTATAAGTTTTTTCAAGAATTTGCATATGATCTGATGGAGGGTTATTATTTTATTAGATATTTGAAACATTTCTTCATCGTTCAAGAATGTTATTTTGATGTTTTTCATTTTTCGGTCCGAATGCTGAAAAATCTTTCTTGACAAAAGGAATTTTGACCAATATAATCACTTTTGTGCCTTTAGGAAGTTTACCTCAAGTGTGCAGATTTGGTGGAATTAGCTCAGTTGGTTAGAGTGCCAGATTGTGGCTCTGGAGGTCGTGGGTTCGACTCCCATATTCCACCCCATAGTTTTGGCAAAGTCTAAAACTTAATATTGGGATGTAGCCAAGCGGTAAGGCACGGGACTTTGACTCCCGCATGCGTAGGTTCGAATCCTGCCATCCCAGCCAATATGATCCACTAGCTCAGTCGGTAGAGCACTTGACTTTTAATCAAGGGGTCCGGAGTTCGAACCTCCGGTGGATCACCAGAAGAAAAGCACTGATACAAAATCGTCTCAGTGCTTTTTTCCTATTCTTAATTTGAAATTGTATGGGGTTTTTATCATGGTCAAAAAAAGTATTGCGATCATTACCGGCGCCTCTTCAGGTTTAGGGCGTGAGTTTGTTTGGCTCTTGGATCAATCACAGGAGATTGATGAAATATGGTTAGCCGCCCGCAGAGAAAATCGACTGCGGGAGATAGCTGAACAATTAACACATAAAACTGTGATTGTCGCAGGTGATGTGACCGATCCGGATTGGCTGTCGCGATTAGAGCAAAAGCTTGCCGATGAAAATTTGCAGATAGATACTTTGATTAATTCGGCAGGTATCGGCAAAATCGGCACATTTAGCGATATCGGTTTAGATACGAATGCCTTAATGGTTGAAGTAAATGTTCTTGCTTTGACAAAAATATGTTCTGTTTGTCTGCCTTATCTTAAAAAGGGTGGCAGAATTTTGAATGTGGCATCTGTAGCGGCTTTTTTACCGCAGGCGAATTTTGCTGTTTATGCGGCAACAAAAGCCTATGTGCTCAGCCTTTCCCGAGCTTTAAACAAAGAGCTGCATAAGTTCGGAGCGACTGTCACGGCTGTTTGCCCCAATCCGATGGAAACAGAGTTTTTCAACTTTTCCGGAAGAAAAGAAAAAGCGCAGGCTATCAAAAATCTTGGACTGGAAGAACCGGAAAAAGTTGCCAGAGTCGCTTTGCGAAAATCAGCGAAAGGTAAGGATATTTCTGTTTCCAGTTTTATATCACGTCTTGTCCGCTTCAGCTCCAGAATTTTCCCCCATCCCTTTATTCTTTGGCTGGAAGAGAAGATAGGGTTATAGAGCAGGATGTCGGAGTTTCGGCATATTTCTTTGCGAAATTAAAAGACCGGTTGAATGATTCGTGATTTCATCTGAAAGCAAGCGTGAGAGTCTTGACAGCGTCGGAATTTCAACAGTAAAAGAGCAATAAATATTATTCTAAAGAGCATTTCATTATGAAGCTTGCCTTTTTTACAGTTTTGTGGAAAATCATTGAGTATTCATGATACAATCAAAAAGGTTCAGATTATTTGTAAACGTTTAGGAGGAATATATGTACAAAATTGTAAGAAAAGAAGTGCTCAATCCGAATGTTGTCCGTATGTCGATTGCCGCACCTTTTATCGCTAAAAAAGGGCAGGCCGGTCAATTTATCATTTTTCGCGTTGATGAATTCAGTGAACGTGTTCCGCTGACGATTGCCGGAACCAATACTGAGGACGGAACCGTGGATATTATTTTCCAGATCGCAGGAAAAGCTACGCGTTTATTAGCCGCGAAAAATGCAGGTGAAGAAATTCTGGATTTTGTAGGTCCGCTCGGTACACCTTCTGCGCTGAAAGGCTACAAAAGAGCTTGCGTTATCGGCGGTGGCGTCGGAACCGCGATTGCTTATCCGTCAGCTGTGAAACTACATGAATTAGGAGCTGAAGTTGATGTAATTATCGGTTTCAGAAATAAGGATATTGTTATTTTGGAAGATGAATTCAAAAATGCTTCCAAGAATTGCTATATCATGACTGATGACGGTTCCTACGGCGAGCATGGTTTTGTTACTAAGAAATTACAAGATCTGGTTGATGCCGGAGAGCAGTATGATCTTGTTGTAGCCATTGGTCCTGTCCCGATGATGAAAGCGGTCGTTGATATTACCAAACCGCGTAATATCAAAACGCTGGTATCTTTGAATCCGTTGATGGTTGACGGAACCGGCATGTGTGGCTGCTGCCGCGTAGTCGTCAACGGTGAATTAAAATTTGCTTGTGTTGACGGTCCTGAGTTTGACGGTTTTAATGTTGACTTTGAGGATTTAATGAGAAGAAATCGTTCTTATGTTAAAGAAGAAAAAGAGTTGGATCATGCCTGCAAAAATGAATTACAGATGAAACAGGCAAAAGAGGCTGAAGCAAGCTTCAAAGAGTAAAGGAGATTTTTATGGCAAAGAGAAATATGAGCCCCGTAAAGGTTGAAATGCCTGCGCAGGATCCGAAAGCCAGAGCAAAAAACTTTGAAGAAGTAACTTACGGTTATACTGAAGAAATGGCTCTTGAAGAAGCAGCTCGCTGCCTGCAATGTAAACATAAACCCTGTATGAACGGTTGTCCGGTCATGGTCAAAATTCCTGAATTTATCCATTTAATTACGGAAAAAGATTATGAGGGAGCTTATCAAAAAATATTAGAAACCAATGTTCTGCCGGCTGTTTGCGGACGTGTTTGCCCTCAGGAAAATCAATGTGAATTATTGTGCGTCCGTGGTATCAAGCATGAACCGGTCGCGATCGGTCGTTTAGAGCGTTTTGTCGCAGATTATCACAGAGAACATACGGAAGCTGTGGCGCATAATTACCAGAGAAATGGTCATAAAGTAGCAATTGTCGGCGCCGGTCCTGCCGGATTAAGTTGCGCCGGTGACCTTGTTAAATTAGGGTATGAGATTACTATCTTTGAATCTTTATCAGAAGGCGGCGGCGTTTTGGTATATGGTATTCCTGAATTTCGTTTACCTAAATCTATTGTGAAAGAAGAAATTAAACAATTGCAGCTGGACGGTGTCGAGTTAAAAACAAATATGGTTGTCGGCAGAGCGATTACGATTGACGAATTGCTGGATGAATACGGTTTTGAAGCTGTGTTTATCGGATCCGGTGCCGGTTTGCCTGTATTCCTCGGCATTCCCGGTGAAAACAGTGTCGGCGTATATTCCGCTAATGAATATTTGACGCGTTCCAATTTGATGAAAGCCTATGACAGCAGATATGACACGCCGATTCGCAAGAGCAGAAACGTTGCCGTTATCGGCGGCGGTAATGTGGCTATGGACGCAGCCCGTACAGCGTTAAGACTTGGTGCTGAAAATGTCTATATCGTTTATCGTCGTTCTTTCGCCGAAATGCCTGCTCGTCAGGAAGAAGTTCATCATGCGCAAGAAGAAGGAGTTATTTTCCAGAATCTGAGAAATCCGGTCAGAATTAATACGGATGATCATGGCGAAGTCGTTTCAATGACCTGCATTGAAATGGAGCTCGGTGAACCGGATGCTTCCGGAAGACGTCGTCCGATTCCTGTTGAAGGTTCCGAATTTGATCTTGAAGTCGATACGGTTATCGTTTCTGTCGGTACCAATCCGAACCCGCTGATTAAGAGCACGACAAAAGGTCTGGAAACCGAATCATGGGGCGGAATTATTATTAATGAGAGCGGCGCCACGTCAAGAGAAGGTATTTTTGCCGGCGGCGATGCCGTCACAGGTGCTGCTACGGTAATTTCCGCGGCTGGAGCAGGGAAGGTTGCCGCTGCAGCCATTGATGAATATATCAAAAATAAGAAATAATAGTTTTTAATTTTGAAAAGTCGATGTATTGTTTTACATTGACTTTTCAAATTAATTTGTAATTTTGAAAGTTATTTTGCTATAATGCTAAAGCAGTTCATGACCCATTAGCTCAGCTGGCAGAGCATCTGACTCTTAATCAGAGGGTCCAGGGTTCGAACCCCTGATGGGTCACCAAACGAAAACCCTTGAAACACAAGCGTTTCAGGGGTTTT
>CAYFVK010000010.1:1249-43588 GCA_964346695.1 uncultured Mageeibacillus sp. | reverse complement strand
GGACGATGTGTTCGTCAAAGCGAAAACATTGGTATATCAAAATTAGAACGGGGAAATAATGAATTTTCATTTAGCGGTATTTGCATCTGATCACGATTTTTATGAAGGGGAATGTGAGTCTTTGATTATTCCGATGGAGGACGGCCAATACGGCGTTCAAGCGAATCATGTAAATTCGATCTGTGCGATTGTCCCCGGTTTGCTGAGTTTTCAGGTGCCGGGTGAAACGAAGAGAAGAGAAGCGGTCGTTTCAAACGGAATTTTGAAATTCGAAGAAAATGATGCCCTGATTTTGGTCAATACTTGTGAAGATCCTGCCGAAATTGATGTTGTAAGAGCTGAAAGAGCTAAAGAAGAAGCCGAACGCCTGCTGAGAGAAAAACTCAACCGCCGCGAATTTTATAAAGTACAGGCGAATTTAGTCCGAGCTTTAAATCGTTTGAAAGCCTCACGCCGCAACAATCATTGAGATCATAGTAAAATCTGCGAACCGGTCAGGCATCCTTTACTTTTTTGCGCAATCCTGAAAGCAACGCTGGAACAGCTCACTTAAATACTTTTTCGTGATGAATCTTGAAAAGGTATATTTCAGCTATTTAGGCATAAAAAAACAGCATATCGAAGATATGCTGTTTTTTGGCGGAGAAGAGGGGATTTGAACCCCTGCCAGAGTTGCCCCTGCTAACGGTTTAGCAAACCGTCCCCTTCACCACTTGGGTACTTCTCCGTGATGAATTCTATTCTAAAAGCCTCATCGCTTTTTTCATTATTTGGCGGAGAGAGTGGGATTTGAACCCACGGTGGGCATAAAACCCACGCCGGTTTTCAAGACCGGTGCCTTCAGCCAGCTCGACCATCTCTCCGTCTGTGCATATATAAAACCTAAGTCTTAATATTGGCTATTGCGAG
This sequence comes from uncultured Mageeibacillus sp., assembly GCA_964346695.1. GTDB lineage: Bacteria > Bacillota > Clostridia > Saccharofermentanales > DTU023 > UBA5436. The sequence continues at coordinate 42,679 of CAYFVK010000010.1, read as the reverse complement.
TCCGGTCTCTTCGCGGTTCTCAAAGTTGACCTCTCTCATTAAGCTCATTAATATTATCGAATAAAAAAATGATTGTCAATTGCAAAAATCTGCCTATTTCATCTAAGATAGGAAACAGAGAGTCTTTCGTGATTATTTCAACAGGAAAAATCAGTCGTCAACAGGAAACAAGTCTTTCGGAAAATTCAAGCAAGGGGGAGGAGCAGTATGAAAATTGATGTCGCGAAATTACAGGAAATTATCAAGGAGTCGGATAATATCGTATTCTTCGGCGGTGCCGGAGTATCGACGGAGAGCGGAATACCGGATTTTCGATCGGAACAAGGTCTATACAAACAAAAGTTTCCCTATCCGGCGGAGCTGATGCTGAGTCATACGTTTTTTGTCAGCAAACCGGATTTATTTTATGATTTTTATCGAAAAAAGATTCTGGATTGCAGTATTGATGCAAAGCCGAACCCCGCCCATTATAAGCTGGCTGAATGGGAAAAACAGGGCAAGCTGAAAGCGGTCATCACGCAAAACATCGATTCATTGCATGAAAAAGCCGGCTCCGTGAATGTGCTGCATTTGCACGGCAAAATTGACGATAATTATTGCTCCAGATGCGGCAAATATTTCGATTTAGACGCTGTCATCGCTCAATCCGGAGTGGCGGTTTGTGATCAATGCGGCGGAACCATCCATCCCGGCATCGTCCTTTATGAAGAGGGACTGGATTCCGATGTGATGAGAAAAAGCATACAGGCGATTGAACAGGCGGATGTTCTGATTGTCGGCGGCACCTCGTTAACGGTCTATCCGGCGGCGGGCTTCATCAATTATTATCGCGGCAACAAGTTGATTTTGATTAATTTGGCTGATGTTTCCACCCCTTATATAGACTATTATCTGCAGGGAAAAGTCGGCGAGACGCTGGGTCAGCTGGAATAAAGCATAAATCAGCGAAAATATCAGATTGTATAATAATAGCTGTTTAGATGCAGTTAAATTGGGATATTCATAGATTAGCCCCTGATCACGGCTGTTTGATTTGCGTATGTTTTCTACTGAGTTTATAATTCTCATCTATAGTGCTTAATTGATTAACAATGAGAGAGTTTATTATCCTCGAAAAAAGGAAAATTCAGCAGCTTTCAAATCGTAAACGAACAATATTTAGCACAGCCGGCAGATCTGTCCCGTCGGTATTGAACAGAAAATCAAAGATATTGAGAAGAAGATCATAGAGATTGAGAAGATATACGTAAACAGATAAGATGAATACCAAACAAGCATATAAAGAAGCATTAAAAATGGCATGGCCGTCCGTTCTGGAAAGTTTTTTTATCGCCATGACGGGCATTATCGATACCATTATGGTCGGAACTTTAGGCGAGTATGCGATCGCCGCGGTCGGCTTAACCACGCAACCGAAATTTATCGGTATGGCTTTCTTTTTCGCGATCAATATTTCTCTCTCCGCTTTAGTAGCGAGACGACGCGGTGAGCAGGATAAATGGGGTGCAAATAAAATATTTGTCACGGCGATGATCTCGACCATCGCAATTTGCATCGCAGTGAGTTTGCTCGCGGTCTTTCTGGCTGATCCGCTGATGAGCCTTGTCGGAAGCAACAGCGTGACGCATGAGGCGGCTGTTACGTATTTCCGAATTGTCATGGGCGGCATGATCTTCAATGCGATCGCGATGTGCATCAACGCTGCACAAAGAGGCAGCGGCAATACCAGACTGGCGTTCATCACCAATTTAGTTTCCTCGATCGTGAATATTATTTTTAATTATCTTTTGATCGGCGGCAATTTCGGCTTCCCTGCCTGGGGCGTTAAAGGAGCGGCTGTCGCCACGGTGATCGGCACAGTTTTCGCTATGGTGATCAGCATCTTAAGTCTCTACCATAGAGACAGCCTGATCGAATTAAAATATATTGTCGCGGGGCGCATTCATTTTGCCTGGGAATCGGTCAAATCGATTTTTAATCTCGCCTCGAATCTTTTCCTGGAAAATATCATGATGAGGGTAGGTTTCATGGCGACCGCGCTGGTCGCTGCCAATCTTGGCACTGAGTCTTTCGCCATTCATATTGCCGGCATGAATCTGCTCTCGCTCGGTTTTTCATTCGGTGACGGCATGCAGATCGCGGCGGTAGCTCTGACCGGTCGCGCTTTAGGCGAGAAGGATAAGAAAACAGCGATTAAATTGGGTCGCGTCTGCCAGAAAATCGGATTCATCATGTCCGTGCTGCTATCGCTTGTCCTGATCGTTTTCGGCAAACCGATTATGCATATGTATTTTTCCGATGCGACTATGATCGAGGATGCGCAGATCGTGATACGTTTTATAACGGCAATTGTCATTTTGCAGATCTCACAGATCATCTATTCCGGCTGTCTGCGCTCGGGCGGTGATGTACGCTATAGTTTGCTGGTCGGGATCATCGCCGTGACATTTATCCGAACCCTGGTCACCTTGCTGTTGGTCAATGTTTTTGATCTGGGGCTGATCGGTGTCTGGATCGGAGTCATGTCTGATCAACTGACTCGCTTCATTCTCCTGCATCATCGTTTCCATTCTCTGAAATGGGTCGATATGAAAATATAATACGGACCTTTTCGATCATTAATGAAGCACAAACTTGATCCCTAACTTTTTTTTGTGGAAACTTTGCTCCCGGAGAAAAGCCGCGGCCCTTCGTCAACTCCCGAATCGAACCGTTAAAGAACTTGAGAAAATGTTATAATAGTTAGCAATAATGAGGAACGGCAGTATGCTATTCATGTTTACAAATCTGGAATCTGTTTTCATCATTATCCGCGATATTTTCATCGTATTGGCGATTTTGCTGTTCATCTATATTGTTTTGCGTATAACTCTGTATTTCTATATCAAAAGAAATCGCGAAGCGTTAAATCAAACCGAGCAGCGAGACATGATGGAAAATGACTCGGATCAGCGAAAATAGCACAAACAGGAATTCTTGAATATGAAAAAAGTCGTTCTGACAGCTCTTAACTCCAGCTACAGCCACACCAATCTCGCCTTACGCTATATCCGTGAAAAATTGTGCGGCTATTGTGAGCATGGCGGAAATAGATCAAATCCGTTCGGCAACAATGATCTGCAGGTTGTTTTTATCGAAAGTACGATTAATGAACAATGGCTTCAGGTTTTGGATTTACTGATCAAGGAGAAAGCCGACGTGTATGCTTTTTCCTGTTATATTTGGAATCGCAAGATGGTGGAGAGTCTTTCTGAAACTTTGAAGAAACTATTCCCGCGGGCGGCGATTATCTGGGGCGGCCCTGATGCCTCTTCGCAGGCGGACAGCTTGCTCAAGATGAATCGCTCCGTCGACGCGATTATTTGCCATGAGGGGGACAGCGCGACTGTTGACTGGATTTTGGATTTTTTATTTGCGCCGGATCAGCTCCTGCAACCGGCGCGGATCATCCGTGAAACCGAGGAATTAAACTGGCATTTTCCCTATACCGATCAGGAATTGAGCGAGTTGAGCGAGCGTATCCTTTATTATGAGGGCAGCCGGGGCTGCGCTTTCAATTGTACCTATTGCCTCTCCTGCAACAGCTACAGGGTACGCTACAAGCCGCTTCAGGAAGTGTTTGACGAGCTGAGACGAATTCTTGATTTTAATCCGCGGCAGCTCAAATTTATCGATCGTACATTCAATTCGAACGTGCAGCGGGCGAGTCGAATCTGGCGTTTTTTAATTGATGAAACGAAAAAACGCGGCAGCCGCACCAACTTTCATTTCGAAATTGCGGCGGAGCTGATCAGCGAGCAGCAGATAAAGCTGTTAAGCGAGGCACCATCCGGTTTGTTTCAATTTGAAATCGGTACGCAGACAACCAATCCGGAAGTCTTAAAAACCATCCGCAGATCATATCATCGGGGAAAATACGAGAAAATTGTCAATCAGCTGCGCAAGCCCGGGAATATCCATATTCATCTTGATTTGATTGCGGGTCTGCCTGGAGAGAGTCTCGAGTCGCAAATAAAATCCGCCAATCAGGTGCTGCGTTTAGCGCCGAATATGCTGCAGCTCGGCTTCCTCAAAATCCTGCCCCAAACCCCGATCAAATTGACCTGCGATCAGCGCGGCATGATTTATCAGGCGGATCCGCCCTATGAAATTATCGCCTCGGACGCCATGAACGCTTATGAACTGATGTATTGGCGGCGAGTTGAGCAGATTGTCGATACCTTTTATAATTCCGATCAATTTTTTTACAGTTTGAATTATTTACTGGCATTGCTCGATCAGCCGTTCCGGATCTTGCTCTTACTGGAACGTTTTATTGTCGAAACTCAGGGCCGGAGAAAACTTTCTCAAAATCAGAAATACGCCAGCCTGAGAGAGTTCGCGGTTTATTTATTCAAGGCGCTGAAGCAAGTGCGAAGTCCCCATAAGACGGAAATCGCTCATTCGCTGTTTAAAGACTGTCAATTAACGGAGTTCGGCGTGGAGATTATGCGGAATCAGGGGCGATATCAGCGAAGTTTTGACGACTTATTAAAAATCGACTATTTTAAGCAGGGCTTAAAGGGTTTCCCGGACTGGTTTTTGAGTTTGCATCAAAATCAGAATCCACAATGGCGAAAACGTTTCGCCTATGTCAATGAACAGAATTATCTGGCGCAAAATAAACGGCGCATGCGTTTTGAGGATTTTTCGTTTTCTGTAAAGGATCTGCCGGGTATTAAGACGGAACAGGAATTCAAGGGCGCAGGAGAGGTCAGACCGCATCCTGAGCAAGTGACGGATTATCTGCTCAGGCAGCTGGCCGAACCGAAAGATTATATCGCCGCCTTTTATTTGGCGCAGGGTGAAATGGAACTTGTCGCGGAATATGTTTTTCTCATATGATCAGGAGTAAGGGAAGCCCCGTATGCGGCCCGCGGATTTTTTGTTTGCGGGCGGTTCAAGGCTGACCTATAATGAAAATATTATTAATGAAAAGGAGTCATTTATGATAAAAATATCTGAAACCCATTTGAAACCGTTTTTGAAAGAACATGAATTGGATCAGCTGGCTACTCAGTTAGCTGTCGCTTTTACCAATATTACTGAAAAAACCGGCCCCGGTCATGATTTTTTAGGCTGGGTTGATTTGCCGGTGAATTACGATCGGGAAGAATTCGCCCGCATAAAGATCGCGGCGCAAAAAATTCAAAAACAGAGTGATGTTTTGTTGGTGGTCGGAATCGGCGGTTCTTATCTGGGCGCAAGAGCGGTGATTGAAGCGCTGAAGCCGGCTTTTCGAACAGATCAAACCTATCCCGAGATTATTTTTGTGGGGCATCAGATCAGCGGCGACTATTTGAATGATTTATTGCTCTACCTTGAGGGAAAAGAAATTTCTCTGAATGTGATTTCCAAATCAGGCACGACGACTGAGCCGGCTATCGCATTCCGCGTTTTGCAGGCTTATCTGGAAAAGCGTTACGGGGCTGAGAGCAAAGAGAGAATTTTCGTAACCACCGATCGGGCGAAAGGCGCTTTGAAAGAGCTTGCCAATAAAGTCGGTTATGAGAGCTTCGTCGTTCCGGATGATATCGGCGGCCGCTATTCGGTGCTCACAGCTGTTGGCTTACTGCCAATTGCCGCTGCCGGAATCAATATTGACGAATTGATGGCAGGTGCCGTTCTGCAGAGGGAAGAAGCGTTGCAATTTGATCCGGAGAAAAATCAGGCTTTGCGTTATGCGGGTTTGAGAAATCTGCTTTTACGCCGCGGCTACAAAACAGAGATTTTAGTGAATTATGAGCCGAATCTGATGTTCTTGAATGAATGGTGGAAACAATTATACGGTGAAAGTGAAGGCAAGGACGGGAAAGGTTTATTCCCCGCCGGCGTCAATTTCACCTCCGATCTGCATTCGATGGGACAATTCATTCAGGACGGAGCCGGACATCTTTTTGAAACCGTACTCGATTTTGTTGAAACCAGAAGCGAGCTCTCTATCCCGTATGCGGAAGAAAATCTTGACGGACTCAATTATCTGGCAGGCAAAACGATGCAGGAGGTCAACCGAACCGCTCTGCAGGGCACGATGCTGGCGCATGAAGACGGCGGTACCCCGACCATCCGTTTAGAAATAGCTAAATTAGATACGAAGCATTTAGGCGCATTACTCTATTTCTTTGAATTCGCCTGCGGCATCAGCGGCCATGTGCTGGGCGTGAATCCTTTCGATCAGCCGGGCGTGGAAGCCTATAAGCGCAATATGTTCGCTTTACTCGGCAAACCCGGTTATGAAGAATACACAGAAGCCCTGAACAAGAGAATACAAGAGGCGTAGAAAAATTGTTCGGGCAGCTTCTGAGCAAGCGAACAAAACATGAAGGAAATGAATGAAGCAGAAAACGAATAAAACCTATCAATATCCGAGATCCGTATTGCGCAGTGTTGAGAAACCTGCGCAATATCTCGGTAATGAATGGAATATGACGGACAAGAGCCAGGAACTTTCAGATTCGGGAAATAAGTTAATTCGTTTTGCCTTTTGTTTTCCTGATGTCTATGAAATCGGCATGTCGAATATGGCCCTGCGCATCCTTTACGATGTGATCAACAGGCGCTCGGATAGTTGGTGCGAACGGGCTTTCGCACCTGCTGCCGATATGCGAAAATGGATGAAAGCCAATGATTTTCCGCTGATTACGCTGGAGTCCGGCACAGCTTTGCGGGATTTTGACCTGATCGGCTTTACCCTGCAGTATGAAATGAGTTATCCCACCATTTTGGATATGTTGGATCTGGGCGATGTGCCGCTTTATGCCGAAGAGCGCGGTGCGGAGGATCCGATTGTAATCGGCGGGGGTCCGATTGTCTATAATCCTGAGCCGTTAGCGGAGTTTTTTGATCTCTTCAATATCGGCGACGGCGAGGAAGTCAACGGCGAATTGATCGAATTATATAAAACATGGGATCGCCAAAAAGAAAGCCGGGAGCAATTTCTACTAAGATGCTCGCGCATCGAGGGCATTTATGTGCCGAATTTTTATGAAGCGGAATATCACGCCGACGGTACATTCAAAGGTCTGCGCAAAAAATATCCGGATTTACCGGATCGAATTCCCAAAAGGATTGTACGCGATCTTGAAACAGTCAGTTATCCGGTGAACTGGTTGGTACCGAATACGGAAATTGTGCATGACAGAGCCTATATCGAATTATTCCGGGGCTGTTCCAGAGGTTGCCGTTTTTGCCAGGCGGGCATGGTTTATCGTCCGGTCAGGGAACGCTCTGTCGAGACTCTTTTGCGGCAGGCGGAAGAAATCATCGGCGCGACGGGATATGATCAGCTCGGTTTGTTATCGCTCTCAACCGGAGACTATTCCCGGTTGGCGGAATTATCGGAAAAATTGATCCCTTTATGCGAAGCTAAGGATGTTAATTTATCCCTGCCTTCTTTAAGGCTCGATTCATTCAGTTTTGAGCTGATGGAAAAAGTCAGCAAGACCAGAAAGAGCGGTTTGACCTTTGCACCGGAGGCCGGCAGTCAGCGGTTGCGGGATATTATCAATAAGGATATTCAGGAAGAAGATTTACTAAACGCGGCGCGCATCGCTTTCAGCGGGGGCTGGAATACGCTCAAGTTATATTTTATGCTCGGCTTGCCCTTTGAAGAAGAATCCGATATTTCAGGTATCGCGGAATTGGTCAAAGAGGTTCTGAAAATACATCAGGAGGTTAATCGGGCGAAACAGGGCAAAAGAATAAAGCGACCGCAAATCAATGTCAGCACTTCCTTTTTTGTGCCGAAACCCTGGACTCCTCTGCAGTGGTCCGCACAGATTTCAATTGACGAAATGCGGGAAAAACAGCTGTTTCTGGCTCATCAGTTGCCCTATCGCACAGTCAAATATCTCTGGCATGATTTTGAAAACAGCATCGTGCAGGGTATTATCTCAAGAGGAGATCGCAAAATAGGGCAAGTAATCGCTGAGGTCTGGCGAAACGGCGGCTGGCTGGAATCTTGGAGTGAAGGCTTCTCTTACCGGCGTTGGCTGGAGGCCATGGCAAAATATCAGCTGGACCCGGATTTTTACACGACAAGAGAACGTAAAACGGACGAAGTGTTCCCCTGGGATCATATCAGCGCGGGCGTGAACAAGGCTTTTCTGTTAAACGAGTGGCAACGTGCTGAAGCCGGAACCATTACGACGGAGTGCCGGGTTGATTGTCATTTTTGCGGGGCTCTGCAATATCAGACAGGAGTGTGTATGCTTCATGGCAGAAAATCGGGTGCAGAATAGTTTTTGTTATCGCTTGTTTTATTCCCGTCAGGAAAATGCTTCGTTTATTGCTCATCTCGATCAGATGCGTTTGTTTCAGCGGGCTTTACGCCGTGCCGGCTTGCCCCTTGTTTATACGCAGGGCTTTAATCCCAGACCGATTTTTGAATTTGCTCTGCCGGTAGGCGTCGGTGTAGAAACTCGCTTTGAACCGTTTGAAGTTCTGCTCAGTCGGGAGTTTACGGCTGAACAGGTAAAATCTGCCGTGAATGAGAAATTACCGCGCGGAATTAAGATAGAGCAGGCAGAATTGATCAGTCACAAGCATAAGGGATTAATGAGTCTGGTCACAGCGGCGACCTACCTGATAGAGGCGGAAGGGCTGGGCGAATGCGTTTCAAAAACCTATTTTGATGCCGAAAGACCGCTCTTTGCCGAACGCATAAGGAAGGACAAAACCCGCCGCTATAATCTCAGGGACTATATTTTGGAAATGGAAATTCTCGATCAGAATAAGGTTCGTTTTAAGACGAAAGCGGGAAGCAGCGAGAATTTAAGACCGGACTTATTTCTGCAGGCTTTTGCGGGTGTGGACGGGCTTTCGGAAGAGGCCATTTTAAATGCGAGAATTATCCGAGAAAAAGTGCATTTTAATTCGGATTATGCTATAAATTCTAAAAAAACGAGTTCCGGTCAGAAGGATGCCGGAACCAAGAGGAGTAAACCGTGACTCAGATCAAATTTCGACTGCCTACTTATTTTCAGGATAATATGCTTTTGCAGCAGGGCATCAGTAATCGCGTCTATGGGCAAAGTAAGGCCAACTCGGATCTGACGGTTATTTTGGAACGTTTCCCGGCGGCTCTGTCCGCCCGGCCGACAAGGACGACAGAATCTGAAACAGGAAAGGAACGGCCGAGCCAAGCAAAGCAACGAAGCGGTTCCGCGAAAATCACTCAAAGTAAATCCAAAACAGAATTCGGTACGGTATTTTCAACCCGGCTGATCACGGATCAGCGCGGCTTTTTTGATTTTCTTTTGCCTGCCATGGAGGCTTCCGGAGATTATTACCGTCTGACCCTGACGATTGAAAATCATAAATGCGTATTTAACAATATTCTGTTCGGCGAGGTTTGGCTGGCAATAGGCGGAAGCAATATGGCGATGCCGGCCGCGGTTTCGGATCTTCAGGGAAAAATCTCCCAATACGCGAATTTATCCTATCTACGGCTTTTTACAATGTCCGAAAACGGACTTGCGGAAGGGCAGGAGGATTACTTATATCATCCCACGGCACGCATTGCCGAGGGCAAATGGCATATTCCGAACAAGACAATCCTATCTCGGTTCTCGGCGGTCGCACTGGCGTTCGCGGCTGCCATGCAAATCAATATGGATATCCCGGTGGCAATTTACAATCTCTCTGCAAGAGCGACGATGCTCCACAGCTGGCTGCCTCGAGATGTGATTGAGTCGGATCGTCAGATCAAAGAACATCTGCAGGAAATCGGCCATTATCGGGATCTGTCCGACTGGAATTCGCTGACCCCTTTTGTTAAGGCGGAGGAGGCAAAGTCAAATCGGCCGGTACTGCGCAGTCCTTTTGCCTTTTTGGACAAAACACCGATTCGCCCGCTGACTTTACCGGAAAAAGATTCGCACAGCCATTTGCCGTTCGGATTTATAAAGCAAAATCAGCCGACGGCGATGTATAATCATAAACTGGCGCCGCTGACCGGTTTATCAATTCGCGGTGTAATCTTTTATCAGGGCGAAACGGAAGTTTTCTATACGGATTATTATCATAGAGCGCTCAAGGCGTTTGCCGGATTGATTAAAGAGTCCTTTCACAGCTTTAAAAGAGGTCCCTATTTTATTTACAACCAGCTTACTCCCTATCTTTATGATGCGGAAAATCCATATCGCCTGGCTTATTTTAATGAAATGCTGACCGGGACGAGAAGAGAACTTGACCTGACTTCAGCCATTGTCAGCAATTATGATTTGCCGCTTGATTACGCTGCGGATGCGGACCACGCATACGCTCATCCCCTCTATCCTCTGGCCAAGGAACAATTGGGGCAGCGCATGTATCATCTGGCGAAAGGCCTGGTCTATCAGATCGATTCGCCGAAGTCGGCTCCCGAAGTTAAATATGCCGAATGGATTGCTGATAAATTAATTTTGCATTTCGCGAATGTCGGGCGCGGTTTATTTCCCGCTGAAAAAGGAAGCGATTTGAAAGGTTTTTCATTGCGCGGTGAAAATACCGGCTATATAGAAGCTGAAGCAAATACTTTATTCGGGATTCGGGCTTTGGTACATCAGGCGGAGATCAGCTTTCCCGGTTCCTGCTCCTATGCTTTCGCCACCTTTAATCAGAAAGCGAATTTACGGGCGGATCAGGGTATGCCGGTGCTGCCGTTTCGATTGAGGAGGGAAGATCCTGCCAATATATTGAAGTTTGACTGGATGAAATGTGAAGAGCTGCGCGGCTGGTTCTATCCGACAGCTAAAGATTATCAGCCTGATATGCCGGCACAGCAGAAACCGGGTTATTATCCCTTATGGTCGATCAGAGAAGGTAATGCCGAATTAACGCTTGAAAAAAACAATAAACGCAGCGGCAGCGCAGCTTTATTTTTACAATTTACGAAATCCGCCGCTAATCGAATTGTCTTCGAGCCGATATTAAGTTACGCTTCGCTTTATCCGCCCTTTGATTTCAGCGGTTGGCAATATTTGATTATCGAATTATTTAATGCCGATCATCATGAGAAAGAACTTTCTTTGATTTTTACGGATCAGGAAGGACTTCGCTATGAAACAGAATCTGTTATAATAAGGGATATTTTGGATTGGCAGAAATTTGAGTTTTCCTTACCGGAAATGCCGATTCGTTTACAGAAAATAGTACGTCTGCAATTTGTCCTGACCGCGTCGGCTGACGAAGGTGATATAACGCTTGACAGCGTCAGGTTTGGCGGATTGATCAATAGAGAAGAGGATGTTTATGAAGAGAATTGACGCCATCGCTAAAAATTTTGTACCCGCGGAAAGAGAAGCGGAAATCTATCAAAAATGGCTTGATCAGGGTTGTTTTCAAGCGGATCCCGATTCAGGCAAAAAACCGTTTACAATCGTGATGCCGCCGCCCAATATTACCGGTGTTCTGCACATGGGGCATGCTCTTGACATGACGTTGCAGGATATTCTGATCCGCTTCAAAAGGATGCAGGGATTTGAAACTTTATGGCTGCCCGGGACGGATCATGCGGCGATCGCGACGGAGGCGAAAATCGTCGCCGAGATGCGGGCCGAGGGAATCAGCAAAGAAGACTTGGGTCGTGAGAAATTTTTAGAAAGAGCCTGGGAATGGAAACGGAACTACGGCGACCGGATCGTTGAGCAAATCCGAAGCATGGGCTCTTCCTGCGATTGGAGCCGCCTGCGCTTCACGATGGACGAAGGTCTGTCGGAAGCGGTTGAGAAAGTTTTTATCGACTTATATAAAGAAGGATTGATTTATCGCGGAGAAAGAATTATCAACTGGTGTCCCGAATGCCTGACCTCAATTTCCGACGCGGAAGTGGAATATCGGGAAATGGACGATCATTTCTGGCATCTGCGTTATCCTCTGGCGGACGGATCGGGCGAACTGATTCTGGCGACAACCAGACCCGAAACGATGCTGGGCGATACGGCGGTCGCCGTTCATCCCGATGATCCCCGCTATCAGGACTATATCGGCAAAATGGTCATTTTGCCGCTGGTCAATAAGGAAATTCCGGTTATCGCCGACCGTTATGTTGATCCGGAATTCGGAACCGGTGTTGTCAAAATTACGCCGGCTCATGATCCGAACGACTTTGAAGTAGGGGAACGCCATGGGCTGGAACGTATCAATGTCCTAAATGAAGACGCCACGATCAATGAGAACGGTGGTAAATATCAGGGTCTGAGCGTGACAAAAGCCAGACAAGCCATCGTTCAGGATCTCAAGGACGGCGGCTATTTGCTCAAAATTGACGATATCCATCATTCAGTCGGTACCTGTTATCGTTGCGGTACCAGAATTGAACCGCGGGTTTCCGAACAATGGTTCGTCGCCATGAAAGAGCTGGCGAAACCGGCGATAGAAGCGGTTAAGGACGGTACGATTCGCTTTGTGCCGGAACGCTTCGACAAAACCTATCTGCACTGGATGGATAATATAAGGGACTGGAATATTTCCCGACAATTGTGGTGGGGCCACCGTATCCCCGCATGGTATTGTGATGACTGCGGTGAGATCACGGTAGCTGAAAAAATTAAGTCTGTGCCTGAGAAATGCACCCACTGCGGATCGAAGCATTTACATCAGGATGAAGATACCTTAGACACCTGGTTTTCATCAGCTCTTTGGCCCTTTTCCACCTTGGGCTGGCCTGAGCAGACAAAAGATCTGGCGAAATTTTACCCGACCGATGTGTTGGTTACCGGTTACGATATCATCACTTTCTGGGTTTCCCGCATGATCTTTTCCGGTCTCAAGTTTACCGATCAAAAACCCTTTTCAGATGTCCTGATTCACGGTATCGTGCGCGACGAGCAGGGACGCAAAATGTCCAAATCTTTAGGCAACGGCATCGACCCGCTGAAAGTAATTGCGGGCTATGGTGCAGACGCCTTGCGCTTTGCACTGATTGCCGGAGTTTCGGCAGGAAATGACTTGCGCTATAAAGAGGACCGTATTGAAAACGGCAGAAATTTCATTAATAAAATCTGGAATGCTTTCCGCTTTACCATGATGAATATTGAAGATGAATTAACCGCTCAGGATCTGATCCTTGATCCCGCTTCTCCGTCTCTGACCATCGAGGATAAGTGGATTCTTCATAATCTGGCCGAACTGATTCGGGAAGTCAGTTATAATATGGAGCAGTACGATTTCGGCGTCGCTTTTAGCAAGATTTATAATTTCCTCTGGGAGCAATTCTGCGACTGGTATATTGAGATGGTCAAACCGCGCCTGCGTGAAGATAAAACAGAGTCGAAACGTGTGGCTCAGTCCATACTCAATTTTGTCCTGACGCAATGTGTCAAGCTGCTGCATCCGTATATGCCTTTCTTTACCGAAGAAATTTATCAGTCTTTATTGCATGAGCCGGGACTCTTAATGCAGGAAAACTGGCCTGAACTCGACCTGCGTTTTGAAGATGAAGCCGCACATATGAATCTTTTGATCGAAATCGTGCGCAATATTCGGAATGTGCGCTCCGAAATGAATATCGCCCCCAAACGGAAATCGGCTCTGCTCTTGGTCAGCAAGTCCGAGGCCGTACAAAATATTTTCCTTGAATCTTCCGTCAGTTTGGCAGATCTGGCGATGATTTCGGAGGTTAAGATTGTGGTTGATCATGCAGAAATTCCGGCAACGGCGATCGCCATACCGTTTAGTCAGGGTACCGCCTATCTCCCGCTCGAAGACCTGATTGATTTTGAGGAAGAGAAGAAGCGGCTTCAGGCTGAAATCGATCACTGTCTGGCGGAAATCGAGAGAGCGGAAAAGAAGCTCGCCAATCGGAGTTTCGTCGAAAAAGCGCCTGCCGCTATTGTTGATAAAGAGAAAAAGAAGCTCGAGGAATATGAAAAAGTGAAAGCACAGGCGGAACAAAGGCTTGCCGGTCTGCGTTGATCTTTTATTTTTTATTTTAATTCTTTGAATTCCGGGATCAGTCTTTGCTTCCGGAATTTTTTATCTGCGCCTGATCAAATGGAATTTTCCGCGAGTTTATAAATAGCACCCGAAAAACGCTGGACTTATATGCTGACACAAAGGGGGAAAATACATTAAAATAGGATAAAGTTTGAAAACAGGAGGTGATAGCATGAATTCCAGCCGAGAAGATTATTTGATCGCGATTTACCGCCTGACGCAGGAAGATAATACTTTGAACAGCGTTACGCTGGCCAAAAAACTCGATGTTACGAGAGCTGCGGTTAGTGAGATGGTTCGCAAGCTGGTCAAAGAAGAGCTGATTACTTTTACGAATAACCAGATTGTACTGACGGAACACGGCATGGAAATTGCTAAAAATCTGTTGTCATCGCACCGCTTGTGGGAAATTTTCCTGATTGACTATTTGAAAATGTCTCCGGAGGACGCACATGATCAAGCCGATCAATTAGAACATGTCACCGGCGAGAAACTTTTGCTGGCGCTGAACAAATATTTGAATTATCCCACCGAAAGCCCGAAAGGCAATATTATTTGGGAAAATGTCTGAATTGAATCTGAATGTGTTGATTTAATTCAAACAGAGGGAATTGAATGAAAATTCATAAATATGTGATTTTATTTCTGCTGTTAATTTTTTTGACGACGGCTTGCCATGGGGTGTCATCTGCGCTTAATAAACCCAAAAGTGCAGATGATTTTGATATCACAGTGCTTAAATCCCCGGTTGATTTTAATCAAAACGGGAAAGATGATTATGAGGATTTTCTCATTGGAGCCGGGAAAAAATCTTATGCCATGGAATTCCAAAAACAATTGAAAATAAGTGTTTTTCTTTGAACACATAGCTGGGACTGAGAGTATCCGTAGATTAAAAAATGACAGGGGCTTGTGACAGAAATTTGCGGTGCTGGAATCGCGTTGCAATCGCTGTTCTTGTTCTCTATATTCGTAGCTGTCTTTGCCGCCGGGCTTGTGAAGTAAGTTACAAATAACAGTGCTGATTTTTAACAAAATTGACTAAAACAGGAATTAGCAATAAAGTATAGGAGCAACAAAACTAATTTATTAGTTTATATAGAGAAGGAGAATTTTTTATGCCATTAGTAACTACAGAAAAAATGTTTAAAGACGCCTATGCCGGCGGATATGCAATCGGTGCTTTCAATGTGAATAACATGGAAATCATTCAGGGTATTGTAGAAGCGGCTGATGAATTAAAATCACCTCTGATTTTGCAAGTATCCAAAGGTGCCAGAAATTATGCAAATCGTACCTATTTAATGAAACTGGTCGAAGCGGCTATTATTGAAACCGACATTCCTATCGCTTTGCACTTAGATCACGGCGACAGCTTTGAATTATGCAAATCCTGTATCGATGACGGTTTTACCTCTGTTATGATTGATGGTTCGCATCTGGACTATGAAGAAAATGTTGCCTTAACCAAAAAAGTTGTTGAATATGCTCATTCTAAAGGTGTTGTGGTTGAAGCCGAATTAGGCCGTTTGGAAGGTGTTGAAGATGATATCAAAGTTTCTGCCGAAGAATCCAGCTATACCGATCCCGCTCAGGTCGAAGACTTTGTTACACGCACAGGTTGTGACTCCTTAGCTATAGCGATCGGAACAAGCCATGGCGCTTATAAATTCAAACCCGGTACAGATATTCAATTGCGTATGGATATTTTGGACGAGGTCTCCAAGAGATTGCCCGGCTTCCCGATCGTCCTGCATGGCGCCAGCTCGGTTATCCCCGAATTCGTCGAAATGATCAATGCCAACGGCGGAGCTATGGAAGATGCTTTGGGATGTCCCGAACCGATGCTCAGAGAAGCTGCAAGAAGAGCTGTTTGCAAAATTAATATTGACTCCGACTTGCGTTTAGCCATGACCGGAACGATCAGAAGAATTTTCAATGAAAAACCGGCGGAATTTGATCCGCGCAAATATCTGGGCCCCGCCCGTGACGCGATCAAAGGCTTGGTTGCTCATAAGATTACGGATGTTTTAGGCTCCGCTCATAAAGCATAATTAAGCGCTCAAAGTTTCAATTCATTAAAAGCCGGTCTGCTTCTTCAACAGAACCGGCTTTTTCAATTGACTTTTGTGGCTTGCGGGATACCAGATTTGTGATAAAGAAAAAACAGCCTTGTGTTATTTAGAGGAGAATAAGGCTGTTTTTTATAGAGGTAAGTATGTAAGAATTGTAAAAACAAAGCTAATTACTTTGTGAATTTAATCTACCACCATTTTATCATCGATTTCGTAACTTATGCGTCTATTTTACGAAAATAATGAATATTTTAAGCGAATTTACAAAAACTTTACATAAAGATGGCGATAATTCTTTAATCATCCTCATATTGATCGCTGTAATTATCGAAATAACCCTGAATATAGACAATGGGCGTACCTTTATCACCGCTGCCGGAAACGAGGTCGGATAATGAACCGAGCAAATCGGTTACACGGCGCGGCGTTGTCCCTTCAGAAAGTTCATTATTCAGCGCGGAACGCTCTGAGGCTTCCTTGGCTTTGATTCTCTTTTCAATTTGCACCTGCTGTTCGGCGGCTGTTAAATTTTTATAATCGCTGTCTGCCAGATACTTGATTTTCAACTCATGCGGCGTTCCTTCAAGACCCTTTGTATAAGCGGGGGAAACCACCGGATCAGCAAGTTCCCAGATTTTTCCGACCGGATCTTTGAAAGCTCCGTCTCCGTAAATCATGACTTCAACATGCTTGCCGCTCAATTCAAATAATTTTTGTGCGATTGCATCGGTCAGTATTTGACAGTCGCGAGGGAACAATTTGATTTCTTCCTCATTTGCTTTATTTGAGCCGAGCAAACCGAACATCTCATTGTAGCCATGTTCTTCTGATTTCTCATTCAAAATATCCGCCAAAGATAATACGAGTTCAGCGCCTGCTTCCTCCAACTTGCGCACACTCTCTTTGCGGCTGTGAATATCACAGGTCAGAACAGTTTTTGTATAATCTAAAATTTTGCGGCAGTCGTTGGCGAAAAAGATCTCGCATTCGGCGTTTTCCGACTCGATAATTTCACGATAAAACTTGACATAGTTCATACCGGTAAACGGATGGATCGGTTCGCCGAAATTTTGATAGAGCTGTTCTTCCGTCAAAACATCATTCCATGGATTAATCCGGGAGGACATTAACAAAGATTCATCAAATAAGTGATTGCCGACTTCATCGCCGGGATAACTTAATTGCAGAATGATTTTGTCGACAGCGGAAGCGATTCCTTTTAACAGGATGGAAAACCGGTTCCGGGAAAGAATAGGTAAAGTCAGACCTAATACTTTACGTCCATCTAATTTATTGATCAAATCATTCTTGATATCGTCTATTGAAGCATAATTACCTTGGGTTCTGGCAACGACAGATTCGGTAATAGCTAAAATGTCGCGATTGCGGATATGAAAATTTTCCGCTTCGGCGGCTGATAAAATCAATTCCGGAATCATTTCAGTCAGATTGTCACCTTCATTGAAAATAGGCGCTCTGATACCACGAGCAACTGTACCGATTTTACGTGTCATATTCTTCTCCTTTGATCGGCCGGAGCCGACATAAAATACTGTCTTTAGGACGAAACACATTATACAATTAACTTAATATCGAATACAAATTTTTGGCACTCAATTTATCAGCAGAGAAAGTTTGGCTGAGCCGAAAAGGACTGTCAAAAAGAAGAGAGATTTCGGATTTTTATCTTGAACTTGAATTAAAAGATTTCCCCTTGTTATGTTATTATTGTGTTGATGTGAGGAATGGTCTATGCAAAATTTGATTAAGGTGGATATATATACGGATGGCGCTTGTTCCGGCAATCCGGGGCCGGGCAGTTGGGCTGCTCTGCTGAAGGTGGGGAACCATATTAAGGAAATTTCCGGTTTTGAGCCCAACACGACGAATAATCGGATGGAGCTTACCGCCGCGATCGAAGCCTTGAAAGCGTTGAATAAACCTTGTCGGATTGACTTGTACAGCGACTCCGCCTATCTTGTGAAAGCCTTTAATGAAAAATGGATTGATAAATGGCAAAGAAACAATTGGCGCAATGCCGCCAAGCAGGAAGTCAGCAACAAGGAACTGTGGCAGGAGCTTCTGACCTTGACCGCCACACATGATGTGAACTGGATCTGGGTTAAAGGTCATGCCGATAATGAATACAATAACCGGGTTGATCAATTGGCGGTGGAACAGATTAAGAAAAACAGATAATCCGTGATCGGACCGATTGTCGGAACAGAGGAGAAACAGAGGAAAAAAGCAGATGTCGGAGTTTTTGCAAAAAGAATTTCATGAAACAGTATTGAGTTCGGAATATTTATTTCGGGGCAGAGTTTTTGATGTGGAATTGGCAGAAATTGAACTCCCCGATCAAAGCAAATCCAAACGGGAAATTGTTCATCATCATGGCGGGGCCGCCATCGTCGCGGTTGACTCGGCTGAAAATGTCTATCTGGTCGAGCAATATAGAATATCCGTAAAGAGTGAATTGCTGGAAATTCCCGCAGGCAAATTGGAAGCGGGAGAGGCCCATAGAGACTGTGCCGAACGGGAATTGTTCGAGGAACTGGGGATCAAGGCGGGGCGACTTGAACTGCTGACCGGTTTTTATCCGACTCCGGGTTATTGCAGTGAAGAAATACAGGTTTTTCTTGCCGAAGATCTGACAATCGGCGAAAATCAACTTGATCCAGGAGAATTTTTGCGCGTCAAAAAATTTCCTCTGCAAAAGACTTTGGAGATGATCGGGACAGGAGCTATCAAGGATGCCAAAACCATAATCGGTCTGATCCTGACCGCGCAAAAGCTCAAGGACAAAAAACAGCTGAAAAGGAACAGGGAGACGGCGGAGGAAAGTCATGCCTGAACTGAATAACAAAAAACACAGAAAAAATGAAATCCTCTCGGTCTTTCTGATTGCCGCAGCTATTTTGCTGGGCTTGTTTTTATGGCTGCCTGCGGTGAAGTCGGGCGTGCTCGGTCTGTTTATTCGGAAATGCCTCTTCGGCTTATTCGGCACGTTGACGATTATTTTGCCTGCCGTAATTCTCGTCATCGCGATCGATCGTCTCCTGACCAAAAAACAAGCGATCAGCAAAACTCGTAAAAATTGCACCATGCTGCTTTTTGTAGCCGCGAGCATATTGATTTCGGTGATAACATTAAACTCTGACAAGGTCTATCAGGCTGCGCGGGTGGCGGGGAATTCCTCGGTTTTTAAGGCCATTGCCGCATTCTGGAAATCAGGGATGGAACCGGCTCTGATCTCAAATTCGACGACTTGGAGCGGCGGTCTGCTGGGCGGTCTGTTCGGCTTTTCGCTCAGCGTCTTGACCGGACGAGTCGGTTCGATGATTATTATGATTGCCATGATTTTAGCTCTGCTGGTGGTCTCTTTTAATATTTCTTATACCTATTATCTGAAAAAATCGGCGCAGGCATTCAAAGATACCAGAGCTAAGCTGGAAGAAAATCGCCGGATTCGCCGTGAAGAAAAGCAGGCTAAATTGGAAGAACAGGCTTCTCTGCAAGAGCAGGAAGCTCTGCAGGATGAGCAGAAGCCGGATGCGGAAGCTGATTCCGATGCGGCTCAAACAGACGATGCTGAAGAAGAATTCGGTTTTGATCTGAGTAAACGGCTGGATGATCATGATCCGCGCGATGTTTCGACGGAATGGCTGAAAAAAGAATTGGCAAAAGAACAGGATATTCCTTATGAAACGCCATTTCAGATCAATTATGATTTGCCGGAAGGTTCGTGGAAAGCCGAGAATCCCTCGGATTTATACGGGGCGTCAGACGGCGAGATCAGTTTTCCGCAGTATCCCGGATTTTCGGATCTGTCTGTTGAAACTCCGACAGATCAGAGCGATGCGGATGATTCAGCTTACAGTCCGGAAGAGCAGGGTTTAGCGGCTCAGGATACGCCGGCTGCGCCTGATCCCGAGCAGAGAGCGGAACAGGATGAAATCCGCCGCGATGATCTGAGCAGGGAAGCTGAAGTTCCGCAGACAGAGGATGCGGAACTGGTGAAGATTTCCGCGGGGATTTCCGAAGCCGATTTTGAAATGATCGAAGACCATGGCAGAGCGCATTGGGATAACCGCAGCGATGACTCCGGCGGCGTGGAATTTGCGTCTCAGAAGAAGAAAAAACAGATTTCTTTTACTGACCGATATGTACCGCCTGACTTCGATTTGCTTAATCAGGAGCCGCAGTTGAAGCAAGACGAAGAAACGATCGCTGAAATAAAAAGGCTGGGAGCAAGATTGGAACAGACTTTGAACAGCTTCGGCGTTGACGCCAAAGTCGTCAATTATACGACAGGTCCGACCATTACCAGATTCGAGCTTTCGCCGGGTCCGGGCGTTAAGGTCTCCAGAATTACCAATCTCTCGGACGATATTGCTCTGGCTCTGGCGGCGATGGGAGTTCGGATCGAAGCCCCGATTCCGGGCAAGTCGGCAATCGGCATCGAAATTCCCAATCAGGAAACTCATCCGGTCTATCTGGGCGGTATTATCAGATCAAAAGCGTTCAGGGAGAATCATTCGATTCTGACGGCAGGTATCGGCAGAGATATACAGGGTAATGAAATTCTTTGTGATCTTGCCAAGATGCCTCATCTTCTGATTGCCGGCGCGACCGGTTCAGGCAAATCTGTCTGCATTAACGCGATTATTATTTCACTGCTATATCGCTCCGGGCCTTCAGATTTGCGCATGATCATGATTGATCCGAAAGTCGTTGAGTTAAATGTTTATAATGGTATTCCGCATTTGATGCAGCCGGTCGTGACGAATCCCAAAAAGGCGTATGGCGCTTTGAATTGGGCGATCGGCGAAATGGAAAGCCGCTATGAAAAGTTCGCCGATAATTCGGTACGTGATTTCACCGCTTATAATCAGTTGATTAAATCGGGACAAATTGACGGTGAAAAATTGCCGGCGATTGTCATCATCATCGATGAATTAAGTGATTTGATGGCGACAACCCCGACCGAGGTAGAAGACGCCATCGCCAGACTGACGGCGATGGCAAGGGCGGCGGGCATTCATCTGATCATTGCTACGCAAAGACCCTCGGTAGATGTTATTACCGGTGTAATCAAGGCGAATATTCCTTCCCGTATCGCTTTTACGGTTGCTTCACAGGTCGATTCCAGAACGATTTTAGATATGGGCGGAGCCGAAAAATTGCTGGGTAAGGGCGACATGCTCTATTATCCGCAAAGCGCTTCCAAACCGATCAGAGGGCAGGGCAGTTTTGTCACCGATGGCGAGGTGGAACGGGTAGTTCGTTATTTGAAGGATTTTTATGAGACGGATTATGTTGATGCTGTGGCGAAAGCGATAGAGAATGCTGCCGGAAAAGGTTCTGTTTCCGGGAATGGCAGCGCAAAGCAGGGGGAAGAGGAAGATGAATTATTGGAAGATGCTTTACGACTGGTTGTCGAATCGGATTATGCATCTATTTCCCTCCTTCAGCGCCGGCTCAGCGTAGGTTATCCGCGTGCCGCCAGAATCATAGACAGGCTTCATGAATTGGGCTATGTGGGACCGCCGGAGGGCAGCAAACAGCGTAAAGTTTTAATCACGATGGAAGAATATATGAAGCGCATGGAAGACGCTGAATAGGTCAATGGTGCAGATGGATGGAGAATATGGCACAAATCATCGATGGTAAGAAAATAGCGAAGGATCTGAGAACAAAGATCAAGGTAAAAGTTGATCAACTGATCGCTGACGGGAAAAGAAGACCGGGATTGGATGTTATCCTGGTCGGTGAAAATCCTGCTTCTCAGATTTATGTGAGAAATAAACACAGAGCTTGTGCTGAAGTAGGTTTTGATTCGCATATTCATCGTTTGCCGGAAAATACCGGCGAAACGGAATTGCTGGAATTGATTCAGAGGCTGAATGAAGATCCCGCCGTAGACGGCATTTTATGCCAGTTGCCCCTGCCGGAGCATCTCTCGGAAGAGCTTGTGATCGAAACGATCGCACCTGAAAAGGATGTTGACGGTTTTCATCCGATTAACTCCGGCCATTTGTTTTCCGGCGGTAAATCGCTGTTGCCCTGTACCGCGGCAGGCATTATCTATATGCTCAAAGCGATCGATTTTGAATTTGAAGGCAAGGATGCTCTGGTTATCGGTCGAAGCAATATAGTCGGCAAACCGACAGCTATTTTACTTTTGAATGAGAATTGTACGGTGACGATCGCTCATTCCAAAACAAAGAATCTTCAGCAAAAAGCCGCGCAGGCGGATCTGTTAGTTACTTCTGTGGGCGTCACGAATTTTATCAACAAAGAGTTCACTAATCCGGAACAGGTGATCATTGATGTTTCAATCAATCGGAACACTCAGAACAAGGTTGTCGGAGATGTTGTTTTTGACGAAGTAGAACCTTTGGTCAAAGCGATTACGCCGGTGCCGGGCGGTGTCGGACCGATGACGATCGCCATGCTCCTGAAAAATACATTGCTTTCTTATCAGCAAAGAACAAAAGGCTGATTGTTGTTTCAGCGAAAACCCGGGATAAAGAATAAACAGATCATGCTGGGGTTCACGCCGATCATGATTTGTGCGAAAGAGAATTATTCGAGTGATTTAAAGGAAATCAGGTGAGAAAATTGACAGAACCGGAAATTTTGATTGAATCCGCTGAGATTGTCGCCATCGGCACGGAATTATTGATTGGACAAACATTAAATTCAAATGCGTTTTATTTGGCGAAACAGCTCAATGAACTGGGCATCAATTGCTATCATCGGACGGTGGTCGGCGATAATCCGCAAAGATTGAAAGAAGCACTGACAACGGCTGTTTCAAGATCGGATTTAGTGATTACAAGCGGCGGACTCGGACCTACGGCAGATGATATATCTATGGCGGTTTCCGCCGAAGTCGCCGGCATTCCGCTGGTTTTGCATGAGCCGAGCAAAGAGAGTATCGAGCAGTATTTCAGAAGCAGCGGCAGGGTGCCCTGCGAAAATAATTGGAAACAGGCGATGCTGCCCCGAAATGCCTATGTTCTGGAGAACCATAACGGGACGGCGCCCGGTGCGGTGATGCGGTTTGAGTCGGATGAGCGGGAAAAAGCGATCGCATGCTTGCCGGGACCGCCCGATGAATTGAAGCCGATGTTTGAGGACTTTTTAAAACCATGGATCGCCAAGCGCACAAAATATATATTCAAAAATCGCTATCTGCATATGATCGGGATCGGGGAGTCGGACGCGGAAACAAGGGTGCGCGACCTGATTGATAAACAGGAGAATCCGACGATCGCTCCCTATGCTTCGCCGGGCGAAGTCTGTTTTCGTTTGACGCAGAGAATGACGCGAGCTGAACGTGAGGATCATGCGCTTGATGATTTGGCGGATCAGATTTATCAGCGTTTGGGCAAATATATCTATGAAGACGGTCAGAGGAGTTTGCCTCAGATTATTCTTGATATATTGAAAAAACGGGGACAGAGCGTAGCTTTCGCCGAATCCTGCACAGCCGGCCTGATCTCCTCGCAGTTGGGAGAAATTCCGGGTGCTTCAGAGGTGTTTAAGGGTTCCGTTGTTTCTTATGCCAATCAGGTCAAAGCCGATGTTTTGGGCGTCAGCCCGGAAATTTTGAAAAAAGACGGCGCTGTCAGCGAACGAGCAGCCCTGGCCATGGCGAAGGGTGCGGCGGAATTGTTGCAAACGGATCTTTCCGTGGCGGTTACGGGCATTGCGGGCCCGGACGGCGGCAGCAGGGAAAAACCGGTCGGAACGGTTTATATCGCCGCCCGCTATCAGGGCAGAGAATTGGTCAAAAGGTACCAGATTAATGGAAATCGCAATCGCGTCAGGACGGTAGCCGCTTTAAGAGCTTATCATCTGGCATGGCAGATATTGCAATTAAATGAAAAATAATAGCCGAAATCGGATAGTTTGATGATAATCGTCAGGATTGTCAAAATTATCTGTTTTTCACAAAAATAAAGATGGGATTAAGCCTGAATTGCTTGACCGCAATTCATGTTTTGCTATAATGAAACAAAACAATTGTTCGATTAGGAGAATATTATGGCAAAGATAAAAAAACAGAAGAAAAAAATCGAGAATCCGCAGTCTGAATCGGAACGTCAGGAAGCTCTCAAAATGGCGCTGGGAAAGATCGAAAAAGAGATCGGCAAAGGGGCCGTGATGCTGCTCGGAGAAGAGGACTATGATCTTGATATCGATACGATTTCAACCGGAGCCTTATCCTTAGATTTGGCTTTAGGTGTGGGCGGTTTGCCCAAAGGTAGGGTGATAGAAATATTCGGACCGGAATCTTCCGGTAAAACGACGGTCGCGCTGCATGTGATCGCGGAAGCGCAAAAGGAGGGCGGCATCGCTGCCTTTGTGGACGCCGAGCATGCTCTGGACGCCTCTTACGCTCAAAAAATCGGAGTGGATATTGACCATTTAATCGTATCTCAGCCGGACAACGGCGAAGAAGCGCTGGAAGTAGCTGAAGCTCTGGCCAGAAGCGGGGCGGTTGATGTGATCGTGATCGACTCGGTTGCTGCGCTGGTTCCGAGATCCGAGATCGAAGGCGAAATGGGTGATGCCTCCATGGGGGTGCAGGCGAGACTGATGAGTCAGGCGCTGCGCAAATTATCCGGCGTCATGCACAAATCGGATACGATGATTATCTTCATCAATCAATTGCGCGAAAAGATCGGCATTGTTTTCGGCAATCCTGAAACAACTACCGGCGGACGTGCTCTCAAATTCTATGCTTCCGTGCGTCTGGAGATCAAAAAAGCGGAAAGCATCAAGGACGGCACGAATATCATCGGCGCCAAGACCAAAGTCAAGGTAGTTAAAAATAAGGTAGCCCCACCTTTCCGTGAAGCGGAGTTCGATATTATTTACGGCGAGGGAATCTCCAATGTCGGCTGTATTTTGGATTTGGCTGCGGATATCGATATTGTCAATAAAAGCGGGTCCTGGTATTCATACGGAGAAAATCGCATAGGTCAGGGCAGAGAGAATGTCATTGCCTGGTTAAAAGATCATCCGGAAACATTAGACGAGATTGAAGAAAAGGTGCGTCATTATTATGAACCTGATCCTGATGATTCCGCGGGAGAAAACGGAACTGAACAGGATGCTGCCGAATCAAGTCCCGATAAATCATCTGAAGAGAAAGATGATCTTGATGATATTTTGAATTTGGACATTGACTAAACATGCCCGATCGTGAAATCAGAGAAGATAAAATAAGAGAACTGCAAAATCTGCTGGGCGGACTGGAAGAAAAGTTTGCCCGGCAAAAACAGTCGTCCGCTGATCCGGAGCTGAATCCCGCGGATCGAGCGGATTATATACAGATGAGGCAAAGGGCTGTTAAATATTTAGCGACGGATAAAGGTCGTTCGGCAGGACAGGTCAGGCGGGTTCTAAAGGCTGATTTTCCGGAAAAGGCGGAACAGAAGCCCCGGCTGATAGAGGTCGTGATTGAACAATTGAGCAGGGATCAATATTTGGATGAATATTTATGCGGGCGCAGATTGATTAAAAGACATCAGGGCAGAAAACAGAAAGCCAAATCCTATCTTCTTTATTTACTGAAAGAACAGGGAATTTCCCAAACGGTTATCGATTCGCTCGCGGCGGAGATCAAACCGGATGAGCTGACGGCAAAAGAATATTTCATGAACAGGATCGATGAATGGGACTTTGACAATCCGCAGAAAATCGCCCGCCATTTCGCGTCCAGGGGATATGCTTCTGGAATATTTCATAGAATTATGCGAGAATATGCAGATGGAAAAATTGAATAGATTTCCTTTTCCGTCGAATTTGATTTAAGTGATGAATGTTTAGATGAATCAGAGTTATTATATTTTATCTTTGGGATGCCCTAAAAATGAAGTTGACGCCGAATCGATGAGTTATGCCTTGCGTTCTGCGCAATATCATTTTCAGGAAGATCCCGATCTGGCTGAGTTTTTAATCGTCAATACCTGCGGTTTTATTCAATCAGCAAAAGAAGAAGCGATTTCCGCCATCTTGGATCTGGCGGAAATTAAAGCGGCGAGAGTCAGCCGAAATGAGGTCTGCTTTTTGATTGTCACCGGTTGTTTATCCCAGCGTTACGCGAAAGAAATTTACGCGGAGTTCCCGGAGGTAGACGCGGTGCTCGGCACCTCGCAATATCAGGATATCGTAAGCGTTCTGGACAGCTTATCCGAGGGAATCGATATGAGAGGAAAAATGCCCGCCAAACCGGGCAACATTCTTCACTTATATCACGGGGAGCAGGCTTCCGGTGATCGGCCTTTCGCTTATCTGAAAATCGCTGAAGGTTGTTCCAATTATTGTGCTTTTTGCGCCATTCCGGGTATCCGGGGTCCCTTATTGTCGAGACCTTTTGAAGATATTATCAAGGAGGCGGAGACTTTAACCGCCAGAGGCTTCAAGGAAATTATTCTGATCGCTCAGGATACGACGCGATACGGACTTGATCTGTACGGTGAACCAAAATTGTTGGATTTATTAAAAGCGCTGGTTCAAATCCGGAGGCTTGGCAGATTGCGTCTGATGTACGTTTACGGCGATGTTTTTTCGGATGAATTGATAGATTTTATTGCACAGAATGAAAAAATCGCTTCCTATATTGATTTGCCGATTCAGCATGCTTCGGATAAAATCCTCAAAGCGATGCGGCGCAGGGATACGAATCAAAGTTTAAGGACCTTGATTCGTAAATTAAAAAGTAAAATTCCGGATCTTGTGATTCGCACAACAGTCATGGTCGGTTTTCCCGGAGAAACGGATCAGGATTTTCAGGAATTGAAAGATTTTATTCGTGATATGCAATTCGATCGTCTCGGTTGTTTTATTTTTTCTCCGGAAGAAGGGACAAAGGCTTATCAGATGAGTGATCTGCCCTCTCCTGAAATTAGCAGGGAACGCTATAATAAAATCATGCGGCTGCAGCAAAAGATTTCACTTGCCCGCAATAAGGCAAGAATCAATAAAGTTTATCAAGTTTTACTTGAAGATATCAGTCAGGATGGTTTATTCTTTATAGGCAGGAGTTACGGAGAGGCTCCGGGAATAGATCCGGCTATTTATGTATTGGCCCAAAGCGATGATTTAAAAATCGGAGATTTGGTTAAAGTAAAAATTATAGATGCTGATGAATATGATTTGACGGGGGTAAGTGTTTATGAATATTCCTAATCGTTTAACGATTATACGTATCATTTTAGTTCCTTTTATTGTGCTCTTCATGTTGCCTATTGAAGGAGTTGAGGTTTGGAATGCTTTTGTAGCGACGCGGACTGCTCATATCATTGCTTTGGTGCTGTTCTGCATTGCTTCTCTGACCGATTTTGCCGACGGTCAGATCGCAAGGAGAAAAAATCTCATTACCAATATGGGCAAGTTCCTTGATCCGATTGCCGATAAATTATTGGTCATCTCTGTCTTTGTGGCTTTTGTCGAACTCAATCGCATCAGTACTTTTGTGCCGTTGATTGTTTTGGCAAGGGAGTTCTCGGTCACGGGATTGCGGCTTTTGGCGGTAGAGCAGAATGTAGTGATAGCCGCCAGCAAATGGGGAAAAGCCAAGACAACTTCACAGATGATCGCCATTATCTGGCTTTTGCTTGAATTTCCGGTGTTTTCCCATTTTGAAAATTTTGCAGCTTTTGAATTTATCGGTACAGTGCTGATTTATATCTCGATTATTTTAACCATTATCAGCGGTCTCGACTATTTGATTAAGAACAGACATTTTTTGAAAGAACATTAATCTTGGTCGGTGCTTCGTTAGGAAATTGTAAAGTCTACTTGAAGGATGGTCCCGCGGCTTGACAATTCAGTGCCATTCCTTTAAGAATAGTACATGATGCAGAATTAGATAAGATAATATGATTAGGAGGATTTATGTCTTCACAAGAAATTTTTAAAATAATTCAAGAGATTATTGTTGATCAATTAGGCGTCGAAAAAGAGAGCGTCACCATGGATTCTGATATTATTGATGATTTAAATGCGGATTCGCTGGATGTCGTCGATTTAATCGTGACCCTCGAAGGTGAATTTGATCTGTCAATTCCCGATGAAGAAGCCCAACGCTTAAAGACGGTCGGAGACGCGGTGGAATTTATTGAACAGAATATGTAATTATTCCTTGCTTTGATTTGTCGATAAAGTTATAAAAACTGAGGGGATACTCCGGTATCCCTTTTTTTCTGATTGAGAGTGCGATTTTTTTTAGGAGAAAAGATGAATAACGCGAGAGAGTTTTGTCGGAAAAATAAGATTCTTTACAATCATATCGAATTTCTCAGATCTGCTCTGACCCATTCGACCTTTGCTTACGAAAACAGTAATTTGGTCAAGCATGATAACGAACGTCTGGAATTTTTAGGGGATGCTGTCTTGCAGCTGACAATCAGTGACGCCTTGTTTCAGATCAAACCGAATTTGGACGAGGGTTTAATGACCAAATATCGAGCCTTGGTCGTTTGCGAGGATACGCTCGCGCAAGTAGCGCAACAATTGGATTTAGGCAATCATCTCTATTTGGGCAAAGGCGAAGAGATGACCGGCGGGCGGAAAAAACATTCCAATCTGGCGAATGGTCTGGAAGCGGTTTATGGCGCGATTTATTTGGACCAGGGCCTGCAGTATGTTCAGGAAATTATCCTTCAGCATTTACAGCCTTTCATAGATTTGGCAGTATCCGGTGAATTGATATATGATTTCAAGAGCCGCTTGTTGGAATTGGTTCAAAGTACAAAAGGCAACAGCACGATGAAGTTTGAAATCATTGATGAAGAAGGACCGGTTCATGAACGGATTTTTACCGCCGCTGTGATCGTCAATAATAATTTAGTCGCAGAGGGGAAGGGCGGCAGCAAGAAAGAGGCAGAGCAAAACGCCGCCAAATCAGCTTTGGAAAAGTTGCTCTGTGACAATAGCGGCTGTCGCGTCATGGAAGATTGACGGGCTTGTTCAGCTGAAGCGGCTTTTAGAAAGTTGTCGGCATTTTTCTGAGATAAAAATAAAAGGGAAACTTACAGGTGTATTTAAAATCGTTAAAAATGCAGGGTTTCAAATCTTTTCCGGATCCTACCCTGATTGAATTCCATGAAGGGATCACAGCGGTTGTCGGCCCCAACGGTTCCGGCAAGTCGAATATTACGGATGCTATTCGCTGGGTTCTGGGCGAGCAAAGCGCGAAGTCTTTGCGCGGATCCAGAATGGAAGATGTCATTTTCAGCGGAACCGAGACGAGACGACAGCTGGGTTTTGTGGAAGTGAGCATTACCTTTGACAACGCAGATCATCTCATCCCTATAGAATATGACACGGTTGAGGTGACGAGAAGATATTATCGTTCCGGTGAAAGTGAGTTTTTGCTGAATCAGGTACAGTGCCGTCTCAAGGATATTCGGGAACTGTTTTTGGATACCGGTATCGGTAGAGATGGTTATTCGATTATCGGACAAGGCAAAATTGATCAGATTCTGAGCGAGAATTCCGATGATCGGCGCAAGGTTTTTGATGAAGCCGCCGGAATTGTCAAATATAAATTGCGCAAGCAGGATACGGAACGTAAATTGGAGCGCACTGAGAATAATCTTCTGAGATTGGAAGATATTTTGAGTGAACTTGAATTGCGCCTCAAGCCTTTGCAAAAGCAAGCGGAAAAATTGAAGGCCTATCGCAGTTTGAGCGAGGAAATGAAAAAGATTGATCTGGCGTTGCTGCTGCATGATATTAGACGCAATGATGAGGAACTCAAAAAAAGCGAAGCGGCTTTTCAGGACATTTCCGCGGATCTTGATGAAGCCCGGGATCTGGCTCAGGATTTGCGCGATAATTTTCATCGCTATGATCATCTACTCGCGGAGATCGATCAAAATCTCGATCAGCAAAGAGTTAAACAGGTAGACCTGCAGGCCGATCTGGCTGAACTGGGAGAGAAAAAAGCGATCAGCTCGGAACGCCGTCGCGCCTTAACTCGGCAAATAGAAAGAAATAATCAGCAATTGCTGGAGGCGGAAGCGGCGGTCAAATATCTGGACAGCAATTTGAGTCAAAGGATTTCTGAAAAAGAGGCTGCACAAAAAGAAATTCTGAAGATTGAGGAAGCCTTGGCTTCGGCAACTGACAAATTGAGCAGTTTGCAAAACGCCATGCACCGGTTAGTCAAGACGGAAGCGGCGCTGCAGGAGCAGCTGGATAATATTCAAAATCGGAATTTTCAATATAAAAATGAGAGAGTTAAAGCAGAACAGGAAATCACATTCCTGCAAGAGCAGCTCGCCGCGGATCAAAAACAATTAAAAGCCGCGGAAGCCGAAGCCTTGACTTTAACGAATCAGCTGGCGGAGAAGTCGGCTCTGCTCAACGAGAATAAACAACAGTTTTCAGCACAATCCGCTGAACTTGAGAAAGCAAGGCAAAGAGTCGAAGAGAAGCGCCGGGAACTCGGCGAGCTGGATGAGCAAAAGCGCCGCCTGCTCAGTCAATTTGAAAATACGAAATATCGCCTGCACACTTTGGAAAATCTTGAACAAAGCCATGAAGGCTTCCATTACGCGGTGCGCGCCATCATGAAAAAGGCGGAAAATGACGCTGCTTTCGGCAGGAATTTACATGGGCCTTTGGCGGGCCTGATCAAGGTACCCCGGCAATTTGAAAAAGCGATTGAAATCAGTTTGGGAGCGGCTGTCAATTATCTCGTTACGAGTGACAGAGAGACAGCCAAGGATATGATTAACTGGCTCAAACAAAATAAAGCCGGTCGCGAAACATTTCTGCCGCTTGATGTGATTCGCGGCAATACGATTTCTGACGCTGAAAGAGCGACTTCAGCAAAAGTTGACGGTTATCTCGGCGTCGCCGGTGAAAAGGTAATTTCTGATCCGATCTATCACGGCATTATCGATCAATTGCTCGGCAGAGTTCTTTTGGCGCGGGATATGGACTCCGCATTGCGTATTTCCGCAGCTCTCAATCAGCGTTATCGGGTTGTTACCTTGGACGGAGATATTGTACAGGTTGGCGGTTCCATGACGGGCGGAACCTCAAAAAAAGACAGCGGCGGTCTTTTGCGTAGAAATCGCGAAATAGAACAAGCTCGAACGGAACTTGAAGAGCTGAAACGGGCGCTCGATCAACAGGAAGAGACGCTGAACAAAGAAAATCAGTCCTTTATGTTGCTCGGCCAGCAGCTGAAGGATATAGAAAGCCGTTATTTGCACGAAGAAAAGCTAATATTTCAATCGGAAAATGAATTGGCGCAGCTGAACCGCGAAAAGCAACTGTTAGAGCAAAGTATCGGCAAAATAAAACTCGGCATCAAATCTTTTTCGGATAGAAAAACCGCTTCCGAGAAACTTTTGACTGAACAGGATGACGCCATCGCGGGCGTAGACGCGGAACAGAATGAGATCAGGCAACAGCTCGGCGTTTCGAACAAAGAAAAAGCCGAACAGGAGATTGCTCTGAGAGATCAGCAAAATGTTGTGATAGATCTGCAGGTTCAGCTGAGAACCGTTCAGCAGTCCCTGCACAGCTTAAGCCAGCTGGCGGAGCATGCCGGCCGCGATTTTTCAGAGCGAAAAGCACAAATTGAGCGACTCAAAACTGAATTGAGCAGCGCTGATTCAGAACTGAAAGAACTGGCGGAAGCGGAGAGCTGCTATGCCGAATCCTATCTGTCCCTGCAGGATTCACTCGAGCAAGTCAGCGGCGAGTTGCGGCAAAAGCAGGCGGAACGCTCGGAAATCGAGAAGAAACAGCATCAGCTCTTTGCGGAAAGCGAAGAACAAAGCGCCTTGGTCGCAAATCTGCAATTGACTCTGGAACGGGCCAAACAGAAAACGGATCGCCTCAATCAAAGCATCAATTCTGCCAAAAATTATATTTGGGAAACCTATGAAATGATGTATGTTTCGCTTGATCCGGCGGATTATCCGCTGGAAAATATTACGGCGGCCAGGGAAAAGCTGAAATCGTTGAAAGAGCAAATCAAAGAACTGGGTTCGATTAATCCGAACGCTTTGGAAGAATTTAGAGAAGTCTCGGAGCGCTTTGAATTTATGTCTTTGCAAAAAGAGGATATCGAAAAATCCAAAGCCGGCCTGAACGAGGTGATCAGGGAATTGGAAACCGCTATGTCGGAACAGTTCCTGACTAATTTCTCGGAAATCAACCGGCATTTCAAGGATGTTTTCTCCGCTCTGTTTATCGGCGGCGAAGCGGAATTGGCTTTGGAAACGGATGATCCCCTGACCAGCGGAATTCAGATCAAAGCGCAGCCTCCGGGCAAGCGCCTGCAGAATTTAAATTTACTCTCTGGCGGCGAGAGATCGCTTACGGCAATCGCTCTCCTTTTGGCGATATTCCGCTTACGTCCGGCGCCTTTCTGTGTTCTGGACGAGGTCGAATCCGCTTTGGATGAGAGTAATATTATTCGCTTTACGGATTATTTGGAATCCTATATTGAACATACGCAATTTATTCTGGTAACCCACCGCAAAGGCACGATGGAGGCGGCGGATCGGCTTTACGGCATCACCATGAAGGAACGCGGAGTTTCCAAAGTCATTTCGCTGGAGTTGACAGATGCCGACGCTATCGATAATGATGGTAATATCAGATAAAAATTTTCTGTCGCTGAAAAAAGATGATTTTTGTCCTTTGACGGCGATTGTAGTATAGATAAATCAGCAAATTAAGCACAATATTGATGTGAGGAAAATTAATATGGGTTTATTTGATAAATTCAAGAAGGGTTTGCAGAAAACCCGCAATTTTGTTTCGGATAGTATTAATCGGATCGCCGCCAATCTCGGCTATTTTGACGAAGATATGCTGGATGAATTGGAGATGGTTCTGATTCAGGCGGATTGCGGCATGGCTTGTTCTATGGAATTGATGGATCTTGTGCGGGAGCATATTAAGAAAACCGGCGATTCCTCCGTCGAGACAGTGATCCGTGTCTTAAAGGAGGGAATGCTGCAAATTCTGGCAGATGTTGAACCTTTGCGCCTCGAACCGGATAAGCTGAATATTTTATTGATGGTCGGTGTCAACGGAACCGGCAAAACAACGACCAGCGGCAAGTTGGCCAAACGCTATCAGGAACAGGGTTTACGTGTTTTGATGGCGGCGGCCGATACGTTCCGGGCGGCGGCGATTGAACAGATCAAGGTCTGGGGCGAAAGAACCAATACGGCTGTGATATCGCATAAGATCGGCGCGGATCCCTCCGCGGTTGTTTTTGACGCGATTGAAGCGGCCGGAGCAAGAAATACGGACTTATTGATTATCGATACCGCGGGCCGTCTGCATACGAAGCAAAATCTGATGGATGAGCTCTCTAAAATCAAACGGATTGTGAGCAGAGAAGCCCCGGAAGCGAATTTGGAAACTCTCTTGGTCATCGATGCGACGACTGGACAAAATGCTATTGTGCAGGCCAACGCTTTCGCTCAAGCGACGGATGTTTCCGGTTTGATCATGACCAAGCTTGACGGTAATGCCAAAGGCGGGGTAGCATTCGCTGTAGTCCGGGAAACCGGTCTGCCGATTAAATTAGCCGGTTTAGGCGAGCAGGTTGACGATCTGCAGGATTTTGACAAAGAGATTTTTGTGGAGTCCCTGTTACCGGATCCTGAGTCGTTGAAAAGGTAGCCGTTTCAAGAATATTCGGGTTTCCCCTTTAGCGAAGCGGATAATTTCGTTAATATAGTAATAATGAAAATTTAAAACGGTTGGTCAAGACAATATAAAGACGGATGATTTTTACCATGTAGCGGAAAAATATCCGGATTTAGATCGAAATAGAAAAAGAGGTCAAAAAACATTTATGAAAATTTTTATCGGTTGTGATCATGGCGGCATTGAATTAAAAAATGAGATTTTCGAGCATCTCAAAGCACAAAATTATGATATCACGGATCTCGGCGTCTATACCGGCGAGAGTATTGATTATCCGGACAAAGCGATTGAAGTTTGCAAAAAGGTTCTGGCGGAAGCGGAGGCGGATGCCCGCGGAATTATTATCTGTGGCACGGGAATCGGTGTTTCGATAGCCGCAAATAAAATCAAGGGGATACGAGCCGCTTTACTGGCGGATTGCTACTCGGCGAGAATGGCCAGAGAACATAATAATGCCAATGTGATTACGCTGGGCGGCAGGACAACCGGACCGGAACTCGGCAAAGCTATTGTCGACCATTATTTGAATAGTGAGTTCGCGGGCGGACGTCATGCCAGACGGGTTGACAAGTTGGATCGGATCATGAAATAGAATTTTCAATTTTGAGATTTATCCTTATTCGGGAGAAAAAATGGCAGAGAAAAAAACAAACAATAAGTTTCCGGTGGTACCGCTGCGAGGAATTGTTTCCTATCCGAAGCTGACCCTTGCTTTCGACGTCGGGCGATTTGAAACCATGGGCGCCCTTGAAGAAGCACTGCAAGGTAAGCGCAAGGTACTCCTTGTCGCACAAAAGGATAAAGATGTCGAAACTCCGGAGGCGGCAGATCTTTTTCGTGTCGGCACGGTCGCCGAAGTGGTGCAGGTTCTGGAAGTCAAAGATGAATATTTCAAAGTGCTGACCGAGGGACTTTATCGGGTTCGGGTAAAGCGCTTCCGGAAGAAAAAAAGAGGCTATTACACGGCGGAAGTGGTGGAGATGCCGAGGCTTGTCGAAGACAATCCGGATGATACCGAAAATCAGATTCAGCTCTTAGCTTCCTGCCGCAAAGTTCTCGATCTGTTTGAGAAGTATGCTGTGGAAACCGGTTTTATTCCGCCTGATGTCATTTCTTTTTCCAAAACTCTCAAGGATGTGAACCGCTTGATCGATTTGGTCAGCGTGCATGTCGGTTTTGATCTGGAAGTGAAACAGTATCTTTTAGAAGAGGATGATCTCTATAAAAAGCTGGATCATATTATTTTGCAGCTGACGAAAGAATTGCAGCTGCAGCAATATAGCAAAGAGATTGACGCGAAAGTCAAGAAAGCCATCGATAAACAGCAAAGAGATTATTTCTTGCGGGAACAAATGCGCACGATCGAGGATGAACTTTCTGAGGGAAACAGCGAATTCAGCGACATCGAGCGACTGCGTAAGGCGTTGGCGGAAAGCGGCATCCCAGAGGAATACCGGGAAAAAATGAATCGGGAAATCAATCGTGTGGCCAAGATGCCGCCTAATTTTCCGGAAGCCACGGTGCAGATGAACTGGCTGGAAATGGTCCTGGAACTGCCTTTCGGCAAGTTGGACGAAGAGTCGGTCGATCTGGAAAAAGCAAGAAAGATTCTGGATCGGGATCATTACGGACTGAAAGAGGTCAAGCAGCGCATTATCGAATATTTGGCTGTTCGCAAATTAAAGTTAAATCAGGGAATTTCGCAGTCCAAAGGGCCGATCCTTTGTCTGGTCGGGCCGCCCGGAGTAGGTAAAACATCGATCGCCAAATCGATTGCCGAGGCCATCGGCAGAAAATATATTCGGATGTCACTTGGCGGCATTCATGATGAGTCGGAAATTCGCGGTCATCGCCGCACTTATATCGGTGCGATGCCGGGCAGAATCATGGCGGGCATCAGCCATATTAAAACCGACAATCCCCTGTTCCTGCTCGATGAAATCGATAAATTAGGCAATGATTTTCGCGGCGATCCTTCATCAGCGTTGCTTGAGGTGCTGGACCCCGAGCAGAATTCTAATTTCCGGGACCATTATGTCGAAATTCCGTATGATCTTTCGCATGTACTTTTTATTACAACCGCCAATTCAGCGGAGGATATTCCGCAGCCTCTGCTGGACAGAATGGAACTGATTTCGCTGTCCGGTTATACGGAGATTGAAAAGATCGAAATCGCCAAGCGCTTCTTGCTGCCCAAGCAGATTGAAGCGAACGGTTTACAGGCTGAGCAAATTCAGATTACTGACGGAGCTCTGCGCAGTCTGATCAATTTTTATACCGCGGAGGCCGGTGTGCGGCAGCTGGAAAGAGAATTGGCCCGCATTTGCCGCCGTGTCGCGATTATGATTGCTGAAAAGAAAGTTGAAAAGTTTGTTTTGAAGAAAAATGAACTTGAAGATTTGCTGGGCAAAGCGAAATATTCTTTCGATAAACTGGAAAAGGAAGATTTGGTCGGTGTGGCGACAGGTCTTGCCTGGACTTATGCCGGCGGTGATACGCTGGCGATTGAGGTTAATATTCTACCCGGTACCGGTAATCTTGAATTGACCGGGCACTTGGGCGATGTGATGAAGGAAAGCGCCAAGGCGGCACTCAGCTATTGCCGCAGCCGCTCTGATCTGTTTGATTTTGTGGAAAACGATATCACGAAGAAAGATATTCATATTCATGTACCGGCAGGCGCAGTGCCCAAAGACGGTCCATCGGCGGGCATCACGATCGCAACCGCGTTGGCGTCAGCTCTGAGCGGTAAAAAGGTCCGCCATGATTTGGCGATGACCGGCGAAATTTCACTTAGAGGAAGAGTTCTCGCCATCGGCGGCTTGAAAGAGAAAGCGGTTGCTGCGAACCGGGCCCGTATTTCTGAAATATTAATTCCCAAGGAGAATCTGCGCGATTTGGATGAAATTCCGAATTCGGTTAAGAAAGCTCTGAAAATCACTCCGGTAGAAACGATGGATCAGGTACTCGACATCGCTTTGGTGGATTAATTTTAGCCGCTTGAATTCGTTTCCGACGGTGAATATGAAAGAAGAAATATACGAGGAAATAGTATGCGTCTGGAAGGAAGAATCTACGCCGGTGAACGCTTGATGCGCTCGGCTGTGGAAGAGGTTCAGATCAGGGAACATATAAGTCTTTCAAAATCACTGGATGTGGCTTTGGTCAATCTTTGCCATCGTTTGAATCTGCCTAATTTAACATGGCTTTCCAAAAATACCAGAGAATTTTCCCATTATCGGCAAACGATCTTTTTCCCTGAGCAATTTGCCGAACCTATTGATTTTTCTCAATTTCAGATTAAATTATTTGAATCTGACGGGGCTTAGTGTGTGGCGTTGCAGCTGTGGAATTTTGGTTTTGCATAACGGATTTTTTATAAAAAAGGATAAAGAATGAGATTAGATAAATTTTTAAAGGTTTCACGCCTGATTAAAAGACGTACGGTCGCCAATGAACTTGCCGACGCGGGCAGGGTACTCCTCAACGGCAAAGTGGCAAAGCCGGGAAGCAAGGTAGCGGAGGGCGATATTTTGCAGATCGCATTCGGCAATCAGCAGACGACTGTACGCATACTGAAAATAGCGGATACGGTAAAAAAAGAAGCAGCTCCTGAAATGTATGAAATTCTTTAATGGAACTCGAGCTGTCCGGCTGTCTGAAATAATATTACGAGAAAATTACAGAACGATAACAATCTGTTAAATAATTCCCTGAAATGATGCTGATTAAAGGCTTTTCATTGTAAAATTCAGTTAAGCATTATAAAATAATAGTTACACTACAATGGTATACGGGAACAAAGTATGGCAAGCAAATTTTTTTCCTATTCAAAACAGGATCGAAATTACCGAAAAGATAATCAGAAAATTGTTATTTTCAAGATTGTCCTCGGTCTTTTGCTGATCATCAGTATTGCCATCGCTTTGCAGGAAATCAGCTCGCAAAACCGAGAGATGAATCGTCTGGCTTTGCAGGAGCAGGAGCTTTTGGCGGAATTGCAGCAGAAAGAGCTTCGCGGCAAGGAAATTGCTGAATTGTCGGATCAGATGGGCTCCGATGAATTTATCGAAAAAATCGCCCGCGACGAGCTTGGTCTGATCGCCGCGGACGAATATATTTTTGTTGAAGAATAACCTTTTGAAGAAAATTTAGATTTTGCTGTGCCGGGTCTGATCAAAGATACCGGCTTTTTTGTCGAAACTCCGCGGGAGTGCTTTTTTACTCTGTCATCCGATCGGCCCGCGCTTTATTGTTATCTAGTTGTGCCAAAACTCAGAGTTCTTTTCTGCCTTCAAATGCTTTGGCCAAGGTGACTTCGTCAGCATATTCCAAATCACCGCCCATCGGTAAGCCGGAGGCAATGCGACTGACTTTGATCCCGCTCGGTTTGATCAGGCGGCTAAGATAGACGGCAGTCGCTTCTCCATTGATCGTAGGATTTGTCGCCAGAACAACTTCTTCGATTTCTCTATGCTCCTGCAGACGAATCAGCAGTTCTTTCAAACGGATGTCTTCCGGTCCGATATTGTCCATCGGCGAGATGGCGCCGTGCAGAACATGATATAGACCTCTATATTCGTGTATCCTTTCAAAGGCAGCGACATCACGCGGCTGTTCGACCACGCAAACGATGCTGCGATCTCGTTTGCCCGAAGAGCAGATAGGGCAGGGATCCGTCTCAGTCAGATTGAAGCATTCCGAGCAGAAGTGAATCGCTTTTTTGGCGTCCAAGATGGCATTGGCAAGATTTTCGGCATCGGAGTTTTGCAAGGATAAGATATGAAAAGCTAATCTTTGCGCGGTTTTTGAGCCGATGCCGGGCAACTTTCCGAGTTCCTGAATTAACTTGGCGATCGGATTTGGAAATTGATACATGATATTCTCTGATTATTGGCCAAACATGCCTAAATTGCCTGCGCCTGTGACTTTTGCCATGCGCTGTTCAACTTTTTCATCGAGGGAGCGGTTGGCTTCGTTTACCGCCGCGATGAATAAGTCTTGAAGCATTTCCGGATCTTCGGGATCGATGACGGTCGGATCGATTTTCAAATCGATGATTTGATGTGAACTGTTGACTGTGACCTCTATCATGCCGCCGCCGACGCTGGCTTCACCGGTTAATTTGCCGGCTTCTTCCTGAGCCGCTTCCAGATCTCTTTGCATTTTCTGTGCCTGCTGCATGATTTGATTCATATTGGGGGCTCCGCCGCCACCGTAAAATCCGCCTCTGCGTTTTGCCATTTTTTATTCCTCCGTTTGAATTGGTATATCCAGATCCTGTGCCATTTTGCGCACTTTTATGACCCATTCGGGTTCGTCCGGATTTAATGCTTTATCTGTATTTTCTTTCAATAAATTTGTTTTTAATTCAAAATCTCTGCTTATTCCTTCGCCTTCAGCCCATGCCGGCCGCATGTCGGCTTCGCCTTGTTTTTTGCTTTGCGTCTCCGATCGGCTTATCATATATTGAATAGCTTTTCGAATCAAGTCTTGATTTTCTGGTTTCGCGATTTCTTTATAATGACTTTTTAAGTTGGGTGTATAGCTGATTTCAAACGTACCGTTGTGATAAGTGAATCCGGCAGGAGCTAATAACATTTTGAGATCAATTCGATGTTGTCCGACCAGATAGGAATCAATCGCGCTGCGTATTTCGGCGATGACCTCTGCTGCCGCGTCGGATGCTTGTTCGGGTCGATTTTCTTCCGGGTTCGCTGTGACTTCGCTTCCGTTTTGCTGATCCGTTCGAGCAACGGTTTGGTTTTCGGTTTTCTGATACGGCTCGAATTCGTTTTCTTGATTCACTTTGGCAACAACTTCGGTTCCAAATTCGTGATTTACTTTGGCTTCGACCGCGGGTTCCTGATCCGCTTCGGCTTCGGTTTTCTGATTCGTTTCGGATTCTGCTATCTGATTTGCCTGACTGTGCATTTCAGGCACGGTTTCGGCTTTCTGAACAGTATTGCTTCCTGGATCGGATTCAGTCCGGACTTTCCCCTCAGACATGCCGATCGGTTTTTGTTCATGCCCCGATCTTCCAATTAATGTATTACTGTCAGGATTTAGTTTCTCTTTGATCTCCGGCGTGGGAACGGTAACTTTTTGCTTCGTCGATATCGGAGTTTCGACAGGAGAGAGAACAATAGCATCCTGCTTAGCAGAATATTCTTTATTCTTAGCCAGCAATTTAATGAGGCAAACTTCGATCGTGATACGAACATCTCCGGCATATTTCAATTCCGAGGACAATTTTGAAATTTCCTCAATCCAGTCTAATATCAATGTTTCGGACACATGATTAATTAAATTGAGCAGGGTTTTCAGATCGCTTTGGGAAAACCCCAGCCACTCATCGGTTGCGGACGTGATTTTAGTGATCAGAACATTGCGCAAAAATTGCGTAAATTCGCTGATGAAACGTTCCAGATCTTTGCCCGACATGACCATTTCATCGATTAAATGCAAAACTTGCCTGAGATCGGAGCGAAGCAGAGCTTCAAAGAGCAGGAGCATGAATTGATCCTGCACGATGCCCATCATATTCAATAGTTTTTCTTTTGTGACCGGGTAGGTGATGCCGGATTTTGCCTGATCTAAAATAGAAATGGCATCACGCATCGCTCCTTCTGCTAACTGTGCGATAACCTGCAGGGCATCATCTTTAATTTCGATTTTGTCGGCTGCGGTAATCCGCTTGAGGTTTTCGACGATCTCATGCTGCGGAATGCGACGAAAATCAAAACGGATACACCTTGAGATAACAGTTGCCGGAATTCGATGCGGTTCAGTTGTCGCCAAAATAAAGATGGCATGTGCCGGCGGTTCTTCCAGCGTTTTCAGCAAAGCGTTGAAAGCCCCCTGGGAGAGCATATGTACTTCATCGATGATATACACTTTGTATTTTGCCCGGGTCGGCATAAACACGATCTCGTCAACGATTCGCCGGATATTGTCTACGCTGTTATTTGACGCGGCGTCGATTTCCAACACATCAAGCAGAGATCCATCATTAATCGCCTGACAAATTTCGCATTGATTGCAGGGATCGCCCTGAACGGGATGAAGACAATTAACAGCTTTTGCCAGCACTTTGGCGGTGGAGGTTTTGCCGGTACCGCGCGTACCTGTAAAGAGATAGGCATGATTGATTTCACCATTAATAATGGATTGCTTTAAGGGAAAAGTAACTTGTTCCTGTGCAACTATCTCCGAAAAAGTCTGAGGACGCCACTCACGATAGAGCGCAATATGACTCATAAAACCTCCTGCTGATTTTCTTATGAGTTTATGAGATTCGATGATCTGGTTAATCTTGCCGTTTCAATTTTCAGATCATTATCCGATCCGATTACTGATTAGGAATATTGTCGGATTGTTCCGCTTGTCTCAAAGAATCTGCCCTTATAAAATTCGCCATAATTAATCTACGACCGGTGCAGGTTGACCCGCGGCACATGATAGGATTCGCTTACCGCTGCTTCCTTCCGAACCTGACGGGGTTCACGAGCTACCATCGCACGGAACCCACAATCGGCCGCAGATTAATTATGACGATTAACAATGTTCATTATAGCAAAGATAGAGAGTTGAATTCAAATGCTGATCAGAAGCTCGCAGGACTAAAGAATTTGGGCAAAACCGAAAAAATTGTCCGGCTACCGGTCAAAAATAACGGTTTTGCATG
>CAYFVK010000010.1:0-1149 GCA_964346695.1 uncultured Mageeibacillus sp. | reverse complement strand
CCGTTTTCTAAATGGGCATAGAACCTGCTATCGTCATTGATTATTCCATCGGAATTATATTAGCTTTCGAGTAGGTAGAAAAACAAATAATAATGTAAAATAGAAATGCGTTTGATTGATAATCAGTGTGAGCTTATTGTCGCGGGCAAATGCAAGTGAAGCAGAAAGACAATAAAGAATTAAAGTTATAAGAGGAAATATGGATAAAAAAGAAATTATTGAATTTTTTGACCGGCGCGCTCCCGATTGGGATCTTAATATCAATATTGATGTGAATAAGATTGAATCAATTTTAGATCATGCGTCCATTGATCAGGGGATGAACATTTTGGATGTCGCATGCGGAACCGGAGTTTTATTTGATTTTTATAGAAAACGGGGGGTAGCTTCCGTTACAGCAATTGATTTGTCGCCCAAGATGGCGGAAATAGCAAAGGCAAAATCAAAAGATTATCCGGAATTTGAAGTCATCTGCGGCGATGTAGAAGAAATTTCTTTTGGGAAAAAATTCGACGGGATTGTAGTCTATAATTCTTTACCTCATTTTCCCGATATAGGAGGTTTGATAAAAGTTCTTTCCGATTTTTTGAGAGAGAATGGTCTGTTGACGATCGCGCATGCGGGCAGCCGTGAAAAAATCAATGAACATCATAGCGGTTCAGCGTCATATGTTTCTCAAAGTTTGCCGACTATGGAAAATTTGGCAAAAATGTTTGAGCCGTATTTGAAGGTCGAATTTGCCATTTCCGACGAAAACATTTATCAGATCGTCGGCAGGAGAACAGATCGCTTAGGTTAAAAATTTTATCGATTTTTACTTATTCGAGATTGTAATTTCGTCAGATAGACGAAGGAAATGAAAATACTATCAATATCGAAGAATCAAGCGTGCAGTAAGTGCTGAAAAGCCGTCAAGTTAAGCAAACAGGAAGCGAGAAAACGGTGAAAATACCTTGCTTGACAGCCATTCCAATTATGCTTATGATGATAAAGCTTATTAACGAGGTGTAGCGCAGTTGGTAGCGTGCCTGCTTTGGGAGCAGGATGTCGCAGGTTCAAGTCCTGTCACCTCGACCATCGTGAAACCCCTGATACATAAGCGTTTCAGGGGTTTTTATTCACTTCGAAACAGGTTCGTTCTCTTAAAAT
>CAYFVK010000009.1:0-45413 GCA_964346695.1 uncultured Mageeibacillus sp. | reverse complement strand
TCGCCCGGGCATGACCGGTCTGGCGCAGGTCAAAATCCGCAATGCCGCCCCCTGGGATGAACGCATGAAGTATGATATAGAATATGTTCACAATATGTCCCTTTGGCAAGATTTGAAGTTGATTTTCCAAACAGTTAGCAGAGTTATTAAGCCGCAGAATATGTACCTTAATAATTCAAAATAAAAATTTATATTAAAGAAGTTTAATATTAGTTTTCATTAAAACGAAGCGTGTTATTATAAAAATTGCTTGTACAGAAGACCTATTTGAAATTTGATTTAATGATGAAAGTCGATATAATTAGGAAACATATTGAGAATTAAAGAATTCAATTATGATAATTATGGAAAATAAAGTTAAAGTTAAAAACACAAAAAACAATATCGTTCACACAACTTTCTGGTATGTTTTTTCCGGTTTCTTGTCAAAAGGTATCGTTTTTTTATTGATTCCCTTCTATACCCGATTATTAACGAAAGTTGAGTACGGTATTTATAGCAATCTCGTGTCCTGGATTGCTATTCTTTCCGGTGTTCTGCAAATGAATTTGGGAATCTATGTTATTCAGAAGCAATCTTCCTATCGCTCTTCACCATACCAATTGCTGACCAATGTGTTTTATGTGGTGTTTATGGTATCGGCATGTATTTTTCTGCCTATACTCATCTTCCCGAGTTTTTTTGCGTCGCTGCTAAAAATAGAAGTAAAATATATACTTGTTTTAGTTCTTTACAGCATGATTGTTCCTTGTTTTTATATTTATACTGCTTATTTTCGAGCTGTTTATAAAACAAAGGAATTTGTTTTAAGCAACTTCTTGGTGGCTTTCCTGGCAGGCGCTCTTTCTCTCGCGTTTTTGTATATTTTTACTGAGAAAAAATTAGATTATTTTATTTTAGCTCAGACATTACCTTATATTCTTTTCGGAGGATTAGCTTTTCTTTATTCTTTTTTTCATTCAACAAAATTTTCCGGAGACATAATAAAGGGAAGTTTGCTGCATGGTCTGCCGAGTATTCCGCATTTATTGTCAATCACTCTGATATCTCAGATTGATAAGGTTATGATCTTTCAAATGGTCGGCGATGAGGAAACTGCTATCTTTCATTTGGCAAGCACTTTTACACTAATTTTGACCACATTGACTACCGCATTCAATAATGCGTATGTTCCTTGGTTTGTTCAACAGCTGCGATCAGGCGAGTCGACAAAGCTGCGCAAAGCCTCCTCAATAGTATTGATTGTATTTGCCTTTATTATACTGATGATGTTGTTGGTTGTTCCTGAAGCAATTTTTATTTTAGGCGGCAACAAATATAAGGAAGCAACTTTAATCTTACCGCTTCTCTTGCTTACTTCTTTAATCATATTGCAATATCAGGTCTACCTGAACGTTGAGTATTTTCTTGAAAAAAGGAAAGTCATCGCTTACGCTACTGTTTTTGTCGCTTTATTCAAGGTTATATCGAATTTCTATACCATCAAATTGTTCGGCTATCAGTCCGTTACCTATACCACTTTTTTCTCGTATCTGCTTCTTTTGATCATTCACATTATTACCTTAAAAAAACTGAATCATCTTCATCTGATTAATCAAAAAACACAATGGCTTATTATAGTTGCTTTGTTTGCACTGATGCCGCTGATTAAACTTCTGTTTCCATATCCTTTGGTCAGGTATGGAATTTTGCTTATTCTGTTGTTAACCGCATTTTTTGCGCTCCGTAAGCGTAAAACACAGCTGAAAGAGATACTGATAAAATCGTGATAGATTTTAAGTATGAAAAAACATAAAATAGTACCAACATATGAATTAGCAAACAAATAAATGCTTCATTTGATTGGTGTCGTAATATCATGGCAATTTCATTGATTGTAAGCTAATCAAATTATTTTTGAGCGTAAGATATGATAATAGAGATTATTGAGGTGTTAACATGGTGAGAACATTCGAAACGTATGGAGACGTTTTTAAGAACAAAGA
Source organism: uncultured Mageeibacillus sp. (assembly GCA_964346695.1). Classification (GTDB taxonomy): domain Bacteria; phylum Bacillota; class Clostridia; order Saccharofermentanales; family DTU023; genus UBA5436. The sequence goes on along the minus strand of CAYFVK010000009.1, from coordinate 43,428 downwards.
TACTCTGTTCAGACTATTAGCTGTGTTCGGCATGGCTCTTTTTTTTGCAAACGAGTTAAATGTTGCCATATTTGTCAGAATATTTGAATTGATTGGCTTCGGCAATCAGACTGCAGTATGGATATCCTATTTCATCCCGTTTATTTTAACAATTCCTTTGTTGGCGAAACGTTTTCGCCAACTTAAAGTGTTTTATTGGATATTTGGTCTTACTTTAGCCTACTTCTGCATCTCAATGCTGTTTAATCTTGAAAATTTATTTTATTTTGTCCGGCCGGGATATGGCATGCAAAAGGTCTTTCTTCCTGCCGGAGGAGTTTTTTCCGTTTACTATATCAATCTTCTTTATGACAAAGACTCCTCTGCTGACCTCTTAAACGGATTCTATCTCTCAGGTTTAGGCTTATTTGCTATATCAGCATTACAATATATTGCCGCTTTTCAAAGAGGATACTGGTTGTCGGAATCTTCTACCGGGGAAATAATCCAATTAGGTTACAGCTTGACTTTTGGGGTCAATATGGCTTTTGCCATGAATCTGTTATTGTGTATATATTTTTGTTCTAATAAGAAATGGCTTCTGTTACCTGTTTTTATTGGCAATTTTATGATTTTTACTGATGGTAACAGAATGAGTTTGGTTTTGCCGTTCTTATATGTCATTCTCTATTTCTTTTATTTGCTGATTCAAAAAGAGAAACCTTTTAAATCCGTTGCGCTTCCTGTTTTAACCTTACTTTTGGCAGTCTTTTCAGTTTTTCTGTTTACCAGATATGCTGAGAAATCGGCAAATAAAAAAGCAGAAGAAATGACGACTGTTCATGAAACTGAGGCAGCAGAAAATAGCAAGCCTGATGAAGCAACAAATATTCATGCCGAAGAAAACACAGAAAATAGTCAGACAGAGAAAGCAGATAATGAGTTTCTCGGGAATGTATCAAAATCAAGAAATTTAGATAAGATCTTCTCCGGAAAAGTATTAGAGTCAAATTCGAGAGGAGATATACATCGTTTAGTCAGAGAAGGCTTGAAAAAATCTCCTTTCTGGGGCTTGGGAGCATTTGGCGACAGACCGTTAGTAGCACCGAAATATTTTTGGGGACATAGTCATGGAATTCATTATGAAATTTGGTCGAATTTAGGAATTTTCTTAGGGGTTCCATTCGTCTTATTATTAATGAATACATTCTTTGCTTTTTATAAGAAGAAAAAGGGGTTTTATAATGCTGTTTATTTCGCATTCGTCGGAACGGCTGCCATACATTTAACATCTCTATCTTTCTGGTTAGCTCCGTATATTTTTTCGATCATCGGTTTGTCGATACTGGTCTTGGATAAAGAAGATTTTTGGGCGGTAAAGATCATCGGCAAATTCAAAAATAAAAAAGCATCTGCTTGAGTCAATTTCAAAATATGACCGAAGCAAATTTTAATATTGTTGTCTGTCAATAACTGAAAATTTTTCAGCTAAATCAAAATAATTGCTTATTGACTAATTCGTGTGGAAAGACGTTTATGAAAAAAAGACTGCTCTTGTTGCTATTATCCGTTTTCTTGCTCTATATGATAATGGGCGATAAAAAAGTACTCGCTGACGAAGTATCGGAAAAATTCAATGTTTATGTAACAGCTGCGGTGAATGTTCGAGATGTATCCGGAAATATTGTTGGCAGGAAATATAAAGGTGAGTTAATCCGAGACGCTGAGCAAGTTGATGGTTATTATCAATTTACGGAAGCCGGAGAAGTAAAAAGAATTCATGCTTCATTCATTTCGGAAGAAGCAATCCCCGGTACGGCTTATGCCGCAGAGGCCGTTAATATTCGTGATGCAAAGACGGGAGAAGTGATTGGCGCATTAAGGGCGGGTAACTCTGTAAGCGGAATTCAGTCGCCTGACGGATGGCTTTATTTTGACCGGAATGGTGTTGAGGCTAAAGCGTACATCTCTCTATTGCAATATATTCCTGTTAAAATTCCTTACTATGCCCAAAAAATTGTGAATGTGCGGAATGCTCTGAACGGAGAAATTATCGGGTGTTTGAATCCTTTTGATCAAGTGACCGGTACAACAATGGGAGATTGGGTTTATTTTACATATCAAGGGCAGGCAGCGAAAGCGTATGCCCCGTTTTTATCAAATGATCCCTATGTTGAAGCCTATATTCTGAAGGGAACGAATATCAGGCAAAGTCCGAATGGAACGATCATCGGCTCTACAAAGAATCCTAAATATATTAAAGGGCTGATTGAGCAGAATTGGATTCGTTTTGTAGAAGACAATCAAGTGAAATATGTTTACAAAGGCTGCACCTCTGTAAACAGTCCGAGTTATAAGGGCTATTTGAGCTGCAGAGCAAATATAAGAAAGCGCCCGAACGGAACCCTCTTAGGGTCAGAGAAAACCGGTTATTATATTCAGGGGATTCTGGAGCAGGATTGGGTACGTTTTGACTATGAGGGGCAAACTGCTTATATATATGAACCGCTGTTAAATCCTGCAAGGACCTTAACGAATCGTTATATTTTTCAGGGAACGAATATTAGAGATGCAGCTAACGGTAATCGAATCGATCGAACAAATCGAGTTCATTATGTGCGAGGCTATTTGCAGGGAGATTGGTTTGAATTTATCGAAGATGGTCTGAAAAAATATGCTTATACGGATTTCACCGGTGCTGCTGCTCCTGAGCAGGGTTCAAGCATCATCATCCCTCCCGGGTTTAATATTCGCTCAAGCGCAACCGATAAAGTCATTCGAGTAACAGATACCTTTGAGTATTTCTACGGGAGAGTTGCCGGAAATAAAATCTATTTCAAAGATAAAAATATAGACGCCTATGCTTATTTATCAATAGGCCAAAAAGATACAAAAAAAGTCATTGCCAAATCCATAAATTCTGAGGAGGAATATATCGACGTTTACAGTAAACCCGATATTAAGTCAAAGACTGTTGGTTATTTGAATTCCAAAGAAACAATAGAGGGTATCCTGTTGGGAGATTGGGTAAGGATTACTTATCAAAATAAAACAGGTTATATCAATAAAAAATTTTTGAAGATTGAATCTGAAAGCTATACCGACAATTTCCGAATGAAAAATCCGAATAAAAAATTCGTGTTATACATATCGCCTGCCAATCAACCATACAATATGTATTTTGACAATAAGACTTCTGAAACAGATGAGATGTATGCTTTGATGGCTTTGGTACAAAAAGAGTTGGCACCCTATAATATAAAGGTGGTGATTCCGGATCACAATCAGGAAGTCAAAAATGGACATTTTTATGTTAGAGGTATGCCGGAACGAATGGAACATATAAAATATTATGGCCGACCGGAAGAAGCACGTGCCGGGAATGCAGATTTCTATTTAGCATTGCATAGTAATGCAACCGGTATTCCAATAAAAAGAACCGGACCTTTAGCAATATATAACGGAAATTACCAAGTGAGCAGAGATTTTGCCCAAAAGCTAAGTGATGAGTTAAAGGCGATTATCACCTATCCTAATGTTTATGGTAATTATCCAGAATCTTGTCTGGATGGTTCATTGGCATTTGACGGAGCCGGATATGCCGAAATAAGAGAGCCCGGAAGAAAAAATATACCCAGCGTCATCCTTGAAGTTGATTATCATGATAATCCGGTTTCAGGACAATATATCAGAAATAATCGTGCCGGAATTGCTAAAGCGATTCGCAAAGCAACCGTTAATCAATTTCAATTGACGGCTGAATAATAAATTGAATATTTGTTAAAAGTTTCCCGCAGGGCAAAAGATTGTGTTTGTGCTACGATAGGGATATTGTCATTAAATAAATATTTCAGGGGAAAGAGATGATTTTATGGATAAAAAGAGCAAGAGTAATCAGATGAGTACCAATCAGAAACTGGCAAAATTGCGGAGAATGATGGCGGAGCGGCAACTTGACGCTTATTATATCAACACGGCCGATCCGCATCAAAGCGAGTATATAGCGACACATTTTCAAACGAGAAGCTGGCTGACCGGCTTTACCGGTTCCGCCGGCTATGCTCTGGTCACAAATAAGGATGCCTTGCTCTGGGTAGATGGCCGTTATTTTATTCAGGCGGAGAAACAGATCCAAGATTCCGAATTCAAAATGATGAAGATGGCGACGGAGGGTTATCCGACCATAGAACAATGGCTGCTGAATAATCTGAATGATCATGATGTGCTCGGTATGAACGGGGAATTGATTTCCCAAAGCTTCTATCAGTACCTGCAGGAGACGCTGGCTCCGAAGAACATCAAAATAAAGGCTGATCAGACGCTGGTCGAAGACATGTGGACCGATAGACCCGAAAAACCGGCTGATCCCGTATTTATTCATGAATTGCGATACACCGGTAAAAGTACGGCGGAAAAAATCGATATGGTCAGACAAAAAATGCTGGCGGATCACGCTGACGCCGCTCTTTATGCCGGCCTCAACGATATCGCCTGGCTCTTTAATATTCGCGGCAATGATGTCAAGCATACACCGGTTGTCATGTCCTTTGCTTTGATCAGCAAAGACAAGGCGTATCTGTATATAGATCAAAACAAGCTTGATCAAAAAACAAGAGCATTCCTTGAGGAAAACACGGTCACGATTAAAGATTATCAGGAGATTTATGCAGACATCAGCAATCTGACGAGCCTTTCTGTTCAGACGTTGGTACTTGATCAGGCGATGATCAATCATGCTCTTTATGCTCAAATTCCTGAGCAGGTCAGCATCATCAACAAAAGCGATTATCCCTATTTATTAAAGGCCTGTCTTAATCCGGTCGAGCTGGAAAATCAAAGAAACAGTTATCTGAAAGACAGCGTGGCTCTTACAAAATTTATTTATTATGTGAAGAAGAATGCGGCTTCGGGCGAACTTAATGAGCTTAATACGGCGGAAAAACTGCATCAGCTGAGAGCGGAACAAGCGCTCTTTCTTGACGACAGCTTTTCCACGATTTCCGCCTATGGCGCAAATGCTGCCATGATGCACTATTCCGCTACTGAGGAGAATTTCAGTGAGATCAAGCCGGAGGGCTTTCTCTTGGTTGATTCAGGCGGACATTATCTTGACGGAACAACGGATATTACCAGAACCATTTCCTGTGGAGCGTTGACCGCAGAACAAAAGAAAGATTATACGCTTACCTTAAAGGGACATATAAATCTGGCGAGAGCTGTTTTCCTTTCCGGCGTAACCGGCTATTATCTGGATGTTTTAGCCAGACAGCCGCTCTGGCAGCGTCATATGGACTATAAATGCGGGACCGGTCACGGCGTAGGCTATCTCTTGAGTGTGCACGAAGGACCGCAGCGTTTCAACATGAGATATACGGATCTGCCTCTTCAGCCGGGAATGGTGATTACGAATGAACCGGGCGTGTATAAGGAAGATGAGTACGGCATCAGGATTGAGAATGATTATGTGATTCTCAAAGATAAGAAGGTCGGACCTGATCAGTACCTTAAGCTGGATTGCCTTTCTTTCGTCCCTTTAGATCGCGCCGCGATCGATCTTTCATTGCTGGAAAAATACGAGCTCGCCTGGCTTAACGATTATCAAGCCACGGTATTCGCCAAACTTTCCCCGTATTTGAGCGAAGAAGAAAAAACCTGGTTAAAGGAGGAAACAGCTGCTCTGTAGGAATAGATATTCTTGCTTATTTGAGAATATGATCAATAACTCATCCTCATACGGATAAACATTGAAAGTAGAAGGTCAAATTGATGTGAAGGTGAAAAAGTTCTTCAAGTGGGTAACCATTTTTATTGTTGGCTACATAGCAATTTTATGTATGCCTATTCAATCTGTCGCACTGGCTCAAGAAACAGAAACGAAGCTTGAGCCTGTTTCTCGGAGTACTTATATCCTGCCGAGAACGAATCTGAGAGAGAGCCCAAACGGAACAATCATCAATTATTTAGCTTCGCCTTTATGGGTAGAGGGCGTGTGGGAAGGCGATTGGTTAAAGTTCAGCTATTTGGGCAAGGAAACTTATGTATATCGCAGCCGCTTATCCGATAATCTGCAGCAATATACCGGTTATGTTGTTGAACAAATCAATATCCGGGACACGACAACAAATCGGGTGATCGGCTCATTGCACAACTTTGATCAGGTTACCGGTATCCTTAGCGGAGATTGGGTTTATTTTAAATATCAAGGGCAGGCAGCGAAAGCGTATGCTCCGTTATTGTCAACGAATCCCAATATTGAAGCTTATATCCTGAAAGGTACGAATATCAGGAAAAGTCCGAATGGAAAGATAATAGGGTATACAGAGAATCCCAAATATATCAGAGGAACAATCGAAGATAATTGGGTCTTTTTTGTTGAAGAAGGACAAGCTAAATATGTACATAAAAGCTGCATCAGCAAGTATGGCGTTAACTACAGCGGCTATTTAGAAGGTCAGACCAATATTCGACAGACACCGAACGGTACTTTGTTAGGCAGAGAAAAAAGCGGTTATCTGATTCAGGGCACTTTGGAAAAAAACTGGGTGCGTTTTACTTATAAAGGAAAAACGGCATATGTTTATGAACGGCTTTTATCCTCAAAGCGTACTATAACTGATCGTTATATTTATCGGGGCGTTAATATCCGGACAAGCCCAAACGGCAGGCAAACAGGCCAAACGAATCGAGTTTATTATGTGCGGGGCTATCTTTCCGGAGATTGGTTTGAATTTACTGAGAACGGTGTTAAAAGATATGTTTATACAGATCTGACAAGTGCTTCTCCCCCTGCCGGACAATCTAATGTGATTGTAATGCCCGGTTCAAATATCAGGCGAGCAAGTGATCATGGCGTTTTCCGTAAAACGTCGGTTTATGAGCAGCTGACAGGAAAATTAAATAAGCATTATTTTGAATATAAAGAAAACGGTGTGAAGTACTATGTTCATGATTCTGTGCTGATACCGAATGATCATTCGGTGACCGGTTGGCTGAGAAAAAATCAATACAATTATTATCTTGATGCTAACGGCAATTATTATACCAAGTCGATCCGAAAAATTGGCGGACGGTATTTCAAATTTAATTCCTCCGGTGTCGCTTCCGAGTGGACAGGTTACAACTATACGACGTTACTCTCAGTTCCTTGGTCAAGTCAGCTGACACCGGTCTATGCTCCGAACGGCTGCGAGATGGCTTCTGCATTAGGCGCTTTAAAATATAAAGGAGTAGCCCCCGAGGGAGGTTTAGTCACATTGTTGGAGGAAATGCCGCGAAATAATAATGCGAGAAAGGGTTTCACATCAAATCCTTACTCATTTAATTTAGGTACAATATATCCGGAGGCGATGTTGCCGACTATTCAAAAATATGCACCTGATTCAGCAGACACCACAGGTGCCGGTATTGCAGGCTGGAAAAAAGAGCTTGAGCAAGGCAATCCGATTGTTCTCTGGTGCACTTCTCAATATTTTGAACCTTATTGGGGAAATCTGGGATTTCCTTCGAATATTCATGTCCAGTTAATTGTAGGCTATAGCGATTATCATCAGACTTTTACCGTTATGGATCCCTGGTCATGGTCAAGTGATTCTGCCTATAAGTGGGTAAATCAAAATCAGCTTTATCGTTCTGCTAATTATAAAAATCGCATGAGTCTTACAATACGGTAATGGTTTTCCCTTTTTCTACAATTCATAAAATTCCGGTTTGCGGTTTATAAAGTAGGTACCGTAGGTGAAGCCGATTTTTCGCATCTGCTCGATGGAGTCGGAAATCAAAGCCTGCAGGCTTCCGCTTTCATGGCTATCCGTGGCAAAGCAGATCATACGGCCTCCGAGTTCGTAGTAACGTCGGTAAATCGCCAAATCGGATAAACCGGGATCTTCTTTCCCGGCGGCTATCTGGCGGTATCTGATGCGACTGTTGACCTCCAGGCAAATCTGATTTTCGATCAGCAAATGAAAGAGCCGGTCAAATAAATCGGGAAAATCCCGATAATAAAGAGCCGGATTCGGATAGGGCGCATATCTTGTGACATAATCGAAATGAGCGAGAATGTCAAAGTCTAACCCGCTTTCGATCATCTCAATCAAGGTCGATAGATAGGCGCGATAAGCGGACTTTTTGCCCTGGCTGAATAACGGTTCACCAAATACGGCAAAATCATTACGCTGCATGGTATGAACCGAGCCGATAACGCAGTCAAGCGGATATTGCTTGATCAAGGCATTATAGGATTCTACCAGATAATCCTGATAGCCGAGCTCAAGCCCGATCAGGAGCTGAGGCCGGTCTTGCGATGCACGCAGCTCCGCTTTTTTCTGCAGACAAAAATCAATGTATGAGGCAAGCGGCATGATCCATTCATTTTCTTGCGGCCGGCTGCCGACCGGAGAAATTTTTTCCTTGACTACTCCGTCAATCACGTCTTTATCATAATGATCCGTCAGAGTCAGAAATTGATAATTTTTTGCTGTCGCCTCTTCGTATAACTTGTCAAAAGAGCGCTCGCAATCGATGGAAAACTCGGAATGGCAATGCGTTTCAACGCGCGGGGTCAACTTTTCATAACCGGATTGAGTAAGAATTTTATCAAGCGGATAATCATATAGAAAAACCGGTATGTCTTCTTGCCGCTGCTCCTTATAGGCTACGCCTATCTTCACGCAATGCGGATTTAATCTTGCTAAATAACGGTCATAATAACCTCTGCCGTAACCGATGCGGTAACCCTGGCGATTATAGGCCAATAACGGCACGATGGCGAGATTGATTGTTTGGGGATTCACATAATTCGTTTCTTTGATCTCCGGCGTGGGAATACCGAAATGATCGCTTTGCAGGCTACTTGTATTTTCAATGAGATAAGCGCCCATTTCAGTTTTGGAAAGAACGGCTGGCAGGGCGACTTTTTTCCGATCGGCGAGTGCCCGGGCAATAATTTGCTGTGTATCCACCTCGCTGTTTACAGAATAATAAATAAAAATAGTCTCGGCATTTTTATATTCCGCTGATTCCAACAAGGTTTTTGTAATTTGACGGGCAGCGCTCTGTCTTTCCTGCTCACTTAGGAAATCTCTTTTGCTGATTAATTTTCTTCGCAAGGCCGCTTTATTCATTTTTTCCTCGGTTTTTCAGAATAGATAACATTTACAGCATTATTTCTTTTTAATAATTTGTTCTTGTATTATACTACAGAAAACAGCTTGTTTTTTGAGCCGAATTGTTTCCGTTTTATTTGCTTGTTTGGCAGTTGATTGTTGACAGCTTTTCTGACAAATTGGCAATATTTATGAATAAGGATCCTGTTTATCCTTTAACGGATCAGATTCCTGCCTTGATCATTTGACGAATTGACTCGGAGGGGAAAATGAAAAAAAGGAAAGTTCTCTATTTATTTATTATCTTAGTTTCTTTATTTCTCATCTACAGTTTGCACGGACGAAACGAAGCGAAAGCCAACACTCCGGACCAAGCTGCGGGAAGTCCCGCATCGACTGAATCAGGCATGCATTATAGCGGTCATGCTATAGAAGGGGTAAATATCAGAGATCTGAAAACCGGCGCGATTGTCGGCCGCTTAAATACCTTTGATGAAGTGTCCGGCGTTTTGCGCGGCGAATGGTTATACTTCACAAGAAATAATCAACAGGTCAAGGTTTATCGGTCTTATCTTTCCGACGATCCCAATATTGAAGCGTATATTCTGAAAGGGAGCAATATTCGCAGATCCCCGAACGGCTCAATCGTCGAATCTGTCAAAAATCCGAAATATATTCATGGGAAATTGATGGCCGGCTGGATTAAATTTTATGATCAGGGACAGGAAAGATATGTTCATAAAAGTGTAGTCAGCAAATACGGATATGGCTATACGGGTTATTTGTCGGAAACGGTCAATATAAGGCAAACCCCCAACGGCAACATTTTGGGCAGAGAACGAACCGGATATGCTATTCACGGCACTTTGGAGAAAAACTGGGTTCGCTTTACTTATAAGGGAAAAATCGGGTATGTCTATGAACCTCTGCTGGATCAGGAAAGAGCCCTCATATCGCGTTATATTTTGCAAGGCTCCAATATACGCAAATCTCCGGACGGGCAAATAGATTTTCCGAGCAAGCGTGTCTATTATGTTTCCGGTTATCAGCAGGGTGATTGGTTTAAATTCACATATCAGGGCGGTACGCGTTATGTGCATTACTCCCTTTTGCGAACGAAAGCGCCGGATGCAAAGAGTTCTTTGATCGTCTTGCCGGGTACCAATATCCGCTCAGCGGCCGGCGAATCCATTGTCAGAAAAAGCAGAGGTTATGAGAAGATTGTCGGCAAGGTTGTGCAAGACAGGATTATTTTCACGGAAAACGGGAAAACATTGTCAGTGCATACATCACTGACCATCGATGATCCGGGGAGCTCCTTTCGCAAGTTCATTCACGGCAGCGATGAGCTGGGTTCTATGAGGGACGGTCTTTATTGGACGAAGAATGGTTTCATTTTAGAAATTAAGAATGGGATTGCCCGTATAGAAGGAACGATTGTCGCCAATAAGAGTTTCTCGCTGCCGTCTACCTATAATCCCGGATTGACTTCAGAGACCTCCGCGGCTTTTAACAATATGCGGGCTGCGATCGGGAAAAAGAACATGAGCCTGTGGATTGCCAGCGGTTTTCGCAGCTATTACACTCAATTATATTTGTTCAACAGCTATGCAGATACCTACGGAACCCGGGTGGCGGATACTTTTTCTGCCAGAGCAGGGTATAGTGAGCATCAATTAGGCGAAGCCCTGGATATTAATTCGATCGATTATCGGTTTCATCTGACACCTGAGGGAAATTGGCTGTATCATAATGCCTGGCGTTACGGTTTTGTTTTGCGCTATCCCGAGGGCAAACAATGGATTACCGGATACAAATTTGAACCGTGGCACTATCGTTATGTCGGCTATACGCTGGCCAATAAACTTTATGATAACGGCAACTGGCTGACTTTCGAGGAATATTTCGGCATCCCCAGCAGTTATTAAATAAGATCCGAGACAATAAAATTCGGTCATGAAAGCTCGTTGATTTTTCATGACCGAACCATTGAAAACTTCTTTTTACCGCTTGTTCAGAAACGAAAATTTATTTCGCAAAAATTTCCTCGATTTTGGATTGAACCTCCGCAAGCGGCAGATCGATCTTATCCTCCTGATCGGCCAGCTTCAGCTCGACCATGCCGTCTTTAATGCCGCGACCGACGGTAATTCGGGCATAGGCGCCGATCAGCTCCATATCGTTAAACTTCACGCCGGCCCGCTCATCCCGGTCATCCAGCAAAATATCTAAATTCGTCTGTTCAGACAGTTCTCGATACAAGTTCTCGGCAACTTCTACCTGTTCTTTATTTTTCGTGTTGATAATCACGATTGCAACCTGCACCGGAGCCAATTCTTTCGGCCACAGAATACCTTTTTCATTATGGTTCTGCTCAACCAAAGCCGCCATGCAGCGGGCGATGCCGATACCGTAAGAACCCATCTGAACCGGAATCAGCTGATTATTCCGATCGGTATAATAAAGGCCCATCGCTTTCGCGTATTTATCTCCAAGCTTGAATGTGTTGCCGACTTCGATACCGCGCAGGAATTTAACCGGTCCCGCCCCGTTTTCACACAAATCACCTTCTTTGATTTCCCGCACGTCAGCGGTATAAAGCGGTTCAAAATCCGACAGATTCACATTGATGAGATGCTTATCCGCCTGATTCGCGCCGACGATAAAGTTCTTCATCACGCTGATCTGCTGATCCATAATAACCGGAACCTTGATTCCGACCGGGCCCGCGAAACCGACCGGAGCGGTCGTAGCTTCAACGACTTCTTCCTCTCCGGCTAATTCTATCTCATTCGCTGATAACAACTTCAGCACTTTATTTTCATTCACTTCATGATCGCCGCGTACGCAAACCGCGTAGAGCTTTCCGTCCACGCGATAAATCAGAGTTTTGACAAATTTCTTGACGTCCTCGCCTAAAAAATTCACCACATCCTCGATTGTTTTGGCGTTCGGCGTATCCTTAATCTCATAGGGCAGAGCTTCTTCCGCAGATGGTTCGCCCTCGATCAGACATTTTGCGACCTCTAAATTGCTGGCGTATCCGGAACTTTCTTCAACTACCAGAATATCTTCGCCGATCTCGGAAATCGCCTGAAATTCTTCGGACAATAAGCCGCCCATGACGCCGGTATCCGCCCGTACAATCACATAATCCAAATGGAGACGGTCGAAAATATTTTTATAAGCCTGAAACATTTTGCCATAGGCCGTATCGAGCCCTTCCAAGTCTTTGTCAAATGTATAGGCGTCTTTCATGACAAACTCACGTACCCGAATCAAACCGAAACGAGGGCGCGGCTCATCCCTGTATTTGGTCTGAAATTGATAGAGACTGATCGGTAAATCCTTATAAGAATGAATCGCCATTTTCCCGGCTGCGGCAAATAATTCCTCATGCGTCGGACCCAGTACAAAAGGTTTGTCAAAACGATCCTTGAGCGAGAACATGCTTTTCCCGAAATTTTCTCTGCGCCCTGATTCAATATAAACATCCTCCGGGATCAAAGCCGGCATGCTCAACTCCAAAGAATGAATCGCGTTCATTTCCTCGCGCACGATATTTTCAATTTTATTCATCACCCGCAAACCGAGCGGCAGCATCATATAAATACCGGAAGAGGTTTTCTTGATCATCCCCGCTCTGACCAGTAAATTGCCGCTGTCGGAATCCTCGTTTTTGACATCATCCCTTAAAGTGAAAAAATAATCTCTGCTTAATCTCATATTTTCAACTCCATTGCTTTACAATTTTTTAAATCATTGTATCATGTTTGAGATGGTCCATGTGATTTCCAAGCAAGCCATCAATTTATTTTTTTAGAGAGAAACCAAATCATGCCTGCTCAAACCGCTTTTCAGAAAACCGCCCGCCGCAGCGGAATCCTTTTACCGATTTTTTCTCTACCTTCGCCTTACGGCATCGGCACGTTCGGCCAGGAGGCAAAAAGGTTTATCGACTTTTTACATGAGAGCGGCCAAAGTTACTGGCAGATCTTACCTCTCGGCATTACCGGATTTGGCGATTCTCCCTATCAGAATTTTTCCATGTATGCAGGAAATCCCTATTTTATCGACCTTGATCAGTTGATCGATATTCATTTAATAGAAGCGGATTTTGTGCGTGAGTTTTACTGGGGCGATGATCCCGAGATGATTGATTATGGCGCTCTTTATGAAAATCGGAGCAAGGTTTTAAGAGCCGCTTATCAGCGTTTTCGCCAAAGTTCGAGTTCACAATTACAGGAATTGAAACAAGCGTATGCTCAATTCGTGGCAGAAGAACAGGAATGGCTGTTTAATTATGCCTGCTTTATGGAGATAAAAAATCGGTTGGGCGGTATTTGCTGGCAGGATTGGCCGTCGCTTTACCGTCTGTATAACAAAGAATTGCTGGCGGATTTTTTCTCAAAAAACAAAACGCAATGTGAATATTTTTATTTTGAGCAATTCCTCTTTTATCAACAATGGTTTGAACTGAAACAATACGCGCTGCAAAAAGGCATTCAAATGATCGGGGATTTGCCGATTTATATCGCCCTTGATTCTGTCGAGGTCTGGTCAGAGCCGGAATTATTTTTGCTCGATCAAAATTTAGAACCGACCTTTGTCGCCGGCTGTCCGCCTGATTATTTTTCTCCTGCCGGTCAATTGTGGGGTAATCCGCTCTATAACTGGGCGACCTTAAAAAGTCAGAATTATCGCTGGTGGGTCAGACGGCTGACTTTTAATCTGCGTATTTTCGACCTTTTGAGAATTGATCATTTCCGTGGTTTCGAAGCCTATTGGGCAGTGCCTTACGGCGCCCGAACGGCGATCGGGGGAGCATGGCATAAGGGGCCCGGAGCGGATTTATTTGCGGAACTGAAGCGGCAAATCGGTGAGCTGAATCTGGTCGCGGAAGATCTGGGGTTTTTGACAGATGAGGTATATGCCTTGCGCGATGAGTTGGGCTTTCCCGGCATGACCGTACTGGAATTCGCTTTTGACCAAACGATGGAAAGTCTGTACTTACCGCATAATATGGGCAGGAATACGATCGTATATACGGGAACTCATGACAATTCCACTTTGCTGGGCTGGCAGCGATCGGCAGAACCGGAAAATGTCGCATTCGCGAGACTTTATTTTGGCGTCAAATCAGATGACGAGGCTGAACTGGCACAGGCTTTTATGAGATCAGCTCTGACCTGCGTGGCGAATACCTGCATACTTTGTTTTCAGGATTTGCTCGGCCTCGATGATCGGGCGAGAATAAATGAACCAGGAACAGCGGAGAAAAACTGGCACTGGCGCTTTCTGCCTACGGACTACGCGAAGCTCGAAGCCGCGAAAATTTTTCAGATGACGAAACTCAGCGGCAGATTAAAAGATGTTTTCTGAAGTTAAGCCCGCCATTTCAGATTGCATGCGAACAAATTTCCCCGAACCGGATCAGTAATAATTTTCCCTAAATAGTTGAATTATTTAACGAGTTTGCTTACTGTAACTATGGTCACATCAATATTAAATTTATTAATATAGAATAACTAAGCAAATAATTTTATGAATAAAGTTTAAATTAACCGAATTGCTGAATAAATAATATATATTCCAATCGCGTAATTGAGCAAAAAATAAGATAAAAGTTTCAAATAAGGAGAAATTCGGATGACAAATCTACTGGAAGTCAAAAATTTTAAGGTCACAATCGATGACAATCAAATTTTAAAAGGAATCGATTTAGTAATAAATCCGGGTGAGGTGCATGTGCTGATGGGCCCGAATGGCGCCGGTAAATCCACGCTCGCCAGAGCCATTATGGCGGATCCGCAATTCGACGAACATGAGGGAGAAATTTACTATAAAGGTGAAAGCATAGAAGGATTATCCGCTGATGAAAGAGCCAAACTGGGCATTTTTCTGACCTTTCAAAATCCTTTGGAAGTACCCGGTATTTCGCTGGAGGATTTTCTGCGCACAACCCGCATGGAAGTTAAAGATGAAGAAATTTCCGCCTTGTCTTTCAATAAAACGCTCATCAAACATATGAATGATTTGAGCCTTGATTCTACCTATGCGGAGCGCTACTTAAATGTCGGCTTCTCGGGCGGGGAAAAGAAAAAGGGTGAGGTTCTGCAAATGGTTGTCCTGAACCCGACTTTTATCATGCTGGATGAACCGGATTCCGGTCTGGATGTTGATGCAGTCAGAATCGTTTCTGAAGAAGTCGCGGAGTTTTTGCAGGATAAATCAAAAAGCTGCCTGATCATCACTCATCACAGCGCTATTTTGGAAAAGGTAGTACCGGATTATGCTCATGTCCTGATGAACGGCAAGATCGTCAAAACAGGCGGACCCGAATTGATCGAGAGGGTCAATAAAGAGGGCTATAACTGGATTCGTGAAGAGCTTGGCCTGGAAAAAGTTCTGGAGGAAGAGCTGAAATCGCTATAAACTCTTGCGATCGATGATAATGTTTGAAAAAGGAGTCAGTGCATGACGAAGAAGCCTAATATAGAAACGAATACGCGGGACAAGGATCAGGTTTTGCAAGAAAAAGCCCGCGCGCGCGAAGCTCTGAAAGCGCAAAGACGCAAAGAAAGAGCGGAAAAATTAAAAGACAGGACGCATATCGCGGAGTTTGACCGTGGCGTTTACGATATAAAGAATCCCAATAAATATGCTGTTATGCTGGATAAGGGATTGAATGAGAAAATCGTGCGTGAAATTTCTAAAATCAAAAACGAGCCGGACTGGATGCTTGAAAAAAGGCTGGCGGCTCTGGAAATTTACAAAAATTCAAAAAATCCGACTTGGGGACCGGATCTTTCGGAGCTGAATATGGACGAGATTGCCACGTATATCCGACCGAAAGCTCAGATGGAGAGCAACTGGCAGGATGTGCCGGATGATATCCGCAATACCTTTAATTTATTGGGAATTCCCGAGGCGGAACTGGAATATTTATCCGGGGTCGGCGCCCAATATGATTCGGAAGTTGTCTATCATAATATGCAGGAATTTTTCGCTCAACAGGGTGTGATTTATACGGATTTCGAATCGGCGGTCGAAAAATATCCGGACATTATAAAGGAATATTTCGGCACATTGCTAAAACCGACTTTACATCGTTACGCGGCATTGCATTACGCGGTCTGGTCCGGCGGTTCCTTTGTTTATGTGCCGGAAGGCGTGCATGTGGATATTCCCCTGCAGAGTTATTTTAGAATGAATGCTCCGGGAGCAGGTCAGTTTGAGCATACTTTAATTATTGTGGAAAAAGGGGGCAGCCTGCATTTTATCGAAGGATGTTCGGCGCCGCGTTACAATACGATTAACCTGCATGCCGGAGCCGTGGAGCTGTTCGTCAAAGAAGGAGCGAAGCTGCGCTATTCAACGATTGAAAACTGGTCCCGCAATATGTTCAATCTCAACTCGAAGAGAGCGCTGGTCGAAAAAGACGGTACGATCGAATGGATATCGGGATCTTTCGGTTCCAGAGTTTCCATGCTTTATCCGGCCAGTATTCTGGTCGGCGAAAATGCCCGCAGCGAATTTACCGGTATCAGTTTTGCGGGTAAAGGTCAGGAACTGGACACGGGCGCGCAGGTTGTGCACAAAGCACCTCATACCTATTCCACGATCGAAACGAAATCTATTTCCAAGAGCGGCGGAAAGGCGATTTGGCGCAGCCTTGTGGAAGTAGAAGCCGAGGCTTACGGCTGTAAATCCAATACGGATTGTCAGTCGTTGATGTTGGACGCGGAAAGCCGGGGGGATACGATTCCGACAATTCGTCTGCACAATGACGAGGTTGATTTCGGGCATGAGGCGAAGATCGGACGAATCGACGATCAGGCTATTTTCTATCTGATGAGTCGCGGACTCCCCGAGGAAGAGGCAAAAGCGATGATCGTTCGCGGTTTTGCCGAACCGGTCGCGAAAGAACTGCCGCTGGAATATGCCGTCGAAATGAATGATTTGATTAACTTGGAATTGAAAGGAGCGATCGGCTAATGACGCAGAAATTATTAGGAAATTTTTTACCCGCTCCGACCTGGAATTGGATGCAAGTCAACTATACGGAAGTTGATTTGCAAAATCATAACAAAATGCCCTACACGGCAGCACGCGGCATGGGCGAGCTGAATCCCGATCTGAGAACGGAATTCTTACAGCTTGATCATGGCATTTCGGATGAAGTTCTTGCTCTGAACAGGGAATTGTCAAATTTAGAGAATCACATCGTCCTTGAAGACGGCGCGAATATTCAGCTGCATTTGCCTTTATCTGCCGAAAATCCTCTGCTCGTTGACCAAAATCAGATTATCGTGCCCGCCCTGCACAACGGGACGGTGCTGTTTTATAATTATTCCGCCGATGACAGCAGGGGTGAGAGAAATTCTACGATTCTTGTCGATATTGAAAATGACGCGGAATTAAATCTGATCATCATTCAGCGTTTAAATCAGCGTTCTTCATCCAATGTCGCGATCATGGCGAGAGTCGGCGACGGCGCTAAATTAAATATGGCGACGGTGGAGTTCGGGGCGAAGAAAACCGTTTTCCATTATATGGTGGATTTAGAGGGATTTGCTGCCGAATCCCATGTCAAAACGGCTTATTTAGGTTCCGGTGAAGATCATCTGGATCTGTTTTATCATATTCATCATATCGGTGAAGAGTGCATTTCGGATTTGCAGGTCAACGGCGCTTTGATGGATAAAGCCGTGAAAAAATTCAGAGGCACGATTAATTTTGTCAAAGGCTGCTGCGGTTCTGACGGAAGCGAAGAAGAATTTTGCGTGCTCTTGGACGATACGGTTCATTCAATCGCCGTGCCGCTTTTGCTGGCAGGTGAAGATGATATTGTCGGCAATCACGCGGCGAGCGCGGGTAAAATAGATGAAAATCAATTATTCTATTTGATGAGCCGCGGTCTTGATCGCAAAGAGGCGGAAGGATTGATCGTAGAATCGAAAATGACTTCTGCTTTTGACCAAATTCCGGATCGGGATTTGCGGGAAGAATTAAGACGCGAAATTCATGCCCGAATATTGAGAAGGGCATAAATGGCGGACGAATGCTGCTATAATTGGCATTAGCCATCAACGTATATAAATTGTTAAATAATTGTTCCGGCTTGGCTGATCTGCATAGCGAGCCGGAATTTAATAGAGGGTAAAGATATGACGTTTATCTCTGAGAATTTGAAGCATCCCGGTTTTGATCTGGAGGAGATCAGAAAAGATTTTGCTTATTTGAACATGGCGGGTGATCCGATTATTTATTTTGACAATGCGGCTACTACGCAAAGACCGGAACAGGTCATTCAAAGAATGACGGATTTCTATCGCCATGAAAATGGTAACCCTTTGCGGGGCGCTCATCGCCTCGGCAATCTGGCAACGGAAGCCATGATCGGGAGCCGCGCGCGTGTCGCGGGCTTTATTCATGCTAAGCCCGAAGAGATTATCTTTACCAGAAATGCTACCGAAGCTCTGAATTTAGTATCCTATGCCTGGGCATTAAATCGTCTGCGCCCGGATGATGAAATCTTAATCACTCGCATGGAACATCATTCCAACTGTGTGAACTGGCAGTTTGTAACGCAGCAAACCGGCGCCAAACTGATCTATGTGGATCTCAATGCGGATTATTCTCTGAACATGGCCGATTTTGAGAGTAAATTATCGGAGAAGACGAAGATTTTGGCTTTTACCGCGGCTTCCAATGTTCTGGGCACACTCACGCCTGCCAAGCAGATGATTGCCGCAGCCAAAGCGGCAGGCGCCTTGACGGTGCTTGACGGAGCTCAATATGTACCGCATTTCAAGACGGATGTGCGGGATCTGGATTGTGATTTCCTGGCGTTTTCCGGCCACAAGATGCTGGGACCGTTCGGTATCGGAGTTTTGTACGGAAAAGAAAAAATTCTCAAAGAGATGCGGCCGTTTTTATTTGGCGGCGAGATGATTGAATATGTCGAGGATGATCAGTCGACGTTCACGGTGTTGCCCTATAAGTTTGAAGCCGGCACGCAGGATGTAGGCTGCATGGTCGGCCTCGCGGCGGCGATCGATTATCTTGAAAAAATCGGTCTGGATAATATAGCTGCTTATGAGGATGCTTTGACAGAGTATGCTTTGCAGCAAATGCAGGCTCTGCCGTATATAGATCTTTATCACGCGGATCATCTGACTTCCGTTCCTGTTGCTCCGGTAATCGCTTTTAATGTCAAGGATGCGCATCCGCATGATGTGGCGACGATTCTGGATTATTACGGTGTTGCCGTCAGAGCGGGGCATCATTGTACTCAGCCTCTGCATCGCTATATCGGTCAGTATTCGACCAATCGGGCGAGCTTCGCTTTCTATAATACAAAAGCGGAAGTTGATCAGTTTATCAGGGCTTTGGGCAAGGTTCGCGAAATTATGCATTTAGACGAGGAATGACAGACGGAGGAGAAGTATTATGGATCTCAGACAAGTTTATTCACGCATTATTATGGAACAATCAACTTCCAAAAGACATAAACATGAGCTGGAAGACGCTACGGCGACTGAACGCGGCTTTAATCCCAGCTGCGGCGATGATATTCATCTGTCGGTCAAGTTTGCGGATGATAAAATTGAGGATATCGCTTTTGAGGGTCATGGCTGCGCCATTTCACAGGCTTCGACCTCGCTGCTCTGCGGTTTGATCAAAGGCAAATCGATTGCCGAAGCGAAACAATTGATCAAGCTGTTTTTGGATATGATTAAAGGCGAAGCCGTTGATTCTGAAGTTCTGGAAGAAGAATTAGGGGATGCGATCGCTTTGCAGAATATTTCCACGATGCCGCAGCGGGTGCGCTGTGCCGTCTTGGCCTGGCGTACGCTGGATCTGATTATCGCGAAAGAAACCGGCGGCGAATTGATCGAGCCTTAGAGAAAGACGGATGGCGTCGAATATCAAAATTCAGGAGATTCAGCTTGTTTTTTGAGCCCTCTGCCAAGTGATTATTTCCAAGATTGTTCAGTTTAGCGGATAATGTGCTGAAGACAGGCCTATTTCATAAAAAACAGATGTTTTATATATGCTATAATATTACAAAATCTAAGGAAGTGAGCATCTGTTTATGGCATCCAAAATATTAATTGTCGACGATGAACAGAATATCGTAGATATTTTGCGCGAAAATCTGCAGCGCGACGGCTATACGACCATCGAAGCTTATGATGGAGAACAGGCGATCGAGCTGGCGTTGTCGGAAAATCCCGATCTGATTTTGCTGGATTGTATGTTGCCCAAAGTGGACGGTTTTGATGTCTGCCGTAATCTGCGCAAAGAGACGCTGGTTCCGATTATCATGCTCACGGCGAAATCAGAAGAGATAGATAAAGTTTTAGGTCTTGAGCTCGGTGCTGATGATTATATTGTCAAACCGTTCAGCGTTCGTGAAGTGATGGCAAGGGTAAAGGCATTGCTCAGGCGCACGCATGTCGTGGAAAACCTGCAGCAGGAGAACCCTGATATTTTGGAATTCGGAGAATTAAAGATTAATCAAAAGGCCTATGAGGTTACCTTGTGTGATCGACCGATCAATTTGACTTTACGGGAATATGAGCTTGTTTTATTTTTGGCGCAGCATGCCGGGCAGGTTTTCTCACGCGAGACCTTATTGGAAAAGGTCTGGGGTTATGAATATTTCGGCGACGTGCGTACGGTCGATGTGACGATACGCCGCACCAGAGAAAAGTTGGAGCCGAATCAGGATAATTACAGATATATTCTGACCAAACGCGGCGTCGGCTATTACTTTAACAAAGAAGCGGAATAATTCTTAAGGGGTTGAAATTCGAGTTCCGGGCGGCAGGCAGGCGGACCGGAGTTTCTAAAATAATAGATTTTGATCAATTAGCGTATATTGTGGAAATTTTTTTAGCGATCATCATTACTTTTTTTGTGACTGTTTTAGGCTGTGCTGTTTTGGTACGGTCTTATTTTTTGAAACGGAAAAAGAATGAAGATCTTGAACTGCGCCGTATGCTTGAGCATGTCGCCAATAAGCAGGGTGAGTCGCAAATGGTGCTCGCTTCGTTGAATTTCGGGGTTATCGCCTATGGCAATGATGACGTTTTGCTTCTCAGCAATGACGCTGCTTCCGAGATGCTGCCGCAGATACCGCATCAACTCTCCGGCTTTTTTGATCTTTATGATGAGAATCAAACGCTGCAAGCGGCTTTGCTGCTCGGGAAAAAACAGTCCTCCATCGTTTTGATCCGGGAAAATAAGCATTATAAAATATCGGTCGAGGAGAGGACTTTAGGCAAAAACAAAAGACCCGCTCATATCATTTCCGTGCAGGATATTACCGGACAGGTCCGAGAGGAGCAACAGCGCAAGGAATTTGTCGCCAACGTTTCGCATGAATTGAAAACGCCTCTGACCACGATCAAGACTTATGCTGAAACGCTGCTTGACTGGGGCATTGATGAAAAGTCGAAAGAAGCCGTCAAGAAAGATATTGAACGGCTTTATACCGGCTCCATTCGCATGGAAAACCTGATCAATGATCTTTTATTATTGTCGAGAATTGACGGGAAGGCGATTTACACCCGGTTTGAGCAAAAACAATTGGCGCCGATTGTCAGAAATTGTGTGGAGCGAATGTGTACGGAAGCCGATTTGAAAAATATCGAGATTTCTTCTTATGCGGTCAGCGATCAGATCGAAGCTTTTGTTGACGTTTCTTCTTTTGAGAGAATCATCATGAATCTGATCAGCAACGCGATCAAATACACGCCCCGGTACGGCGAGGTGAAGATTTATATTGGCAATCTGATTGATGATGTCTATGTAAAAGTAATCGATAACGGTATCGGGATTCCACAAGAAGCGCAAAAAAATATTTTCAAGCGTTTTTATCGGGTCGACGCGACGGGTTCGCGAGAGCATGGAGGAACCGGACTGGGTTTATCCATTGTCAAAGAACTGGTGGATTTGCATCTCGGTCAGTTGGATTTGAAAAGCGCTGAAAACAAAGGCAGCGAATTTACCGTTTTGTTGCCCGGCGTAAAAAAAGTCATGCGCAGATGTTTGTATGAATTGACAGAAAAAGGATCTTGTTCCAATATGGTGACGAAGTCGGCCACTGAAAAACTGGAAGATCTTGCGCATAGTCTGAATATTATGGCACAATGGAACAGTTTGCAGGAAACTGATATAAATAGAATATTAAAAGCGATAGAAAATATTTGAGAATGTGAATATTCGCTGTAAATATCCGTTTGACTGAAAATTCTGATCGTAAATTAGATCGTTGATTGAGCAGCGGGTTTGAACGTGGAAATAGATGAATAAGATTAAATAGGTGATTTCATTGTCTAAGAAATATTTTATTAAAGGTGGCACACCCTTAAAGGGCAAAATTCAAATAAGCGGTTCCAAGAATGCCGCATTAGGGATAATCGCAGCGGCAATGGTTCTCGATAATCCTTGCACAATAGAAAATTTACCCCATATTCAAGATATACAGATCCTCTTAGACATATGTGAGGAATTAGGAGCTAAAATAGATTGGATCGGCAAGAATACCATTCATTTTGATCCCAGACCGGTCAACACATACAGGGCAACCTCCGCCAAAGTCGGTAAAATTCGCGGCTCTTATTATTTACTGGGAGCCTTTTTAGCGAAATTTCATAAGGTGGATTTATTGTTGCCCGGCGGCTGTGATTTCGGATCACGGCCGATTGATTTGCATATCAAGGGTTTTCAGGCGATGGGCTGCGGTGAACTGGTCGAAGAATCAGGCGGGATCATCAAGCTGCAAACCGATTTGTTAAGGGGGGCCGGAGTTTTTCTGGACACGATCAGCGTCGGGGCGACCATCAATATCATGCTGGCTGCGGTCAAGGCGGAAGGTGTTACGGTCATCAACAATGCCGCGAAAGAACCCCATATCGTTGACGTGGCGAACTTTTTGAATACGATGGGTGCGGATATCAGAGGAGCCGGAACGGATGTGATTAAAATTACCGGCAAGCCTTATCTCGAAGCCAATCGCGTCTATACGATCATTCCCGACCAGATTGAAGCGGGTACGTTTATGATTATGGCGGCGATGACCCACGGCGATATCACATGCACAAATCTGATTCCCAAACATATGGAACCTCTGACCGCGAAACTGATTGAGATGGGCGCGCTGGTCGAAGAAGGCGATGATTATATTCGAGTGACTCTGCTGCCGCAGGAAAAATTAAAGGCTGTGAGTTTTAAGACCATGCCATATCCCGGGTTTCCGACCGATTTACAGCCGCAGGCCACGACTCTATTAACCTCCGCTTCGGGTACCGGCAGAATGATTGAAAGCGTCTGGGAAAATCGTTTTCAATATATTGAAGAGCTGCAGACCATGGGCGCGAATATCGTTACTTCAGGGAAATTAGCGGTTGTGCAGAGCTCGCAGCTGAGAGGCGGAACGGTTTACGCCAGAGACCTGAGAGCCGGCGCCGCGCTGGTCACGGCGGGACTGGCGGCAAGCGGCGTTACTACGGTGACCAACGTTTATGCGATTGAAAGAGGATATGAGAATTTTGTCGAAAAACTGCGATCGGTCAACGCTCAGATTACAGTGGAGTAAAGCCCGAAATCAGCGGTTTTCGGCAGAAGAATCGGCGTACTGAAGCAAAAGCCGTGAGAACAACTTTAAAAATAACAAGCAAAAGTCAGGAAATACAGATAACAGCATGATAGGCGCAGTAGCATTAAGATCCGGCAGCAGCGGCAACGCTACCTTGATCAGAAATAATGAAATACGATTGATTGTGGATTGCGGCATCAATGGGAAAAATTTTGCCGCGTCTCTTGCCGAACTCGGAGAAAGTACGGCTGAGATCGACGGGATATTGATTACACATAATCATATGGATCACATTTCCGGTTTAGGCGTCAATTTGCGCAAATTCAAGATTCCGGTCTATTTGACTGAAAAAACTTTTACTTCAATTCTGCCAAGTCTCGGGAAATTTGAATCGGATTTAATTCATATTATCGAGCCGCAGAGCGTTTTCACGATTAAAGATCAAGTGATCGAGAGCTTTTTAGTGCCTCACGATTCGCCGGAGACGCTGGCTTTTCGCTTTCAGACAGAACGCGGGGACATCACGGTCTGTACCGATATCGGCGAGATGAGCACGGATAATTTAGAGAAAATCAGACATTCCCGTTTGCTTTTTTTGGAATCGAATTATGATGAGCAAATGCTGGATAACGGGCCTTATCCGTATCGTTTGAAGGAACGCATCCGCAATGGTTTCGGCCACCTTTCCAACGGGCAGTGCGGCGCTACCTTGTGCAGTCTCGTTGAACAGGGAACCGAGCAGATTGTGCTTTCGCACTTGTCGCGGGAGAATAATCATCCGGCACTTGCCGAATTGACTTCGACACAGGCCCTGGAACGGATTGACGCCGTTAAGGGGCGTGATTATCTGATTCAGGTCGCCAAACGTTATGAAGTTTCGGATTGGATGCAAATTTAAAGTTTTGTCGGCGTAAAGCCGATTTCGTATCTGTATGAACAGAATGGAGTTTCGACAGGATAAAGGATCAAGGGTGGGAAATTCGGAGCAAAATACATATCTGATCGCGGGGCTTGGCAATCCGGGTCCTAAATATGATCGCAGTTGGCATAACTGCGGTTTTATGGTGCTGGAGATATTGGCGGAGCGCCATCATTTCAGCTTGCACAAAATTAAATTTAAGGGGCTGACGGCTGAACTGAATTTATTCGGGAAAAAAGTCATTTTTTTGACGCCCCAAACGTTCATGAATAACAGCGGGGAAAGCATCAGGCAGGCAGTGGAGTATTATCATCTGCCGCTGGAGCATGTTCTGGTCATTTATGACGATATCGATGTCGAAGCCGGTTTGATCCGGATCAGGCCATGGGGCGGAGCCGGTTCGCATAATGGTATGAAGTCGGTGATTGAGCAGTTGGGGGCGGATCGTTTTCCGAGAATCCGTGTGGGGATCGGGCCGAAGCCGGAGCGGATGGATGTGATCGATTTTGTTTTGCAGAAGATTCCGGAGGTTCGGCAGAAGGCTGCTTTTGAGGGACTTTCGAAAGCGGCTGACGCGGTAGAAATTTATCTGCGGGAGACGCTGGATCTTGCCATGAATCGTTTAAACGGCGTGTAGCCGGAGGATCAGAGGTAACCGTTGCGCGATCAAATTTTTCAAAAATTATCAGCGGATAAAGATGTGCAAAAGATTGCCCGAAATGTTCAGCGGCAATCTTTTCGGATTACGGGTCTGAACGACTCGGCTGAGAGCCTGCTCTTGAGTCTGCTGGGACAAAATGCTTCGACCTTGCTGATTGTTGCCGACGAGCTGAAAGCCCGTGAATTTATGGGACTTTGGTTAGCTTTCTCGGAGCTTCCCGCATATACTCTTTTGCCGCGGCCGTTGATTTTCACCGATGTCATCGCTGCCAGCCGGGAAATTGAGCTGCAGCGTCTGGCTATTTTGGATCGCTGGGTCAGCGGCGAGCCCTGTCTGATCATCGCGGCGGCGGCGAATCTGTTGGAGTACTTGCCCCCGCCGGCGTTTTTCTCAAAAAACAGCCTCGTTTTTGAAGTTGGGCAGCAGTATTCATTGCAGACAATTTTGCAGGATTTGCAAAAAATCGGTTATGAACGGGTTACGCAAATTGAGGCGGCGGGTCAGTACGCCTTGCGCGGCGATATTTTGGATTTAGGTCTGGCTTTGCCGGATCAGCTTTTCGGGGTGCAGAGCATCAGACTTTCCTTTTTTGATCAGGAGCTGGAAAATATTCGTGAGTTTGATTTTGAAACACAGAGATCCCTGCATAATATTTCGGAAATTCGTGTGCCGCCCGCCAAGGAATGGCTGATTGACGAAACACAGAGAACGTCTTTAGCAGCCGCTGTCATGGATGCTTCCCGCGAGCAGGCGAAAATAGTTCTGCAGCAGGGCGGAGACGCGGAACAGGCGGAGGCGTTTGAACGTTTAGGCAAGCGTGATGCGGGCCGGATCAGGGAGGGCATGCATCTGTCCGCTCTGGATCGCTGGTTTTTCCTGCTCGAGCAGGAAAAGAGCAGTTTGCTGCGAATGGTTCAGGAGTTGAACTCGATTTTAGCTTTTGATGAAGTTTTACAAATTCAAAAGCGGCTTGACGCGGCAACGGCTGATTTTTATCAGCAAATGCAATCGTATTTGGAAAAAGAGCAGATCGTTAAGGGCACGAAAGATGTGCGGATCGACCTCAGCGCCGCCTGGCAAAATGTGACGACGCTGCCGACTCTGAGCTTTGCCGGCATCGACAGTTCAGGGAACGGGATTTCCGGATCTGAAAAAATCAGTTTTGCGGTGCGTGAGTCGGACTCCTATCGCGGCAGGGAGACGGCATTGCTGGAAGATTTGCAAAACCGGCAAAAAGCCGGCAGAGAGACGTTTATCTTCACGGGCAATATTTCCCGCAAGGAGCGTCTGCAGGAAATGTTGTTCGAACACGGATTAACGGCCGAGCTGTCGGAGGATTATCTGGGGCAGGGCTTTTCTTGGCCGAGCGTCAATTTGACAGTAATCGGCACGACAGATCTTTTTGGCGCGGAGCAACGTCGCCGACGCCGCAAAAAACAGGGAATTGCCATCGATTTTCTTTCAGATCTCAAACCGGGCGATTATGTTGTGCATGAAAATCACGGGATCGGTATTTATAATGGTTTGAAAACCTTGCACAGCGGCGGCAAGACGGGTGATTATTTACATATTTCCTATGCCGGCGACGATCAATTATATGTTTCCGTAGAACAATTGCAGCAGATTCAGAAATATGTTTCTGCGGGAGGCGGCAAGCCCAAATTATCGAAATTAGACGGAAAAAGCTGGGAAACGTTAAAAAATCGGGCCCGCGATTCGATCAAAAAGCTGGCGACTGATTTGGTTAAGCTCTATAGCGAAAGGATGCAGCTGAAGGGACATAATTTCGGCCCCGATTCGGTTTGGCAGGAGCAGTTTGAGGAGGCTTTCCCTTATCAGGAAACGGAGGATCAGCTGATCGCGATTGATGAAGTGAAATCGGATATGGAATCCGATAAAGTCATGGATCGTTTGCTCTGCGGCGATGTCGGATACGGC
The DNA here is from genome assembly GCA_964346695.1 of uncultured Mageeibacillus sp. Taxonomy (GTDB): domain Bacteria; phylum Bacillota; class Clostridia; order Saccharofermentanales; family DTU023; genus UBA5436. The sequence continues at coordinate 16,219 of CAYFVK010000009.1, read as the reverse complement.
AAAACGGAAGTGGCGTTTCGGGCGATGTTTAAGGCGGCGATTGACGGTAAACAGGCTGCCATTCTCGTGCCGACCACGGTTTTGGCGCAGCAGCACTACGAGAATTTGCTGGCGAGGATCGCGGATTTTCCGCTTAAAATCGCTTTGTTATGTCGCTTTGTGCCTAAACAGGAACGCAAGAAAATAATCAAGCGAATAGCTTCCGGCGATGTGGATATAGTGGTCGGTACGCATCGAATTTTATCGAAAGATATTAAATTCCATAATTTGGGACTGCTGGTAATCGATGAAGAACAGCGTTTCGGAGTCGATCACAAGGAGGGCATCAAGGCAAAATATCCGGCGGTCGATGTTTTGTCCATGACGGCGACGCCGATTCCCAGAACTTTACATATGTCCATTTCCGGTATCCGGGATATTTCGATTATTGAGGAAGCGCCTTCAGATCGAAGACCGGTTCAAACTTATGTTATGGAATATGATCAAAAGCTGATTGAAGAAGCTATTTTGCGGGAGATTTCCCGCGGGGGTCAGATTTTTTATCTCTTTAACAACACGCATAAAATCGCTGAAAAGGCCCAGGCTTTGCGAGAAGCACTGCCGGGTCTACGGGTTGAGTACGCTCATGGTCAGATGAGCGAAAAAAGTTTGGAAAATGTGATTGAGGATTTTATCGCGCACAAATTCGATTTGCTGGTTTGTACAACGATTATTGAATCCGGCGTCGATATGCCGAATGTAAATACGATTATTGTTGAAAATGCGGATCGGCTCGGTTTGGCGCAGCTTTATCAGATCAGGGGCCGGGTCGGACGTTCGGAAAGACAAGCCTATGCCTATATTACCTATGATCCGAATCGGGTTTTAACTGAAGATTCAACGAAAAGGCTGGCCGCGATCAGGGATTATACGGAACTGGGTTCCGGCTTCAAAATTGCTATGCGCGATTTGGAAGTGCGCGGTGCCGGAAATCTGCTCGGCGCGGAACAGCATGGTCATATGGAAGCCATCGGCTATGAGCTTTATTGCAAAATGTTGGAAGAAAATGTCAAAGAAATTCAGGGAACCGCGAAAAGCGAGCAGGAGCAGATTCATGAGGCGCAGGTGGAGCTTGCGATTGATGCCGGAATTCCTGAATCCTATATTCAATCTGAAGGACTGCGTCTTGATTTGTACCGCCGAATTTCTCAAATTCATACCGTTGAGGCATACCGGGATGTGCTGGATGAATTAATTGATCGCTTTGGTGATCCGCCTCAGTTAACGTTGAATTTGTGCCGAATTGCTCTCCTGCGTTCTTTGGCGGGCAGTTTGGGCGTAGACCGAATTTTTGCTCAAAACGAGGATATCTTATTTTCTTTCGAAGATCAGAAACCGAATATGGAAATGCTGGCAGAGATTTTAGACGGACAAAAGCAGAATCAGAAGCTGCTCTTTAATGCCGGAGTCAAGCCGTATTTGCTTTTGCGTGAGGGTTTGAAAGCGAAAGATCCTTTACAACATATGTTACAGATTTTTTCACTTAATTAAAATATTCTATAAAAAGATCGTACTTATTTAAGAAAATCAGTTTCGACGATTTTTGCCGAACAGGTTGAATAATTGAGTTCAGGTAAATCGGCTTGTTTGCGATTCGTTGAAGAAAGTTCATATATAAAGAATAAGTATCGAAGAATTAAGTTTATGGAATTTACTTTATGAAAATTGAGGTGGAAATATGCAAATAAAACAATTAGAGGCTCTGGTTAATGTGATAGATTTCAGAAGTTTCAGCAAGGCGGCCGAGGCGACATATATATCACAGCCGACCATCAGCTCTCATATCAGAATATTGGAAAGGGAAGTGGGTAGAAAGCTGGTTATTCGTTCCACTAAAGAAATTTTCCCATCCCATGCCGGTAAGATTTTATACAGCTATGCCAAAGAGATTCTGAAGCTCCGGGATCGTGCTTTGCTGGAGCTGAAGCAGGATCATTCAGAGATCAGCGGAACGATTCAAATAGCGATATCTGATTATCCCGCTCAGTTCTTTTTGCCGGAATTATTGAAAGATGTTTCTGAAAAATATGCGGAATTATCTTTCCGTATTCATAATTTTGACAGCGGCAAGGTTGCGCAGGCAGTTTTGGATGATCAAGCCGAGATCGGCATTACGGAGTCGAACATTGAAAAAAGGAATCTGGTTTTTGAGCCTGTTTCCAAGATCCATTATGTGATCGTCCTGCCCAATCAGGAAGCCTATCAAAAGTTCCGAAATCATTCGTTTAGCAATAAGGAATTAATGAAATCCGCACCTTTTATTATTTGTGAGGACTCGGAAGTGATTAATAAAACGACCATGCGTTATCTGAATGATTTGGGACTTGAAAGCAGAGATCTGAATGTGATTGCTTCTATGCAAAATCCGAACGCGATCGTGGAGGCGGTTAAGAAAGGCTTGGGCATTTCTTTATTGCCGGAAGCCTTTGTCAAGAACGATGCGGATCTTATTTTATTGACGGATACAGAAAGTGAATCATTGATACAGGATTTACATTTGGTGTATCATGCTAATAAGCCCTTGTCGCCGATTTCAGAGATGTTTGTCCAAGAGCTGAGAAAGCAGTTAAGTAATAAGGACTTATGATTTTCTGCTGATCTTCTGCCGGCAGAATTTTTGCTCGCAACTTGAGATAAAAAATATTGATTATCTTTATAACCGTGCTAAAATCTTTAGAGGTTGATCTCTATGATTTCAGCTTAAAAATTTAGAATCGTCATAACAAAAGATGAAAGGGGAATTTATGATTACAAAAAAGATTTTTCGTTCAATTGATGAATTACAGTTAGTGCAATATTATGCGACCTTATCTTCAGAAGATGTCGGTTTTCATTCGGAAGACGGCAAGATCATCGTAGATGCGAAGAGCTTTATCGGCTTATTCGGATTGAATTTTGCCGAACCGGTTTTGGTTGTCAGCGAGGATGAGGATTTTCACCGCAAAATCGCGAATATCGCCGAAACGGTTGAATAGTCAGTTTTCTGTTTAATTTGACATTGACGCTGATCGTTGATTTACCGCGTTTTTACAAATGTGCGGCAGCGTTCGGACTTGCAATTGTAACTTCGCGGCTGAACTGTTCAAAATCCGGACAATGCTCAGACCGGGAAGTTATGATTGATTTTGGTCTGTTTTTATGATCAGTTCAGGCAGAAGCGGCGAGGTCTCCGGAAAGGAAAGATTCTTGAATAAACAAAAAAGAAAAACTTTATTAATTCGGATTTTTTCTGTCATCATTATTCTGGCTTTGTTAATCGGCATCTTTTTGAGCTTTATTCAGAGCATGTCTCTACAAAAGCAGCTGAAAGAATTTGACCGGCAGCAATCTGAAAATTCCATGGAACCGTAATCCGCTGCTGATTTTTAGGTTTGAGAAGCCGGATGCCTGTTTTGACTATTGGCTTGTGCATCAGCCTTTTTTAGAACAATTTTATACTTATTAATAAAGGCCGGCTTTAAAAGAAGAACCGACCTTTTAATTTTTTGTAATAATGAGTTGTTGAAACTGTTTCTGATTTTCTTTTCGCGGCATTTCTCTCTTATCTGACTAAGCTGTACCAGACAAATCTTATTTTGCCGTTTTCGATAAAACGATAATAATTTCCTATCCTGACAGCATTAATCCTTTGGCCTTTCTGCTTAACTGAAACGATTTCCAAATCCTGATTTCTGATATTTGCTCGCTCTATGATGGTCATGGTTCTCGGACTGGCGAATTTTACAAAAGCGGCATATACTTTTACCTGTTTTCCGTTCCTTGTAAAGTACACATAGTCCCCTCTGCGCTGACCGTAGATATAAGTACCTCTTTTACAGGTTGTTACAAGATTATTATTTAAGTCTCTGATATTCGCTCTTTCGGTTAAATAGGCATCACCTGAAACAGGTGTTTTGCTGACCAGTGATTCGTGAATCAAATTGACTTGATCGTTTTGCTCGAATCGGTAATAATTTCCGACTTTGACTGCTTTTATGATATTTCCCTTATAAGCGATATCTGTTTTTTCCAAATATTGATCTCTTATATTGCCGGAGGATTTTATATAATAATTTGATGCTCTCTCAAATGTCAGTAAAGAGGGATGGATGGTGCTGTAATAAGAAAGGAAGAACTTTCCGTTCTCGAAATAACCGTTGACTTCCGTGCCGATCGGCAAAACATATAGCACATCATAAGGAGATTCTGAGTAGCGTATATTTGACGTGTTGGTGAGATAGGCTGTGACCTGTTCGCCATCTTTAATAATACGAGATTCATGGATAAATCTTATTTGATTATTTTCAACAAATCTGAACTGATTGCCGATCTGTACAGCATAAATTGTTTGATTACTCTTTTTAACTCCTGTTAATTTGCCGTTTCGATCTCTGACATTGGATTCACCTTTGAGATATCTGGTTTGCGGCTTGGCGATGATAACTAAACTTCTATGGATTTTTGCGTCTGTTCCATTAAAATTAAAATAAAGATAATTGCCTCTCATGTAGCCTTGAATATAATCACCTTTATATTTGGTACCGATTATCTGACCGGAGGATTCACTTCTGACATTTGCCCTCTCGGTAACATAGGCATTACTTTGAATGGGTGTAGTTGTAACATTCGTTTTTGGGATGCTGAATATATCATCTCCTCTTCGAAAATAAACTTCTTCACCATCTATTTCGCCATAGAAAGAGTCGCCGACAGGAATAATATGTGTTTCACCCACAGATGAATCCCAATAATCGGATTCCGTTTTGACATAATATAAAGTGGCAAAAACTGAACTCAAATCCTCCGCCAGATCGGAAGCGTCGATATAACCCATATCATAATAACCTGACCTGACTAAGTATCGCGTACCGTCCTGAATCGCGGTGATTTCCATTCCCGGATAAAAAGAATAATTTACCTTTATTTCGGAATCTCTCGTTTCATATAGAGCGGCATTTCCCTTAGTATAGTAGGTCTTAAAAAGGTCATCTGAAGATTTTACGTCTTTATCGCTTGGTTTATTGGTCAAATAAAGTTTTACATGATCTGAGAAACCTTTATAGTTGAAAGTTATCTCATGAAAGAAGGGGAGACCTTGCTGATAATAACGGCTTTCCGTTCTGTTATCCTCTATGCTAAGCATCCTCCCGCTGACAGTCGAGGTTTCTCCATTGGCGTAAGAAATTTTCGCGTATAGGTTTTGGGGATTTAAATATTCATCAAAAAGATAGATATCATTATATAAGGAGTTTGACCACCAACCACCATCTCCGGATTTATAAAATACATCAATGCCTTGAATTTCATCGTATTCTTCATAGGATATGAATTCAGTAGTATATTCTATCTTGGCAGGACTTGAAGTTTGCACATCCGTCAGACCGGTAATTTCAACTTTAAATTGATCTGTATCCTCAAATCTTGAAATGTCTTCAAAAACAGGCGCGAAGAGAATTAAGTCGCTTTGGGAGGTCTGATCTTCCTGCCAGATCTGCCCGTTGTTGAGCCAGGTGACTTTGATATTCAATTCTCTATCCTTTGCGGACAGATAATTGGAATTTAATTCTATTGTCCAGGCTGAGGAATTGTATCCGAAGAAATTTTTAGGCTGATAGCCGGGAGCAGGGTAAGCAAAATACGCTCTATCCGGAATTGGATTCAGATAGTTGAGAACGTCGCCTATTGCGCCTCCGCGAAAAGTTATTCCGGGAGCATCATGAAAGTCAAAAGAGTAGCCGAATCCCAACTGACTGTTAATGGAGGATAAGATTGCGTATCTGTGACCAATGACCGGATTATCACCCCGTCCCTCGTCAAGCCATTGAGGGATGGAGTAAAGCGGAGATAATCCCCAGGCTAAAATATTGTGATTAATGGGTAATCCCATATCGAGGATATCCTGAGGTATATCCGGCGGCAATTTTGACTGATCTACATAATGACCGATATTCCACAGCCTTAAGAGCATTTGCGCCTGCAAATCATCTCTGGCAATGAAGTTAGCTGCCGGAATTTCATTAACCCCGATCAACCATCTATAAAAATTAACCATATTCCCCATCGACCTTAATGTGTCGCTTGTAATGCTGCCATAGCTGTACGGCGAAACAGTACTTGGCTGTTCGGCGAAATAACTTGCCGGATCGCTCTGATCATAAGTACCTAAATTATTAATCACTTCCTGATATTTTGCCTGAACATCCTGTTTTGTTCTGTTCTTAAAATAGGGCCAATCATTCGCGTTGTAGACGATTTCATCACCGGCGAAAACATTCCGGTTTAAAATGATGATCAAGAAAATTGCCGCGAATAAACTCATTATTGTTCTTGTAGGTTTTTTGCTTGACATGGTTCCGTCTCCTTCTGAAAATTTTGGTTTTTTATGATTTGAATCTTAATTAACTTCAACAGGAAATTGTTGCCTGAACTTCCGACTTCCGGAAGAACAAAGTTTTGTTTGACGTGTACCGATTCGACTTTATATCGCGGCTTTATTTCGCTAATTTTATTTTGCCAGTTGATCGATCAGATCTCCGATGAAGGCAATCATATTGCGCAGCGGTGCGGCGGTTGTTAAATCAACGCCGGCTAATTTTGCGTGTTCTGTGACGGATAACGGGCCTCCTGTTTTCAGATATGTAATCCATTTTTCAGCATTTGCCGCGGGATTTTCATTCAAACGCAGATAGAAATCGGTTGAAACGACCAGACTGGCACTATACGTATAGGAATAGAGATCCATGTAATAATGAGGCTGGCGCATCCAGGTTTTTTCACAGCCCGCGTCATAAACGATGGCGTCGCCCCAGAACTCTTTAAGTACGCCCAGATAAATTCGGTCGAGGTCAGAGGCGGAAAGCTGTTCGCCGTTTGAGATATTGTCCATGACAATTCTTTGGAAAGCACCTTCCAGCAGATGTGTGACCGCGTTATGAAAATAAGTATTGTTGATCATTGAGGAGATAACCCAGCGCTTAAAGCGGGGATCTTCATTCTTTTTGAGCAGGCTGTCCGCCAGCAATAGTTCATGAAAGGTCGAAGGGGATTCGATCAGATAGAATGGCATAACCTGCTCTAAGACGGTATTATTTTGAGCAACTAACAAATCCTGCGCGGCATGACCCAGCTCATGAGCCAATGTAAAGACCTCGCTTAATTGACCCGACCAGTTGAGCAAAATATAGGGATGGGTAAGCGGCACACCTGAGCAGAAACCGCCTGTGGATTTACCGATATTCTGAGCGAAGTCAATCCATCTTTCAGGGAAACTGTGCATGATCATATCGTGATACTCTGTACCCATTATCTGAATAGCGTCAGATATGTAGTCCTTTGCCTGTTCGATGCTCACTTCCTGCTGAAAATCCGGATCGAGCGGCAAAAGCAAATCGGCATAATGCATTTCCTTCAGGTCATATTCTTTTTGAATAAGGGCGGCGTATTTGCGCATGTGCGGAGCAAGTTCTGCCATGATGAGATCAATTTGACGATCATAAAGCTCGCGGCTGCTTTTTTGCTCAAACAGGCTTTGTTCCGAGCCATCCTTAAATCCTCTGAGCTTCGCCAAGGTATCCTTATAGGTAAAAGTACCGAGCATCAGAGCAGCGTTTGTATTGTGATAAAGTTCGAGTGTTTCGGAAAAAGCCTTAAAAGCATTGCGCCGGATATCGGTATCTTTTTCTCCGGCATACTTGGTTTCATAAGTGACATAGGAAAGCGGATAGGTCTTGCCATTCGCTTCAAAGTCCGGAAATTCCATGTCCTGCGCCTTGATTGTTTCATAGACAGAGTAGGGCAGGTTGGCGATCGGACTTAAAGCGGCCAGCACTTTTTCCGTTTCTGACTGCAGCAGATATGGTTTTTGTGCCAGTTTTTCTGTCAGATAATATTTATAAGCATCGGTTTCTGAGATCGCTTGCTCAATGATTGCCGTGTCCAGTTCTGCCAGTTCCGAGTCGAAAAAAGATGTTTGGGCGGCGAAGTCGGCGAACAGCAGTTCTGTCTCCTGACTCCATTTTCCAAGATCGTTATTGCGCATATCGACTGAAAATGCGAGACTGACATAGGCACTGATCCGAACGGCTAAAGTATAAATCTCCTCATATTTTCGGATGACTTTCAGGAGAAACTCCGGGTTTGTCGTGTCCTTGATTTTTCCCTGAAATGACGCCGCAAATTCCTGTACGGAGGATTTCAGAGTTTCCTGAGCTTTTTTGCAGGTCTCGTCATCGGCGAAGATGTCATTCAGATTCCATGTTGTTTCGAGCGGTACCTCGTTTCGAGGCGGTAATTTATACGTGCTATGAGTCATGTGATTGTCCTTCCTCTGATAATATTTTTTATTCATTATTGATTTGTTGAATGGTGTTTAAATAATCAGTATCGATTGATTTTAATTATATCACAATCAGCTGACCGGTCAGCCTCTTGGGACTGCGAGAAGAACTATCCGCAAATGGTTCATACGGTTACGTTTAGTCTTTCTGAAATATGGTATATTAAGGGAAAATAATATAGATGAGAAGGGTGCTTAAAATGAGTGATAAAATTTATGATGTTGTGATTTTGGGAGCAGGTCCCGCTGGGCTTGCCGCCGGACTCTATGCCGGCAGAGCGAGTCTTTCGACATTGATCATTGAACAGGCGTTTGACGGTGGACAAATCGCCCAGACTGCCAGTATTGAGAATTATCCGGGACAAGTGCCGGAAGGCGAAAGCGGCATGAGTTTGATCGAGCGCTTCACAAAACAGGCGGAACTCTTCGGCTGTGAGCGAGCGCAGGATATTGTGCAGGAAGTTGATTTTTCAGAACCGGTTAAAAAAATTAAAGGCATGATGGGTACCTATCATGCCCGCAGCGTGATCATCGCTACCGGAGCCAGCCCCAGAAAAGCGGGTTTTACGGGTGAGGATCAGTTTGTCGGACGCGGTGTTTCCTACTGCGCCACCTGCGACGGAAATTTTTTCAAAAATTCGGAGGTGTATGTGGTCGGAGGCGGCGAGGCGGCTGTGGAAGAAGCGGTTTATTTGGCGAAGATTTGCAGGAAAGTGACGCTGATTCATCGCCGTGATCGTCTGCGCGCTGTGGAAAGTGTGCAGGAAAAAGCAAAAAAGGTTGAAAATTTGTATTTTCTGCTGGACTCCGTGATAGAGGAAGTTTCCGGTGACGAGGTACTTGATACAATCAAAGTCAAAAATGTTAAAACAGGCGAAATTACCACGCTCCGGAAAAATCCGGAAGATCGCATGCTGGGCGTCTTCGTTTTTGTCGGCTTCAATCCAAACACGTCTCTTTTCGAAGGCAAGATCAAAATGGAAAACGGCTATGTTCTGACCGATGAAGATATGCTGACCGATGTTCCGGGGGTCTTTGCCGCGGGCGATTTACGCAGGAAGAAATTCCGACAGGTGATCACTGCCGCCGCTGACGGCGCTTTAGCCGCCAACTCGGCGCGCAGTTATCTGGCGGATCTGGACGGCACAACCTATTAATTGAAGTCAACGGAGTTGATCTCAATAGTGGAATTGCTTTGATTGCTCAGAGTTTCTTCCGTAATATCGGAGAGGTTAACCGGGGAATAAAAGTCGATGCTGATTTTATCGCCGGGTTTGAGGAAGGCGAGATGCGGGGATAAGGTTCCCGGTGCAGAAAATACCTGTTGCTCGAAATATTGATCAGACAGGGTTTTTTCCGCATTTGCAGCGGCTTCCTTCTGGATCATAAAATAGTAGTAAGTATTGCCGTCAATGATGATCGACTGCACGTCGGCGACAGTCACTTCCAGTGAAACCTGCTCGCGTGTCGTTGTTTCGGCAGGATCAGGATCATTGTGCAGACGGGAATTCTGGCTGATTTCATAATTCTCGATGGCCTGTTTGATCGAATTGCCGACGCCCGTAGTCTGGTAATTCTGAGCGTCAACCAAAGCGTACATTTTGACCAGAGAAGCCTGATCCTTGAGTGCCATGCAATAGGACGGACGACCTCCGATATTCAAAAGAATCGGTACGGTCGCGATATAGCCTTTTTCCTGAACAGCACCTTCCGCACTGTGCATGGCCGAACTCTCATCGGCTGAAGCGACCGGATAAAAGTTGGTTTCCTTGGTACGCATATTGACCAGAACGAAGCCTAAATTCGAATTGTCCTCCGTTGAAACGGAAGTGATTCCGGTAAAGAGCAGGACGTCATCGTTAAGAGCGATGTAATTATAGAGATCTGTTGTGCGCAAGACGCCTTTTTGACCGATCAGCGAATTGAAGAATCCGTCCTGATATTTTCCGTAATAATTGATCTGGCGCAATATCATATCGGAAGGATAGACGCGATCGATCCAGGCCGGAATTTCACCGATTTTGTATTTGACGGTTTCGCCGGTCAGGGCATTGCAGAGGATGATCTCTTTCACATCCCGTCCGCCGAACCAGCCGACAGTCGGCTTGATTATCGGCGTTACCCAATAAGGTGTACCTTCTTCATCGACTTCCATTATCGGATTGTCCATGATGGCGAAAGGATAACGCAGGCGCAGATGACGTTTAATATTGCGGAACAGGGGCTCGGATTCGGAATATTTCATGCCGGACTCAAGCGACTGCAAGGTCACGCTGCTGTCGATCATATCGACCCGAATGATGCGCGGCAAGCCTTCGGAGCGATTGATCAGCCATTTGAAGAAGTCGCCGTAGCGCAGAGGAGTAACTCTGACCGGACGGCCCTGATAATTAATTTGCGTATAGTCCGGAGAGACTTCAAACTGCGAAACCAGATCCGCGATCTCGCCCATTTTCTTGCTGCCTAAATGCTGGGCGGTACCTCGATCCACGGTTGGAATATCGGTAAAATTAACCTCGGCGATATTGCCGGGGAATTTGGTTTCTTCTACGGTTAAGAGTTTCGAATAATCTCTTGAACGGAAAATTTCTGCGGAAGTTAAGGTTAATATGAAATAGATGATGATCAAAAGAATGGGAATCCAGACAAGGCCTTTGTCCGAACCTTTTTTGAAAAGATTTCTCAGAGAAGAAAATGATATGCGAATGTTTTCAATCGGATTAGCGGATTTTCTTTCTTTGTTAATGGAGATATTGATGACCTGCGGCAGAATAATCAGAATGGAGAGAATGATTAACTTAATAAAAAAGCCTCTGTCTCTCGGATTGATCGGCGTCAGATTGATCAGCCAGAAGACGACTGTAACAATGGCCAGAATAATATAGTATTTTGTTTTAGATTTTTTTGTCATACGATTTCCTTTATTAATTTAGAGTATAATAAATGCCTGTGTTTAAGTTTAGACCACCGATTGTCTGTTGTCTATCAATTTGAAACAGACTTATGAAAAAATACAGGTGCTGTCAGATCAAAATTAAACGTATTTTACGGATTTGTCAGCTTACTAAATTTTGTCGGAAAATGAAAAATGGAGCATCATGAAAAATATTTTATTTTATACGGTAAAATCGATTATCGGCCTTCAGAAAATTCTTGGCAAAGGCGGCGGTACCAGCTATGCCGGACAATTTGCCCTGAACAGGAATCCGCGGCTGTTCAGGTCTTTTACATTGCCTGAACAACGGGTGTTCATCAGCGGCACGAATGGCAAAACTTCCACAGCTAATGCCCTCGGCGAGATTTTTGAAAAATCCGGTGAAGTTGTTTGCCGGAATAAACAGGGCGCAAATATGGAGCAGGGGATCGCCACCACGCTGTTTAAATGTTGTCGAAAACCCTATCAGGTTGACGCCGATCGGATGATTATGGAAATTGACGAATTAAATATGCTGTTAGTTTTTCCGCATCTGCCGCCGTCAGAAATTCTACTCACGAATCTGTTCAATGATCAGACGGATCGTTATGGGGATAAGTGGCAGCTCGCGAAAACACTCTCGCAAAACCTGCCGTGCGGTATCACACTTTATATCAATGGTGACGACCCGGCTCTGGTTTGGCTGAGCCGCGAGCTGAAACCGATTAAAACCATCTGTTTCGGCATCAAACGGGGAACGCTTCCTATGCAGTACCGGCAGCATTCCTATACGGAAACCTGCCCCTATTGCGGTCGACCGCTGCGTTATGAAGAACAGTATTATGAGAGCCTCGGCAAATTTGCCTGCGACTGCGGTTTCAAGTCCCCGGAACTCGATTATGAGGCTTCTTTTGCCGAAAATCCGCTGTCCGGTCTCAATCAGTTTTCGGTTGACGCCCGACAATATAAGATGCCTCAGCAGCAATTATATTTTGCTTACAATATGCTGGCTGCGATCTGTTATGCCTCGGAAAAAAATATTGAAAGCAGTCTGATCGCGGATGTTTTGGGAAAACGCATCGAGGTAGCCGGTCGCTTTGAGCATTTGCCGTTTAATCATTATGACGCATGGCTGAATTTGGTGAAGAACCCCGCGGGACTTAATCAATCATTAGATTATCTCGAGCGTGAAATCAAAAATGCGGAAAGTGAGAAACGCAAAGTGCAGCTTCTGTTGGCATTTAATAATCAATTAGCGGACGGGGTAGACGGTTCTTGGCTTGAAAGGGGACAATTTTCTGTTTTGAATGAGGAGGCTGTCGAAAAAATTTATGTGACTGGTGAGCTGAAAGATGAATTAACAGATTTATTGACGGATCGTTTCGGTTTGGGCGAAAAGGTAGTCATGATTGAAAAAGCGGACGGCGGAGTTTCTGCCATGAAAAAGAGTAATCAACAATGTTATTTTCTTGTGAATTTTAGTGCTTTAAACAATCTGCGAAATCTAATCGCGGAGTGATTGTGCTATAATAAATCCGGTATCTTTACATAAATTATATTTATAAATTGTTTTGCAGACTGATTATTAAAGACAAGGAGACTCATATGGAAAACAATAATCAAAACAATCCCTATCAGGGTGAGGTTGCCCCGGAGAACAATTCTACTCAAAATGGTTCAGGTACTGCCAATGGCGGTAATCCCTATGTACAGCAAGGTTATGCTCCGCGGGGAAATGCTCCGCAGCCTAATCCTTATCAAGGACAAAATAATTCCTATCAGACACCCAATAATTCTTATCAGGCATCTAACAATCCCTATCAAGCGCCTAATAATCCCTATCAGGCCTCCAATAACCCTTATCAACAGACGGGACCTGCACAAGGCAATCCGCCTCCGTATCAGCAGGGTCCGGCAGGCCCGATGCCGGGTAATCAGGGCTACCCGGGTCCGCAAGGTTATGGCGTTCCCCAAGGTCAGGCTTATAAGCAGCCGAAACCGAAACAAAAAATTGTTTTGGGGGATTTATTTAGCAGATTATTCTCCAAGCAGCCTTATGGCATTTTTAAGATCGATCTTGATACCGTCAGTTTGGTTCTGATTTTGGTCATTTATGCTGTGTTTTCTTCTTTGGCAAGAACGGGCATAAACTATTATTATTACAGCTATATCTGGTCTATCGGCAGATTTGGCAGCTTCATGTTAATCGGCTTTTTATCAATTCTGACTTGTGCTGCGGTGCTGGCGGCTATGTTTGGCTACGGTGTTTTGATTCAAGGCAAGGGCGGAGACAAAAAAGCCAAAATGAAGCTCGTTATTGATTCTCTGGCGGCTTCAGCCTTAGTGCCGATCGCACTCTATATCTTAGCTTCGATTTTCTCATTTTTCTGGAGCATGGGTTATATGATCTTAAATTCTGCGGCACTGATTTTACATATGGTGATGTTCTTTGATGGCTTGGAGATTAAATTGGGCAAAAAATCCGGTCAATTATGGCATAAAGTTGCTTTAATCGCGGTGGTCAGCGTTATAGTTTCAATTATTTAGAATTCGCTTTGAAGCTGGTTGTTCCAATCAGATTAATCAGCTCAGCGTCGAAATTAATCAGTTCACCGTCAAATTTGAACAATTATCGTCCCTCCGGAGCTTTCAGTTCTGAAACTCCGGAGATTTTTATATTATGAGAATAAGGGCTACGCCGTTTCGATTTCTTGATTTGCCTAATCTTTTTTATCCTTCCGGCAATTTTTTTGGATTTAAAAAGAAATTTTGGATTTTCAGCAAGAATTTTAGATTTTTTGCCTGAATTTTGGATTTTCGGTAAGAAATTTGAATTTTAGAGAGGGATTTTCGCTTTTCCGGCAATTTAGGCTTTGCAAGAGTAACTTTTCTGGTATATTATTAGAACGTTCAAAATTTGTTCTGGCGTCAGAACATTCAAATGGGGGTATAGCTCAGATGGGAGAGCGCTGCATTCGCATTGCAGAGGTCACGGGTTCGAATCCCGTTATCTCCACCATTTCTTATAGGTGAAAGCTTGAAACGTTTTAATATCAATGGTTTCAGGCTCTTCCTGTCCTGTTGCTTCATACGTAAAGGTCTTTTTATCCAGATGAAGATTTGCGGCTTTGGCCAACTTTCCATCTTCTTTTATTGTAATTTTGATCTTATCGCCATTCTTGAGTTCGGTTGATTTCCCTTTAATATCATAGGTCAATGAGCTAAAGTAATTGTCTGCTGCCGCTTATTTCAACATTGATGAGTTTTTCAACTTCTACTTTATTGCCGCCTTTGCAAGATGTGGTAAAAATAATTATCAGTACTGTCAGAATTGCTGGCAGAGCAGCTATCTCTTTTCAGAAGAAGAGTGGAATCAGAGTAAATCACTGACAGAAAACATGCATGGAAAACAATTTTGGGTTCTCACGACTTGATGCTCAGTTGGGAATGATATGCAGTATTCATGAAAAGATGATTGCGGTCAGCACTGTGATCAGATTTTCTTCCGCGGAATTTCAGTTAGTAAAATAATTATGTTATATTAATTTCAGGTTATATTGATTATGGTCACTGATACGAATAATATATTCTCATTGAAAATGGAGGTTTATTATAAAAAAACAATTGGTGGCTTTCGCCTTGGCATTTCTTGTACTGCTAAGTTTAGTCCCAGTTTCGCATGCCGAAGCGAATCAGAATTATTTATCTCCGGAACAAACCAACGCATTGATTGAAACCGCTAAGACTACAGAGGGTGCTCGATACGTGAGAGAAGTAGCGATTCCTTCTATAAACAACGGCTTTGATTGTGACGGTTTGATCTGGTATCTCTACAAACAAGCTTTGGGATATGAAATTCCAAGAGAAGTCGTATCCATTTACAATAATGCTGTTGAGATTGGACTGAAAGATCTGGCGCCGGGTGATCTGATTGCGATTAAGGGTGAGGGTTTCGACAATCCTGACAATGTGGATAAACCCTTTACACATCTGTTTTTATTTTTAGGTGATATTAATCAGGATGGTCAAAATGAAGTGATTCATGCAACTCCTGAAAAGAATCCTTCCAGAAATCCTGCTATAGACAATCAAGTAGTTATTGAACCTGCGGATCCGTTCCTTGATCCGGAAGGTTATATAAATCATAAATTTATTCGGATTTATGGCAGTAACAGTGCTCAAGTCGGAACTTATTTTGTTACGGATCAGGGCGCAAATATCAACAGTACAAATATCGTCAGCGGACCGGCCGATGTTTTGCCTACAAAATTTTATTATGGAATAGCGATAAAAGGTATCAGTTTTGATAAGAATTTTGTAAGGTTTATCTATGATGGACCGGATGAGGCATATAGAGGAAAAGCTGTTTATATCGCCAAGAGCAATTTGATTCAGTACGGAGATTTGATGCCGTACGGTCATTTAATGCCTCAGGAAGATTCCGTTCTCGCAGGACAATCTAATCAATTGCTTTATATCGACAGTACGGTCAATGTCAGAGACGCAAATGGGAATAAAATAGGCGAAAAAGTTCGTGGTGAAACATTCCAAGGATTCTTGGAAGGAGACAAATATGTTTTCCTGGAAGACGGTATCTTTAAGTATGTCCATAATAGCTTTGTGACTCAAGAACCGATATCTCTGAAAGTTCGCGCTAAACAAACGTTTAATGTCAGAAATCTGAATGGCGAACTTTTAGGTGAAATGCGCAAGGATACGGAATTTTTTGTCGATCAGATGGGCTCATGGTTTTATTTTGACTATAATGGGCAAACAGCAAGAACCGGTAAAGATTTCTTAGAGTTTATTGCGGTAGAAAAACCGATTCCGACGGAACCGACGACGGAACCGACAACGCCGCCGACAGAACCGACAACGAAACCGACAACACCGCCGACAGAACCGACAACACCGCCGACAGAACCGACGACGGAGCCGACAACGCCGCCGAC
>CAYFVK010000008.1:0-46053 GCA_964346695.1 uncultured Mageeibacillus sp. | reverse complement strand
CATAAGCGTTTCAGGGGTTTTTATTCACTTCGAAACAGGTTCGTTCTCTTAAAATCGCAAACAATACCTGAATTTCGGACATCATAAACGGCTTGAATCAGTCTGTAGCCGCTAAAACCGTTTCGCTGGTAAAAAGGGCGAAAGGGGATGCTCCCTATATTATGACAGGCGGAGTCGCAAGTAATTCAGGCGTCGTAAAAGCCTTGGAAACTGCACTTTCAAAAAGAATTTTTGTGCCGGAAGAAGCCCAAATTTGCGGCGCTTTAGGAGCTGCTTTATTCGCTTTGGAATAATCTTCCAAAGGTCAAGTCAAGAGAGTTCGGAATGCTCTCAAATCCGGTTTGTGTCATTTGGCGTGTAATTTTAAAGTCGGTTTAGATGAACTTTCTATTCAAAAATAGCTGCGAGATTTTTAAAAAATATTAAGAAATCACCATTTTTCTGCATGATATAATACTGACCATCCTGTTTTGATCCGCTCTTGGATTAAAAAACAGGATGTTTAATTCATCAAGCTGGACAGGAAATTAACAAAATTCCTGCTGCTTAAAACGAAAACAAGAGGAGTTTAGATAATGAAAAAATTGATTGTTTTAGTATTATGTTTAGCACTGAGTTTGACGCTCATCAGCTGTGCCGGGAACGGCGCTGAACAAGAGAACGGAAAGACCGAATCCGGTGAAGTCGATACCAGCATTAAGCTGACCGACATGATTGCCAACATTTGTGACGGCGTTGATCTTCCGGTATCGGACGTATTTGAACTTGATGATTCCAATTTTGAAGCGTTCAGCTTTGTCAAGTGGGAAGACGGAATAGAAGCGGTCTGCTCGGAAGCACAAATATCCACGTCCGCACACTCGCTTGTGCTGATCAGAACGGAGCAGGCTAAAGCGGAAGAACTCGCAAAGGCGATTGCAGACAAGGCAAATGTCAGGAAGTGGGTCTGCGTTCAGTCCGAAATCGGCAAAGTTCTTTATGCGAACGGATATGTACTTTTAATGTTGACGTTTGAGAATGCTTTTGACGGATTGAAGGCTAACTTTGAGAAAGCTGTCGGAACGTCGGACATTACAGTTCTGAATGTGAAGAGCGCGGAATCAGAGTTCTGATGTTTGGCAAGCTGCAAGCTCAAATCCGGGACGAAAGAAACCTAATCTGATTTCCGGGATTCGCGGACTCGGGCTTGCAGGAAAATCAAAAAGACTGAGTTATATATGAGCTTAAAAAAGACCAAGACGCCGATCATGGGCGTGTCAGCATTTCTTATTCTATTATTCCATCTTTTCCCGATGCCGAGAGGCGGAGATTTTCTTTCGGTATCGGCAAGATTTATCATCCTGACGGCCTATATCGGAGTAGATATTTTCTTTTTCATGTCCGGCTATATGTCATATTTTTCAGATACGGGCAATTATCTGCAATATATAAAGAGAAAACTGCTGAATATCTATCCGGTATTTATTTTATCCTGCGTGATTTATATATCCTTAGGGAAACTCTCGCTCAGAGAAGCGTTTCTGACGCTCATCGGAGTGGAACTTTTCCGGAGAGGCGGAGGCTCTTTCCTCTGGTTCGCTCCGGCTATCATCATCTTTTATCTTCTGGTACCTCTTTATCTCAGGTGGACAAGAAAAACAGGGAAGATTAAAACGTTGATCTTATCGCTCGCGATCTGGCTGGTTCTGATGTTGATCCTTGAGCAAAGCTCAGAGAATCATGCCGCAAATATTTTTCTTTGCCGTATCCCGATTATTTTAATCGGTATCGCCGCCGCAGAACATGAGGGACGATGGAGGACCGGAACGAAACTTGCAGCTGCCGTGATTCTGCTCGTGTCCGGTATATTTTTGACCTGGAAATTCGGGTATATGATCAAGGCGGATTTTTTTATTACGGATGTTTTTTATATCATGGGCATTCCACATGCCTTAGGCGCGCTGCTGCTCATGGATGTGGCGTTCTCTAAATACAACCCGTCGTTTTTCTTCAAAAATCTGGGCAAGATCTCATTTGAACTGTATTGTCTGCAGATGGCGCTCGGTGCATTTTTGTTCGAATTTTTCGTTAAAAAGGTTCAGCACGGAATCGCCGCATTTATTCTTGTATTCATCTGTATAACGGCAATTTCTTTCGCGCTGCGTTATTTGAAACTTAAACTGAAATCAGGAAAAACCGCTGTCAAAGAGGCATAAAATATTATTCTTTAAACGCGCAAGGCTGTCTCACGGAAGATCCGTCGATCCGGATCAAATGTATTTATCCGGGCGCGTTTTTTGATCTGTTCTGTTGCCTTTGTTTAGCGAATTTGTTAATCTCAAAAAACGAAATCAGCAGCCTGTTTTTTATAATATATTAACGAGGAAATAGAAAAAATGAAGCAAAGCAAGCAATCTACCATATTGGCTCTTTTTCTGATGATCGCTCTGTTCATCTCTGCATGCGGCACAGGTAATCAGAATCAGACGACAGATATCCCGAAGCCGAAAGATGAAGCTGCGGAAAATTCAACTCCAGCTCAAAGCGAGACGTCTCAAACGGAACTGAAAACTGAAGAGATAGAAGAAAGTGCGTCGATTAATCCGAAAGACCCGGCAGAGCAAGACGGCGGGAGCACCACAGGGAAGAGAACGGCGATTCGCCTGATCGGTTTAAACGGCCCGACCGGCATGGGTTTTTCTAAATTATTAGCAGATTCGGAAGCCGGCGAGACGGTTAATGATTATACTATGACGATAGCGGCGGCACCGGATAATCTAATAGCTGCCGCAGCGAAAGATGAAGCGGATATCATCGCTATGCCGAGCAATTTAGCCTCCATTTTATGGAATAAAACAGAGGGTGAGTTTGAGGTTCTGGCGATTAATACATTAGGTGTTTTAAATATTGTTGAAAAAGGAGAAACGATTCAGTCTATTGCCGATTTGAAAGACAAAACCGTGATCGCTTCCGGTAAAGGTGCGGCGCCGGAATATGCCTTTGATTATTTACTGAAGGAAAACGGACTCGATCCCGTAACTGATCTGCAAATCGAATGGAAAGCGGAACATCAGGAGGTGGTCGGAGCGCTTGCCGCTACAGAAAACGCCGTCGGCTTATTGCCGCAGCCTTTTGTCACAGTTGCCATGACTAAAGTGGAAGGTTTGCGTGCAGCACTCGACTTAAATGATGTCTGGCAGGATTTAGACAATCAATCCGAATTCGTCATGGGGGTTGTCGTAGCGAATAAAAGCTTTATTGCGGAACATCCTCAAGCGATCGCTCAATTCTTAACAGATTATCAGGCTTCGGTGGATTTTGTGAATCAGGAACCGGCGGAGGCCGGTGCACTGATTGAAAAATATCATATTCTTGATAATGCTCAAATCGCGGAAAAGGCGATTCCTTATTGCCATATTACCTGTATTACCGGGGACGCTATGGAAAAAGCCCTGCACGGTTATTTACAGGTACTGTTTGACGCGAATCCTCAAGCAGTAGGCGGAACGATGCCTGATGAAACCTTCTACTTCAAGCCGTAAGCTAAAGATTATAACGAATATTGTTGCAGCAATTTCCATTGTTGTTTTATGGGAATTGCTGTCCCGTTTTTTTCCTGTTCCTTTTTTATTGTCCGGTCCTTTGCAAGTCGCCGAACGGTTTCTTGAATTAATCCGCACAAAACATTTTTGGCGCATAGCTCTTTTTTCATCTCTGCGCATTATACTCGGCTTGATGGGCGGTGTCCTGCTGGGCATTTGCTTCGCTGTTTTGGCGAAAATCAATATCTGGTTAAAAGCCTTTTTCAAACAGCTTGCCCTGATCTTTAAATCCATACCTATCACCGTTATTACGATCCTTTTATTGATCCTTTTTTCAAATCGCTGGATCGCGACTTCAGTCGTGCTGATTATGGCTTTCCCGATTGTGTTTAATCATTATTTGAACGGGCTGGAAAGCAGTGATCCGAAAATGCTGGAAGTAGCCCGGGTTTTTAATTTCAGCGAAAAGAAAAAATGGAAATATATTTATCTGAAATCTGCGGAGCCGTTTTTCAAATCGGCTTTGGAAATCGCCTGCGGCATGGCCTGGAAAGCAGGAATCGCGGCGGAAATACTCGGCATGCCGCGCTACAGTTTCGGTGAGGTAATTTATTCCGCCAAGATATTTTTACAGAGTGCGGATATTTTTTCCTATGCCATTGCTATTGTTTTATTGAGCGTACTTTTTGAAAAAGTGCTTGTTTACGGTTTGCTGAAAGCACATCGTCTCTTGCGGGGGTTGACTTCATGATCATTCGAAATCTGACCGTTAAATATGATAATTTTACAGCACTCGACAATCTTTCCCTGACCATACCGGAGCGGCGGATTACGTGTATTTTAGGCGAATCCGGTATTGGCAAAACGACCTTGTTGAAGGCGATCATGGGTCTTGTTCAGCCGATCAGAGGAGAACTGATCGGGTTTCCGGAGAAAAAAGCGGCGGTTTTTCAGGAAAATCGTTTGTTCGAAGAATTTTCTGCCGTTCGGAATATTCAAATTGCCGGCCGGCACAAATTGAGCGAGCAGGAGATCCTGAATGCTTTGGCGGAAGTAAATGTTGTGGAAAATATCCATGAACCGGTCGCTAAACTTTCCGGCGGTATGGCCAGACGCTGCGCGATTGTGAGGGCGCTCACAACGGATGCGGAATTAATTCTGATGGACGAGCCTTTTAAGGGTCTCGATGAACAGAATTTATGTAAGACGATGTCCTATATTAAGCGAAGCCGGGGGGACAGATCGATGATCATCGTTTTGCATTCCTTAGAACAGGCGAAAGCACTGACAGATCAGATTTTTTTCTTATCATAGGTTGCCTTTTTTTTAGGATTCCATTTATAATCGTAAACGTGTAAATTTTAGGAGATTCAATTTTAAAATTTAATAAAAGCTATATAGTGGAGGTAAAGGCATGTATGAGAATGATTCCGATTATCAGGAAATCAAAGATTTCATGGTAACGATGCATCGGAAATCGGATTTGATTGAAGTCCTGCACAAAACGCAGGAACTTTACGGTTATATTCCGAAACACGTAGTAACCTTAATTGCCAAAACATTAAAAATGCCGATCGCGGAAATTTACGGTGTGATAACGTTTTATTCCCGGTTCAGTTTGTTCCCGAAAGGCAAATACGCGATCAATATCTGCATGGGCACCGCCTGTTATGTAAAGGGCGGGGAGGCAATCATGAAAGAATTTTCCAGATTGCTGCATATCGAACCCGGCGAGACGACGGATGATTTGATTTTTTCTTTAGTGGAAACAAGATGTGTAGGCGAATGTGCTGATGCGCCGGTCATTACAATCAATGATAAAGTTTATAAAAAAGTAATGATTGAAGATGTACCCCGCATTTTAGCCGAAATTGGGGAGGAAGCGTAATGGATTACAAACAAAGATTATCAGCGGTTAAAGAGAAAACGCTCCCTCTGATTTTGAACAGAGCGTCTAAAGATGAAAAATATATTGTCGAAGGCGAAAAAGTTCGTCTCGCAGGCGAATTCTATGAGAAGCAACTCCGTATCGCTTTGAAAAATTACGAAATTATCGATCCGCTGAGCATCGATGAGTATATCGCTTTCGGAGGATATTTTTCGTTGTATAAGACCATTTATGAGATGGAGCCCGGGGAAATTATTCAGGAGATGATCGACGCTAATTTGAGAGGTCGAGGCGGAGCGGGTTTTCCGGCAGGCTGGAAATGGAATACGGCATATAGATATGAGTCTGATATAAAATATGTCATCTGTAATGCGGATGAGGGTGATCCGGGAGCCTATATGGATCGTTCTATCTTAGAGGGAGATCCTCATTCCGTTATTGAGGGCATGGCGATTTGCGCCCGAGCGATCGGAGCCAACAAAGGTTATGTTTATGTCCGCGCGGAATATCCCAAAGCCGTACACAGCTTGCGCCATGCGATAAAAGCCGCGAAAGCATACGGGCTTTTAGGCGATCATATTATGGGCAGCAATTTCAGTTTTGACTTGGATATCCGCTTAGGCGCAGGAGCATTTGTCTGCGGCGAGGGTACCGCGTTAATTCAGTCTATTGAAGGCAAGAGAGGTATGCCGCAGGCTAAAGTTTATCGTACCTCCGAAAGAGGACTATTCGATAAACCGACTATCCTGAACAATGTTGAAACCTTAGCGAATGTGGCCCAGATCATTGAACATGGTGCGGACTGGTTCAAATCGATCGGTACCGAGGATTCACCGGGAACCAAAGTTTTTGCCTTGGTCGGTAAAGTCGTTAATGCCGGTCTGGTTGAAGTTCCGATGGGTGTGACGATTAATGATATCGTCTATGGCATCGGTCACGGCGCTCCGGACGGCAAAAAAATTAAAGCTGTGCAAACCGGCGGTCCTTCCGGCGGCTGTATTCCTCCCGAATTGTTCGATACGCAAGTTGATTTTATTTCCTTAAGCAAAATCGGCTCGATTATGGGTTCCGGCGGAATGGTGGTCATGGACGAAACAGATTGTATGGTCGATATCGCCAAATTTTTTATGAAATTTACCGTGGATGAATCCTGCGGGAAATGTACGCCTTGCCGCATCGGTAATAAAAGAGTTCTGGAAATTTTGGAAAAGATTACTTCGGGCAAAGGCGAAATGGAAGATTTAGAGTTGTTGAGAGAACTGTGCCAGGTGATTACCGATACCAGTCTCTGCGGCTTGGGCAAAACGGCAACGACCCCTGTCATCAGTTCAATGCAATATTTCTTAGATGAATACGAGGAGCATATTAAGGATAAAAAATGTCGCGCCTCGGCTTGTCAGTCCCTGCTTCAATATGTGGTGCTTGATAAATGTGTCGGCTGCGGATTATGCAAAAGAAATTGTCCGGTCAATGCGATTTCCGGCGAAAAACGCCAAAAACATGAAATTGATACCGATATTTGTATCAAATGTAATACTTGTCTGACTGCCTGTCCGGTAAAAGCAATTGTGAGAAAATAAAGGTGATGAGATGGTTACAGTAAAAATTAATAATAAAACAATTCAGGTAGAAGAAGGCACGACCATTTTAGAAGCTGCTAAAATGCTGAATGTCAATATTCCTACTCTTTGCCATTTTGATTTAAATGAACTGGGCTTTATTAATAAGGAAGCCAATTGCCGGATTTGTCTGGTCGAACAAAAAAACGGCACTTTAGTACCGGCCTGTAATACATTGGTCAAAGACGGCATGGAAATTCGTACCGATACCCATAAGGTTATCAACTCCAGACGAGTTAATATTGAGCTGCTTTTATCCAATCACCCAAAAGATTGTTTGGTTTGCGGAAAAAACGGTGAGTGCGAATTGCAGGATTTGGCGGCCCTCGCCCGTATTAAAAAAGTACGTTATGAAGGCGAGAGAATCGAGTATCCGATCGATTACAGCAGTTATTCCATCTTCCGAGATCCCAATAAATGTATTCTCTGCAAGCGCTGCGAAACCATGTGCAGTGAAGTGCAGAAAGTGGGAACTTTAACGGATATCGGCAGAGGTTTTACAACAGTTGTCGGCACGCAATATCATCAGCCGATGCATACGACCAACTGTACGTTTTGCGGACAATGTCTGGCCGTTTGCCCGACCGGAGCGCTGCAGGAAATCAGTCAGATCAGACAAGTGCTCAAGGCTTTGGGAGATCCGACAAAAACGGTTGTGGTGCAAACAGCTCCGGCTGTACGCGTCGCTTTAGGGGAAGAGTTTGATATGGAACCGGGTTCTATCGTCACCGGGAAAATGGTCGCGGCATTGCGTGCTTTAGGTTTCGATTATGTTTTCGATACGAATTTTGCGGCGGATTTGACGACGATGGAAGAAGCGAAAGAGTTTGTTGATCGCTTGAACGGAAACGGTCGCCTCCCGATCTTGACCAGCTGCTGCCCGAGCTGGGTCAAATTCATAGAGCATAATTTCGGCGATATGCTCGATATTCCGAGTACCTGTAAATCACCCCATGAAATGTTCGGATCAATAGTCAAAACTTATTTCGCGGAAAAACATCAGATCGATCCGAAGGATCTGGTGGTTGTTTCCGTCATGCCTTGCGTTGCTAAAAAATACGAATCGAAGAGACCGGAGCTCGGTCAGTCGGACGAAGTTTCCGATGTCGATTATGTGATCACGACACGTGAACTGGCTTTTATGATCAGAGAATATTCTCTGGACTTTGTCGGCCTGGAAGAAGACGATTTTGATGATCCGTTAGGCGAATCTACCGGCGCAGGTGTTATTTTCGGCGCTTCCGGCGGGGTTTCCGTTGCTGCGCTCAGAACGGCCTATCATATGATTACCGGTGAAGATTTGGACAATATAGAATTCGCGGAATTAAGCGGAGTAAAAGGTCTGAAGGAAGCGACGGTCGATATTCAGGGCCGCAAGGTCAGGGTAGCGGTAGCGAGCGGTTTGGGCAACGCTGCCAATTTATTGAATGATATTCGCAGAGGCGAAAAAGAATACGATATTATCGAAATCATGGCTTGTCCGGGCGGCTGTATCGATGGCGGAGGTCAACCTTTCCATCATGGTGATTTATCCGTTTTGGATAAACGTGAAGCGGCCATTCATCAGGCGGATCGCAATAAAGCGATCAGAAGATCCTATCAGAATGAATCTATTCAAAATTTATACAGAGAATTTCTGGGAGATGTCGGCGGTGAGAAAGCTCATCACTTATTGCATACGAACTATGTTCTCAGACCTAAATTCATCGAAGAGGATTAAGTTCCTTCGATAACTTATAGAAAAAGCCGTTCCGTGAAGATATTTTATGGGACGGCTTTTTGTTTTATTGAAGTTTTTGGCTATATGGAAGATGGTAATAATCATGCTTCAGCTCATAGTTTTTCCGGTATATTGCTTGTGATTTGATACGCTTTCTTGACAAAATCACGCTTACTTGTGACGCTAATATTGAAGGTATCGTGCAGGAAAGATCTACCTGTTAAAACAGCGGAGAATGTTTGCTGTATAATAATAAGTATAAAAGTATAAAGATTACATCTGACCCTGACAGTCTCAGCTATGAAAAGGAGAGGTAACATGGCAAATTACACGCAACAACTCATCATTGAAACATTTGAGAGTATGGTAGAGCGAATGCCATTTGACAAGATTACGGTGACAGCGCTGATCACGGAATGCAACATCGGGCGCAATACTTTTTACTATCATTATGAAGATATTTACGCTCTTTTAGACGATATGCTGATCAGAGTGCTGAGAAAATACGACGCCGAGGCACAAAATAAGGATTTGCGTGAAGTCCTGATATCTTTTCTCTATGCCTGCCGCGAAAATCAAAAAAAGGTTTATAACATTTTTAACTCCCTTTCCCGAGATCGTCTGGAACGATATATTTTCGAGGGGACGGAGAGCATGATTACGGACAGAGTTTTGAAGATGGCGGCGGAAAGAAATGTCAGCATGGAACGGGCTGAAGTGGTCGTCAATATTGTCAGATATTCCATCTACGGTTTTTTTATGCAATTTCTATGGGATAGTATGAAAGATGATATCGAACAGAGCGTCGATAAATTGGACGCTGTTTATAATGAGATGCTGGATTATTTGCTGCGTTGAACACATTCCTGAATTTGCACAAATTTGAGCGATTTTGTCGGTTTGTTCCAATTAGGACAATCCTGCCTGTTTAACTGTTGGCAAAGCCCGGAATGACGTCTAAGCTCTAATCAGATAGATATAAGGGAGGTTTATTATGAGTGTTAAAGCAACGATGGCAAAATTTGGTCTGACCAGTATGTTTGATCATCTTTATAAGGACCCGGAGGAAAATTTACCCCGATTGATGGACTGGGCCGATAAATTCTCAAAAGGAGATTTCCCGTCGCAGCGTGCGGCGATACGTTCGGCGATTGAAAATCCGGATGATCCTTATTATTCATATGTTCGTCATGTTATTAAGGATGTCGATCAGGAAGTATTAAAAACGATAGCGGTTAACTTTTTTATCAATGCCAATCTTATCAGCGGCCCGATTCAGGATAAGCTGAGAGAGAAATATAACTGTAATATCCCCTGGGCGATTCTGGTTGATCCGACTTCCGCCTGCAATCTTCATTGCGTCGGTTGCTGGGCTGCCGAATACGGCAATAAACTGAATCTCAGTTTTGAAGAGCTGGATGATGTTGTGCGTCAGGGCAAGGAATTAGGCGTCTATTTTTATCTCTTTTCCGGCGGCGAGCCTCTGGTGCGCAAAAAAGATATTATCCGTCTGTGCGAGAAACATCCTGATTGTATGTTTACGGCATTTACCAACGGAACGCTGATCGATGAAGAGTTTGCTGACGAGATGCTGAGAGTGAAAAATTTCGCGCCGGCGATTTCGCTGGAAGGGTTTGATGAAGCGACCGATTCGCGCAGAGGCAAAGGCGTATATGATAAAGTCATCAAAGCCATGAAGATCCTTCATGAGAAAAAGCTGGTCTACGGTATTTCCTGTTGTTATACCAGCGCTAATTACAAAGCGATTACCTCAGAGGAATACCTCAATATGATTATAGAAAACGGTGCGTATTTTGTCTGGTATTTCCACTATATGCCGGTAGGCAATGAGGCCAGTCCGGAATTACTGCCCACCCCGGAACAAAGAGAGTATGTCTATAAACAGATCAGAAATTACCGCAGCACGCATCCGCTGTTCACGATTGATTTTCAGAACGATGGAGAATTTGTCGGCGGCTGCGTCGCAGGAGGCAGGAGATATTTGCATATCAATGCCAACGGGGACGCGGAGCCTTGTGCGTTTATTCATTATTCCGACTCCAATATCCGTGAGAAGAGCCTATTGGATATTATGCGCTCGCCTCTCTTTATGGCTTATCATGACGGTCAACCCTTCAATGATAATATGATGCGCCCTTGTCCGATGCTGGAAAATCCGGAAAAGCTGCGCAAAATGGTCGAACAGAGCAAAGCGAAATCTACCGATATGCAGTCTCCGGAAACCGCGGATCATCTTTGTGCAAAATGCGACTCTTATGCCGAAAACTGGATTCCGAAAGCGGATGAACTCTGGGAGATAAGGAAAGCTCAAAGGGCAGCTGAAAAACATTGATATAGGAGTAATGAGCATGACAAAGTATATTTTTACATCTGAATCTGTAACCAGAGGTCACCCGGATAAAGTTTGCGATCAGATTGCGGATCGGATTCTTGACGCTATTCTGAGCCGGGATCCGGAGTCTCATGTTGCCTGTGAGGTTACGGCATGTACGGATCAGGTACACATTTTCGGTGAAACAATGACCGACGCACAAGTCGATTATGAAGAAATAACCCGCAAGGTGATTGCCGAAATCGGTTATACGCAGCCGAACAAAGGCTTTGACGCTGAAAACTGTCAGGTCACAGTTGATCTGGAGCAGCAGTCCGCGGATATCGCCAGAGGCATTAAACGCAGCGGCCCTCAAGAGGATCGCTTGAACGCCGGCGCCGGGGATCAGGGCATGATGTTCGGCTTTGCCTGCAAACAGACATCCGGGTTGATGCCGCTGCCGATTGAATTAGCTCATATGCTGACAAAGCGTTTGGAATATGTGCGCCGGAATGGCGAATTGCCGTTCCTGCTGCCGGATGGAAAATCGCAGGTTTCAGTGGAATATAAGAACGGTATGCCCGCGAGAATCGCGGCGATCGTAATCTCTGCACAGCATCAGGAGGACATCGCCATTAAAGAATTGCGGGAAGCAATAATTTCGCATGTGATTTGGCCGACTTTACCTTCCGCTATGGTGGATGCGGATACGAATATTTTTATCAATCCGACCGGACGTTTTGTCAAGGGCGGTCCGGCTGCCGATTCGGGACTTACCGGCCGCAAGCTGATTGTTGATACTTATGGAGGCTATGCTAGGCACGGCGGCGGATCATTTTCCGGCAAAGACGCTTCCAAGGTAGACCGCAGCGGCGCTTATATGGCTCGCTATATGGCGAAAAATATTGTCGCGCAGGGATTTGCCGAACGCTGTGAGGTGGAGCTGAGCTATGCGATCGGTCTGGCTGATCCGATGTCTGTCAGTGTAAACAGTTTTGGCACCGGGAAAATTGCGGATGATCAGATTTGCGATGCTTTGATCAAAAAAGTAGATCTGCGTCCGGCGGCCATTATAGAGCGGTTCGGTTTAACAAAACCGATTTTCTCACAGGTATCCTGCTATGGCCATTTTGGCAGCAACGCGGCAAATATGCCTTGGGAAAAGACCGATCTGGAGCGTCTGCTGTAATCCCGGTAATTAAGACCTCTCCCGAAAATCGGAAGTCAGCGGATCAGGCAGGTCTTAAGAATAATATTTATACAGCTAAACGGTTTCCGGCTTTCTTCTACAAGAAGCCGAAAGCCGTTTTTTGTATGTAAAGCAACTGAATGAATCGGTTCAGGACAATGAAAAAAATTTATTTATTGCGAGATGAACGATTGAGATGGAATTATTTTGAAAAAAGTTGGCTAAATGACGGATTTTTGAGCCGGAAAAATAAAATTACTTGTAAAAATAATAAGGAATTGATAATGTTTTAATATTATTTTAATGTATAAAAATACATTTTTATTTTTAATATTCAATTTTCAGGCTATGCTCATTCGGAAATTTTAGAATAAAATCTTTGTGTTGAGCATAGCGACGAAAGAGATCTGCTTATTGGAGAAGATCAGAGGAGTGTTATGAGTCGTGTATATAATTTTTCTGCCGGACCTTCCATGCTGCCCGAAGCAGTGCTGGAGAAGGCTGCAAACGAAATGTGTGATTATCGGGGGAACAGACTTTCAGTAATGGAGATGAGCCACCGTTCAAAGGCTTTTTTAGAAATCATTCAAAACGCGGAACAATTGCTCCGCGAATTAATGCATATCCCGAAGAACTATAAAGTCCTTTTCTTACAGGGCGGAGCACATCTGCAGTTTTCCATGATTCCGCTGAATTTAATGCCGCATAAAAAAGCGGACTATATTATCACCGGCAACTGGGCCAACAAAGCATATAAAGAGGCCTTGAAATTCGGCGACGCCAAAATTGCCGCATCCTCAGAGGATCTGAATTTTTCTTATATCCCGAAGACAAAACCCTCCGATTTCAGAGAAGATGTTGATTATGTACATATCTGTATCAATAACACAATTTACGGCACTCGGTTCAAACCGCAAAATCTGCCCGTGACAGACGGTCAGAATTTAATCGGCGATATGTCCTCGAATATTCTCTCTGAAGAATATGATGTTGAAAAATTCGCCCTGCTCTATGCGGGTGCTCAGAAAAACATGGGGCCAGCCGGCGTCACGGTTGTGATCATGCGTGAGGATCTGCTGGGTCAGCTGAGTGAGGAAGAGCAGCAAAAGCTGCCCACTTATTTGAATTATCAAATCCACGCGGATGCGGCTTCGCTTTATAATACGCCGCCTTGTTACAGTATTTACGTCTGCGGTCTGGTTTTCGAGTGGCTGAAAAAACTGGGCGGGGTTAAAGAAATCGAGAAGCTGAACAAGGAAAAAGCCGCTCTGCTCTATGATTTTCTTGACAATAGCGATTTTTATAAAGGCACGGTTGAAAAAGAGGATCGTTCGTTGATGAATGTACCGTTTGTCTGCCGTGATGAAGCATTACACGCTGATTTTGTCAAACAGGCTGAGGCAAGGGGACTGATCAATCTGAAGGGACATCGCTCGGTCGGCGGTATGCGGGCCAGTATCTATAATGCCATGCCGCTTGAGGGTGTTCAGGCGCTGATAGATTTTATGAAGGATTTTGCCGTCCGAAATCGTTAGCGCGGGATCAGACGTCTGAGAAAACTCAGAGCTGAACAGCGATTCTATTATTCAATATTATTTTTACAGAAATTCCGACTGAGGTACGATATGAAGCAATACACGATTAAGCCGGTCAATAATATTAACCGGGCAGCACTTGATAAAATGACAGATCAATATCTGATCGATCCGGATACGGATAAACCGGACGCTATTCTTGTCCGCAGCAAAAACCTGCATGAGATGGATTTTAATCCCGAACTTAAATTTATCGGCAGGGCAGGCTCAGGGGTCAATAATATTCCTCTGGAAAAATGCTCTGAGCACGGCATTGTTGTCTGTAACGCCCCCGGTGCGAATGCCAACGGCGTGAAGGAACTGGTCGCGCTTGCCATGATTATGGCTTCCCGCAATATTGTCGAGGCTTTACAGTGGACCAATACACTGGATGTTGATAATTCCATTAAAACGAAGGTGGAATCCGGCAAGAAGAGTTTTGTCGGCCCTGAGCTTTACGGCAAAAAGGTCGGGGTTATCGGACTGGGCGAAATCGGCGCTCTGGTCGCCAATATGTGTATTGATTTCGGCATGACGGTTTACGGCTATGATCCCTATCTGACGGTCAAACATGCCTGGCGTTTGAGTCGCAAAATTAAACGCGCCGGCGAACTCGAATTTTTATTCAGCAATTGCGACTTTATTACTTTGCATATTCCTCTGACCGAAGATACGAGAAACACGGTCAATGCCGATTTGCTGGCAAAGGCCAAAGACGGTTTATGTCTGATTAATCTGGCGAGAGATGGTCTGGTCGACGTCGACGCTTTGGCGGGGGCGATCGAGAGCGGCAAGATTTCGCATTATGTCGTAGATTTTCCCGATGAAAAGACAATGAATTTGCCGAAAACCATTAATATACCGCATCTCGGAGCTTCGACACCGGAAAGTGAAGCCAACGCGGCGACGATGGTGATTGATGAGATGATCGATTATCTGAGAAATGGCAATATCCATAATTCCGTGAATTTTCCGAATTTTGATTTCGGTACCTGTTACAGTAAACAGAGAGTTACGGTCCTCCATAAGAATATTCCCAATATGATCGGACAAATTACTAAAATTCTGGCGGAAGAACATATCAATATCGCCCGCCTGAGCAATAAGCATCAAGCCAACTGGGCCTATACCATGATCGATATTGATGATGAGGCGGAGCTTGATCTATTGCGCAAAATCACAGAGATTGACGGCGTGGTTCGGGTTCGGAGATTACTCGGCGCAGAATATGATTCGGGAGATTCCTTATAGATTTTCTTCCGATACAGGATAAAAACCTGCGCTTTTCAACGGGCAGGTATCGCTGAAACAGTTCAAGGAGCGAGTATGGCAACGATCAAACCTTTCAGAGCAATCCGACCTTTGCCCGAATACGCGGCAGCGGTGGCGGCATTGCCGTACGATGTGCTGAGCCGTGAAGAGGCTGAGCTTGAAATTCAAAACAAACCTTACAGCTTTCTCAGAATAGACAAGTCGGAAGCGACGCTGGAACGGCAGATTGATCATTACGCCGACGAGGTCTATGAACGCGCCCTGAATAATTATCAGGAATTTCTCAAGAAAAATATTTTGAGTCAGGATCGGCAAGCGTCTTTTTATCTGTATCAATTGACCATGAACGGACATAGGCAGACCGGGCTGGTCTGTGCGGCTGCGGTTGACGATTATGAGAAAAACATCATCAAAAAACATGAAAACACCAGAGCCGATAAAGAGGCCGACAGAATTCGCCACGTCGATACTCTGAATGCCAATACCGGCCCGATCTTTTTAATTTACAGGCAGCGTGAACGGATTCATCAGCTGATCGATCAGATTCTTGCGGAACAGCCGGAAAGTTCATTTACAGCCGATGACGGTGTTTTACATCAGATATGGAAAATCTCTGATAAGGAGTTGAACCACTCTTTAGAGCAGGCTTTCGCTGAAGTGGAGAGCCTTTATATCGCGGATGGTCATCATCGCTGCGCCTCGGCTGCCGCTGTGGCGAAGAAAAGGCGTCAGCAGTTCCCGAATTACAGCGGACAAGAAGCATTTAATTATTTTTTGGCAGTGCTTTTTCCGGATAATGAACTGCAGATTATGGATTACAATCGTTTGGTTAAGGATCTGAACGGCTTATCCGAAGCGGAATTTTTGGAAATTCTCGGCGAAACTTTTCTGGTTGAAAAATCGGACGAATCGGCGGTGAAGCCCGCCCGAAAAGCGGAATTCAGTATGTATCTCAACCATAATTGGTATTGCCTGAAATTAAAACAAGGCTTGTTGCAGCAGGCTGATCCGATTAAGTCCCTGGATGTTTCAATTTTACAGGATTATCTGTTACAGCCGATTTTGGGAATCAAAGATCCGAGAACCGATCAGCGCATTGATTTCGTCGGGGGAATCAGGGGACTTGCCGAACTGGAAAGGCGGGTTGACAGCTCCGAGATGGCTGTGGCTTTTGCCATGTATCCGACCGCCTTGGAAGAGCTTTTCGCCGTGGCTGATCAAGGCTTGTTGATGCCGCCCAAATCCACCTGGTTTGAGCCGAAATTGAGAAGCGGTTTATTTATTCACTCTTTGGCGGATTAAGCAATCGGCAGCGATTCAAAGGTCGCGGAATTTCAACAGAAAATCAAATTTTGAGGTTTTGAACATCTCGCTTTTCATAGCGAATAGAGCGGATTCATTCTCTATCAGGATAAAATATGGTATACTGTTTTCATCTGATCCGGCGGCATTTTCGCCGCAAATTGATGAGTGGAGGGAACAGAATGAAACAACTGGATGCTCTATTAACTCCTTGGAAAATTCGCAATTTAGAAATTAAAAATCGAATCGTTCTGACTTCGATGGGCGGAACAAATCTTTTAGGCTGGATGGAAAGAAATCATTTTGACGAAATGGGGGCGAAATTCATTATGGAAGTTGCCCGCAATAATGTCGGATTGGTCTTGCCCGGCTGTCAGCCTGTTTACAATCCTATGTTTGGCCAGTGGTTGCACAAGAACAAAAAAATGTATAAGGATCTCGCCAAGTGGATGCCGGAGTTTCATAAGACCGGAGCTAAATTATTTATTCAGCTGACTGCCGGTTTCGGACGTTCCTTTACTATCTCTGAGATGATGGAAAAACTTTATACCAATAGAGTTCTGCGCTTTCTCTCCAAACCTGTCATGGATCTTGACCGGATTACCGCTTCGGCGTCTCCGTCTCCGAATCGCTGGTCGGACAAAGTACCCTCTAGGGAGATGACGAAAGAGGAAATTCAGGAAATGATCGACGCTTTTGCCGAATCCGCCAGATTATGCAAAGAGGCGGGGGTTGACGGTGTGGAAATTCATGCGGTTCATGAAGGTTATCTGCTTGACCAGTTTACTTTGAAATATGTCAATAAAAGGACGGATGAATATGGCGGCTCTTTAGAAAATCGTTATCGTTTCGCGGCAGAGATTGTCAAAGCGATTAAAAAGGTGTGCGGGGATGATTATCCTGTCTCCTTGCGCTATTCCGTAGTTTCCAAAACGAAAGATTTCAGAAAAGGGGCCTTGCCGGGCGAGGACTATGTTGAGGCGGGCCGTGATCTGGCGGAATCGGAAATCGCCGCTAAATTTTTACAGGATGCCGGTTATGATATGCTCAACTGCGATAACGGTACTTATGATGCCTGGTATTGGGCGCATCCGCCGGTTTACATGCCGGAAAACTGCAATTTGGACTATGTGGCGCATCTCAAGGATTTTGTAGAAATTCCGCTGGTTTGCGCCGGCAGAATGACCCTCGAAGCCGCCAACGAAGCGGTGCGCGAGGGAAGAATCGACGCTGCGGGCTTTGCCCGAAATTTCCTCGCCGATCCGGCTTGGTTTACAAAAGTGATCAATAATCAGGAAGAGGATATTCGCCCCTGTATTCTTTGTCACAACGGCTGTTTCACGATGAGCCATTATAAAGGTGTACCGAATGATCAGGATCTGGGTGATTCTCTGCATTTGGCGCGCTGTGCGGTTAATGCCGAGATGATGCAATGGGATAAGCACTATCTCAAACCGACCGAAAATCCGCAGAAGGTGCATATTATCGGCGGCGGTATCGGCGGTATGGAAGCTGCCAGAGTGCTGAAATTGAGAGGGCATGAACCGATTATTTATGAAAAGACGGACAGCCTTGGCGGAACTTTTCAAGCGGCTGCCGCGGAATCTTATAAGGGCAGAATGCGGGCCTTGCTGCAATGGTACATTCGTCAGATGCAGGTCCTGGACGTCGAAGTACGTTTTAATACGGAAATCACAGATGCCTCACAATTCGGCGATGACCGCGTCATCGTTGCGACCGGTTCCAAACCGATTGTGCTGAAAAGCGTGCCCGGTCATGAAAGAATGATTGAAGCTATTGATTTCCTGCATGGCGAGCCGGTTGGTGAAACGGTTGCCGTGATCGGCGGCGGTTTGACCGGCTGTGAAATCGCTTATGAATTAGCTTTACAGGGCAAGAAACCGATAATTGTTGAAATGAAGGACGATTTAATCGCTCAAAAAGGGGTTTGTTTAGCCAATTCTTCCTATTTACGCGAATGGTTCGCCTGGAAAGAGATTCCGGTTTATCTGGAAACAACTTTGCGTGAAGTGAAGGAAAATTCAATTATTTGCAGCGATAAAGATGGTAAAAAAATCGAGATTCCCTGCGATTCGGTAATCGGCTCGGTGGGTTATCGCCCCAATCCGGTTTTCGAGAAAAATCGTCAGATTCAACTGATCGGCGACGCCGAGGTAGTGGGAAATCTGAGAACGGTTATCTGGACGGCTTATGAAGCCGCTATGAAAATTTAGACAGCCTTTCTGTTTTGAATGGCTGGTTGAGAGCAGCGAAAATAGAATAAAGAACCGATCTCCCGGTTTCGATATTATCATAGCGAAGTCATTGTTTCGCATGAAAGTTAGAGGTAGATGATGATTGCATTAACAAAAGAACAACAGGCAATTCTGGACGGCGAAAAGGGTGCGGTCATGGCAAAAGTCATGGAGACGGTCATCCGTTACGGCGAATTGTTTGATGCGGACGCCATGCTGGAAATTACCGGGGATTATCATCATTTTGTGACATCCTTCGGTCTCAAAGCGATGAAGCCGATTTATGATCTCTTTGATCATCTGATCGAAGCGGGTTGCTTGCCCGAGAAAAACTTTACGGTTGATCCGAAGCCGCTGGATCCCAATGTTCCAGCCAGCTTTTTACAGAAATTTGTCTTTCATAATTTCATGTATTCAAGGCAGGATTACTATGAAGCGCAGCTCGAAAAATTAGGTGTTCTGAATGATGACGCTTATACCTGCACGTCGTATATGGCGGAGGTCGGCAATACGCCCCAAAAGGGTGACGTGCTTTCCTGGTCGGAATCTTCTGCCGTCGTGTATGCCAATTCCGTTTTAGCCGCGCGCTGTAACCGCAATTCCGGCGTGATTGATATTATGGGCGCTATTGTCGGCTATGTGCCGCGTTTCGGATTGCTCACCGATGAAGGCAGAAAAGCTACTTGGATAATTGAGGTCAAAACAAGCAAAAAGCCGGAGGCGCAGCTGTTAGGTTCCGCCATCGGCATGAAAGTGATGGAAGATGTGCCTTATATTGTGGGG
Organism: uncultured Mageeibacillus sp.; assembly: GCA_964346695.1. Lineage (GTDB taxonomy): Bacteria > Bacillota > Clostridia > Saccharofermentanales > DTU023 > UBA5436. Next base: position 26,598 of record CAYFVK010000008.1, on the reverse strand, counting down.
CTTGATCGGTGGCTGGGCAATTCGCTTGATGATCAGGCTAAATCCTATCTCAAGGATTTCGGTGCGGCAACCGCCTCAAACGGAGCGGTCGGTCTTTATCACGTTGAGGGCTTAACGCCGGAAGCAGTGGAACAGGGTCGTTCTTTGATTGTCGAAAATCCGAAAACCTACGTGATTGATGATGCGGAGCTGCAACGCGTCTATGATAATTATCCGATTATCTGGAAAGACAAGAACAGCAAGCCCAAACTCTGTTTTATCGGTTGTCCCCATCTTTCGCTGGAACAGATGATCAGCTGGACGCAGGGCATTACGGAAGCCTTGGCGAAGAATGGTTTATCCGAGGTGTCGATTCCTACGGTTCTGACTGCTGCGCCGCAGGTTCTAAAGGAATTCGCGAAAACGGAATATAGCGATAAGCTGAAAGCAACCGGCGTGATCATCTCGTATATTTGTCCTTTGATGTATATGAATAATCCGCTCTGTGCGAAAGTTCCGATTATTACCTGCAGCAATAAATTGAGAACCTATACGACCGCCAGATATTATACGGAAGCGGAAATTTTAGATCAGATTACAAGGAGGCAGGCATGATTAAGGAATTTAAGGGCAGAGTAGTGGCGAAGGGTACGGTTCAGGCGCCCGCGGTCGTTTCCCGTCAGGGCGTGAATACGCTTGCTTCTTTCCAAAAGGCTTTGCAGTTCGGCGATAAAAAGGCGACTTGCGGTGATCAAAATAATCCGGATTTATATAAGAAACAAATGGCGGGTAAGGCTCTGTGCCTGCCTCGTACAATCGGTTCGACTACCGGCGGCTTGGTTCTTTATTGCGCTTGTTCCATGGGCAGGCAGCCTGCTTGTATGCTCTTTTCCGAATCGATCGATTCTTTAGCCGGCGCCGGAGCGATTTTAGCGGATGTCTGGCTGGAAGATGAAAGTTCGAAAATGCCTGTGATTGATCAATTAGGCGAGGGGTTCCTGAATTATGTGCAGGACGGTATGCTGATTCGGGTAAAAGAAGATGGTGTTGTCGAGGTAGAAAGTTAGCCTTTCATACTAATCCTCATATTTTGCTTTGAAGTTTTGCTTCGCAATATTGAAAAACAGGCAAATATATTTCCGTGGAAGTAAATATGAATATATAATACGATTTTTCAAAATATTCAAAAATACAAGGAAGGATGATTTTGAAGAGAGGAAAGGAAAGAAAGCTATTTGCGATCTTTTTGGCGCTTACAGAGTTGTATTGTTCGTACAATTATCTGATTTCATTAGATGTGAGCAAGAATACAATACTTAAAGAGCTTGATTGTAGTGATAATAATCTGACTTCGTTAGATATGGGCAAGAATACAAGACTTTATATGCTTTTGTGCGACAACAATTGCCTGACTGATCTGGATTTGAGCAAGAATACAGAACTGGGAATTCTCCGCTGTTCTGGCAATGAGTTGACCAGTTTGGATTTGAAAAACGTCCCTTCTTACATATACACACAACTTGATAATAACACATATGATATCGAGGTTGATCAAATTAACTTGAAATTTGATCTCGACAGTATGCCCGGTAACTTTGATCCCTCAAGTGCAAGCGATTGGATCGGCGGTTACCGGTGTTCAAAAAGCAGACGGCTATGTTCACTTTACCTATCAGAACAAAGCGGCGAAGATTTGGACAGGCGGTTTGGAATATGCCGTGCCGAGTTATAATACGGTCAAAGCTACCTCGAATGTCTGTGATTTGAATTTGAAAGTCATCGGGACGAAAGCGAAAGATGCGAAAATCTACGCGGTCGACTTAGGAGCGAAATCCTCTTATTACCGTTTCTATGAGAACGGCAGAGTCAAACTGATTCATGAATCCTGTGTGCAATAAGGGTTGGCGTAGAAGAAATAAATAAAAAGATCCGAGACCGCGGAGTTTCGGCAAGATAAAAAAGACCGCTGAGAGTGATTCCCGGCGGTCTTTAACATGACCTCATGCTTCCAATCACTATTTGACTCCGCTAGAATATTATTCAAAACAAACGGATTAACTTGTTATCCAAACTCTACTTCTTAGGGTACGCTGCATCCGCAAATCCGCATAAGCAACTGACCAACCTGAAGCCACACAAAACCGTCATTCCTGACTAGCGAGTGGACAAAAATTGCGATTGTGCACAGTTGATGGTTAGCACTCTAAAGTATGGCTATGCCGGAGTCATGCAAAACCGTCAAAATTGACCGGACGGTGGACAAAAATTGCGATTGTGCACAGTTGATGGTTAGCACTCTAAAGTATGGCTATGCCGGAGTCATGCAAAACCGTCAAAATTGACCACGCTATGAGCTAAGGGATGAACTACAGTCTGAACCACGGTCTGAACCCCGCCGGACCGCAGTCTAAACCACGCACTGATCACGGTCGCAAAAAAGTTTTACTTGACAGGTGGTTAAAAGACCTGTATAGTCTTGAAAGTAACAAAAAGTAGATTCCGTCTCACCTTTAGCCTGAGCGAAAAGGTTCATAAAGAAATAGCCTGTCAGCCGGTAAATATTTTAGCAAATAGAAATTGCGGCAAGGCCGAAGAAGTTATTTCTTTTTTGAGGAGCGGAATCAATCCGCTTTTTTTATGCGATTAATTATAGGAGGTGTCATATCGCTAAATCAAAAAATGGCCACATGATCAATGAGGAAATTCGTGTGGATCAATTACGCTTAATCGATGAAAATGGGGATCAGGTCGGCATTATGTCGACTGACAGAGCACTCGATATTGCATACGCGAAAGATCTGGATCTTGTCCTGATCAACGATAATCCGAAAAACGCCGTCGCGAAAATAATGGATTACGGAAAATTCACCTATGAGAAATCAAAACGTGAACGCGAAGCCAGAAAAAATCAACAGACAATCAATTTGAAAGAAGTGCAGATTAAGCTGACAACAGAAGAACACGATACCAATGTAAAAGTCAGAAATGCAATCCGCTTTTTAGAAAACGGAGATCGGGTCAAAGTTGTAATCCGTTTTCGAGGCAGAGAAATGGCTTATCAGAATCAGGGATACGAAGTCATGGATGATTTTCTGGCGAGAGTCGGCAACATAGCAAAAGTCGACCAGGCACCGAAGATGGAAGGCAGGCATATGATAGCGTTCCTTTCACCCAATAAAGATCGTTAACAGACGCAATAGAGCAAGAATAAGCAAAAAATAATAATCACATATGATTTGAAGATAAGGAGGCCTGTATGGCAAAACAGAAAACACATAGTTCTTCGAAAAAAAGATTTAAAGTAACGGGTACCGGTAAGGTTAAACGTGGAAAAGCTTATAAAAAACATATTTTAACCAAGAAAACCACTAAACGTAAACGTAAACTGCGTGGCACAACTGTCGCCAGTGAACCGGACACAAAGAAAATCAAACGTTTAATCCCTTACAAATAATCATTCAGAAAGTTAACGGAGGTACCTTATGCCAAGAGTAAAAAGAGGCTATAAATTAAGAAGACGCCACAAAAAAGAATTAAAAGCAGCCAAGGGCTATTTTGGAAGAAAAAGTAAATTATTCCGTGTAGCCCATCAACAAGTCATGAAATCCGGCGTATATGCTTATCGTGATCGCCGCCAGAAAAAGCGTGATTTCAGAAAATTATGGATTGCCAGAATCAATGCCGAAGCCAGAGCCAATGACATTACATACAGTCGTTTCATGCACGGCTTAAAATTAGCCAATGTTGATTTGGACAGAAAAATTCTGGCAGACTTGGCTGTGAACGACAAAGCCGCGTTTGCCAATCTCTGCGAGCAGGCAAAAGCCAAGCTGTAATACGCTCGGATCATTTATTCCGCCGAAAATCCGGTATGCGCAAGAAAAAGCGTATCCGGATTCACGCCGAATAAGTTACGGACAGAGAAACATTTCAGTTCTAATTGAATAATTGTTATAATCGTTAGGGCATCCGGCAGGGTGCTCTTTTCGATAAGCGGAAAAGAAATTTGATTTGCTATACGGGAAAACGAATGAATTTTAACGAACTAACTCAAATTAGCTCACGCCAAAACAACAAGGCAAAAAGCTGGCTCAAATTAAACACGCCCCAAGGTCAGAAAAAATACAATCAGATTCTGATTGAGGGATTACGTGCCTGCTTGACAGCCCTGCAAAATAAAGCTGTGATCGACACGGTATTATTGACGGACAATGAAGCAGGAAAACATATTTTTGAGAGAATCAGTCAAATGGCGGAGCAAAAAGGGCAGGCAGCGGATTGGCAAGATTTGATCCGCAAGAGCTTTCGGGTAGAGGCGGGACTCTTTTGTGATATCGCCGCTGCCAAGAATCCGCAGGGAATCATTTTCATTATCGAAAAACCGGTTTTGCTCAGCTTTGCCGCATGGAGCAGGCAAATTCCCCAGCAAAAGGGAAAAAGAAAATTACTCTTTTTAGACCGCATCAATGATCCGGGCAACCTCGGCACAATCATCCGCACCGCCGACGCATTCGCTTTCGACGCGATTATTCTGATGCAGGGTTCCACGGATCCCTTTAATCCCAAAATTATGCGCTCGACCATGGGATCCTTATTTGCTATCGATCTCCTGACCGTTCAGAGTTATGCAGAATTAAGAGAGATCTGCAATGAGCAGAAATGGGCGTTACTGATCAGCGATATGGATGGAACCGATATCGCGGAGTTTCGACAGGATCAGGAAGAACGGGGCTTTTTGATCTGTATCGGCAATGAGGCGCACGGTGTCAGTCCGGAATTGAAATTATTTGCGGATCAAAGCCTGAGCATCCCGATGCCGGGAAGTGCGGAGTCGCTCAATGCTGCGATTGCTTTTGCGATTATGGCTTATGAATTTGCAGATAAATAGATCACAGAATATAGATAAAAAGTAAAGCGAGCAGAAGATGATAGAAAAAGCAGACAAAATCCTGATTCGGGGTGCGAGAGAGCATAATCTGAAGAATATTTCGTTGGATATTCCGCGCAATCAATTAGTCGTGATTACGGGCCTTTCCGGCAGCGGCAAGTCCTCCCTCGCTTTTGATACAATCTATGCCGAGGGGCAAAGACGCTATGTTGAATCTCTGTCCTCTTATGCCAGACAGTTTTTAGGTCAGATGGAAAAACCGGATGTCGATCTGATTGAGGGGCTTTCGCCGGCGATCGCCATTGATCAGAAAACCACGTCCAATAATCCGCGTTCGACAGTCGGCACGGTTACCGAGATATATGATTATTTACGCCTGCTCTATGCCAGAGCAGGTACGGCCCATTGCCCAAAATGCGGCAGGGTGATTGAAAAACAGTCTGTCGATCAGATGATCGATCATATTCTGGCTCATCCTGAAAAAACGCGTTTGATCCTCTACGCGCCGATCATTAAAGAGCGCAAGGGCGAGTTCAAAAGGCAGTTTGAGACGTTGCGCCGGGACGGTTTCGTGCGGGTACGGGTCGATGGTGAAATGCTGCTCCTTGATGAGCTGGATGAGGGATTTAAGCTCAATAAAAATCAGAAGCATACGATCGAGGTGGTCGTGGACCGTCTAATTTTACGCGAGGGAATTGAGAGCAGATTGGCGGATTCGCTGGAAACAGCACTCGATCTGGCGGACGGAGTTTCGCTCATAGAGTATCAAATTGAAGATGTCGAAAATCCGGGAAATTATAGAATAGAATCCCATCTCTATTCCCAGCATTTCTCTTGTCCGGATTGCGATATCAGCATCAGTGAAATTACGCCGCGTTCCTTTTCGTTTAATAATCCTCTGGGAGCGTGCCCTTATTGCAAAGGGCTCGGTCAGCTTTCGGAGATCGATCCGGATCTGGTTATCTATGATCCTGAATTGTCTTTGAATGAAGGCGCCATTCGCTCGATCGGGTGGAATTTCGCGGATCGCAAAAGCTGGGCGCGAGCGTTTATTGAGGCCCTGGCCAAACGTTATCATTTTTCTTTATCCGTGCCGTGGCGTGAGTTGCCGCAGGAAATCAGGGATATTATTCTCTACGGCAATCACGGCGAAGTGCTTTCGATCGATACGAGCAACAGTAAATACGATCGGGGCGAAGATTATCGAAAAGACTGGATCGGCGTGATTCCCAGCATGACCAAGCGCTATGAAGAAGCGGCCGGCGATTACAGGGAATATTATGAACAATTTGTCTCTGTTACGCCTTGCCCTAAATGTCACGGGGCGAAATTGAACGAAGAGAGTCTTGCTGTAACGGTTGGCGGTCTTAATATTTATGAATTGACCAAAATGCCGGTCAGTGAAGAAAAGGAATTTTTGGAGAATCTGACGCTTGAGCCTTTTCAGGCCAAAATCGCGGAAACGATTTTACGGGAGTTGAGAGGCCGTCTGCAATTTCTATTGGATGTCGGCTTGGATTATTTAACTCTGACCAGAGCGGCGGCGACTTTGTCGGGCGGTGAGGCGCAGAGAATTCGGCTTGCAACTCAGATCGGATCCGGACTGACCGGCGTCCTTTATGTCCTGGATGAGCCGAGTATCGGTTTGCATCAACGGGATAACGCGAAGCTGCTCAATACCCTGAAACATCTGCGCGATCTCGGTAATACGGTCATCGTGGTGGAACATGACGAAGAAACGATTTGGGAAGCGGATCATGTGATCGATATCGGACCCAGAGCCGGCGAACACGGCGGTGAGGTTGTAGCCGAGGGCAGACCGGAAGAGATTTTGGCGAATCCGAAATCTTTGACCGGACAATATCTCTCGGGCAGAATGCGCATTGCCGTTCCGGAAAAAAGAAGAGTTCCGGACGGTCGTTTTTTGGAATTAATCAAATGTCATGAGAACAACCTGAAAAATATTGATGTGCGGATACCGCTCGGCCTATTCACCTGCGTGACCGGAGTTTCGGGATCGGGCAAAAGTTCATTGGTCAACGGCATTTTACTGAAAATCCTGGCTGAGAAGCTGAATGGAGCGAGAAAGATGAATGCCGCCTGTGAATCGGTCCGGGGACTGGAATATCTGGATAAAGTAATCGCGATCGATCAATCGCCGATCGGCAGAACACCGCGCTCCAATCCGGCGACCTATACCGGCGTTTTTTCAGATATCAGGAATTTATTCGCTGAAACGAGAACAGCCAGAAGCAGGGGCTATAAGCCCGGACGTTTCAGCTTTAATATCCGGGGCGGCAGATGCGAGGCCTGTAAAGGTGACGGGGTCAATCAGATTGAGATGCATTTTTTGCCGGACGTTTATGTGACCTGCGAGGTGTGTCAGGGACGACGCTACAACCGTGAAACGCTGGAAGTGACTTATAAAGATAAAAATATATATGAAGTGCTCGATATGACGGTTGAGGAAGCATATCGGTTTTTTGAGAATATTCCGAAAATCAGTCGGAAATTAGAGACCTTGCTCAATGTCGGGCTCGGCTATGTCAAATTGGGCCAGCCTTCTCCGCAGCTATCCGGAGGCGAGGCGCAGAGGGTGAAGCTCGCGACCGAGCTGAGCAAAACCAATACCGGGAATACCTTTTATATATTGGATGAACCGACAACCGGACTACACGCTGATGATGTGCACAGACTGATCAGAATTTTGCAGAGACTGACTGAAAAAGGAAATTCCGTTCTGGTCATAGAACATAATCTGGATGTGATCAAAATAGCCGATTATATTATCGATTTAGGACCGGAAGGCGGCAGTGGAGGCGGGCGGATCATTGCCACCGGCACGCCGGAAGAAGTTGCCGAAAACAAAAATTCTTACACCGGAAAATATTTGAAACAGGTTTTGAATCGGGTTTATCCTGAGCTGAAATAGGGGAAACGCTATTTTCGTCATTCGGGTATTAGGCAATGCGGGTTTTCGGAGAAAAAATATTTGTGAGCCGTTAGTATTGATAAATGTTTAAGAAAAATTCACATTGTTTTCGCCTCTATACAAATAGAGAATGATAGTATAATTAAATGGTAATATGTAAAATAATTGATGAGTAAATCATAGATAGGATAAACACATGTCAAAATGTCAAATATGTAATAAAAATGTCGCTATCATCTTCACGACAAAGATGGTTGATAATGAGCCGGTCAGCGAGGGAATTTGTCTGAAATGCGCCTTTGAGAAGAAGATTCCGGGTTTGGAAGGACTGTTTCAAAAAGCGGGAATTAAAGAGGATAATGTCGATCAAATTCAGGAACGCATGAATTCCGTAATGGGAGAAATGGGTGATGTAAATCCGTTTGAATTCTTAAAGGGATTCATGAGCGGTGAAGATATGGATTTTGATTTTCCCGAAGGTTTGAATTTCGACAATATGGGCAGTTTTCTGTCGCCCTTGGAAGAAGAGGAAGAAGAGGAAGAAATTTCGGAAATTCCTGATGATTTACAGGGCGGCAGCTTGATCGCGCCGACCATTGATGATCATACACGTGAGGGTGACCGAGGCAGAAAGAGCACGCAACGTCCGAGAAAAGCCAGAAAAAATAAATATCTGGATCAATTTGGCATCAATCTTTCGCAAAAAGCGCACAGCGGAAAAATTGATCGAATTATCAGCCGGACAAAAGAATTAAATCGGGTGATTCAGATACTGAATCGCCGTACGAAAAATAATCCGGTTCTGCTGGGCGAGCCGGGTGTCGGTAAAACCGCTATTGCCGAGGGACTCGCGGTAAAGATCGATAAAAAAGAAGTGCCTGCAAAATTGCTGGATAAACAAATATATCAGCTGGATATGACCACGATGGTTGCCGGCACGCAATTCAGAGGACAATTTGAAAGCCGCATGAAAGGCGTTATTGAGGACGCGAAACGCGACGGCAATGTGATTCTGGTGATCGATGAACTGCATAATATCATGGGAGCCGGCGATGCCGAGGGCGCGATGAATGCGGCCAATATACTGAAGCCTGCTCTTGCCAATGGTGAAGTTTCGATTATCGGTTCAACAACGCTTGATGAGTATAGAAGATTCATTGAAAAGGACTCCGCTTTGGAGCGCCGTTTCCAAAAAGTCATTGTCGACGAGCCTTCTCAGGCCGAGACCATTGAAATTCTCAATGGCATTAAGGATTATTATGAGTCGCATCATTATGTAAAATATTCGGCGGCCGCGATCAGAGCTGCAGTTGAATTGTCCGCCCGTTATATCCATGAGCGTTATTTGCCTGATAAAGCGATCGATATCCTTGATGAAGCAGGTTCACGTGTTAATTTAGACAATAAAATGTTGACTGAAATCAAGGAATTGAAAGATCAATTCAATGAATTGAGCATCGAGATTGCCGAATCATTTAAGACGATTACGGAAAATACCGATGAGAAGAAGTCTCTGGATTTATATGAGAAGGATGCATTCCTGAGAGAAAAACAGCTTAAGATTGAGAAAGAGCTTAAAGAACTGGAAGCGAAATGCAAGCCGGTTCAGATTGATGTGCCGCAAATAGCTGAGGTGGTTGAACTGTGGACGGGTATTCCGGTGCAAAAAATCACGGAAGCGGAAACTGAAAAATTATTACATTTAGAAGAGCGTCTGCATGAGCGTATTATCGGCCAGAATAAAGCGGTGAACGCGGTAACAAGGGCTATTCGCAGAAAGAGAGCGGGTTTCGGTTCCGATAAAAAACCACCTTCGTTCTTCTTCGTCGGTCCGACCGGTGTCGGTAAAACAGAATTAGTTAAAGCTCTGGCGGCGGTTTTATTTGAAGAAGAGGGCTCGTTCATCAGACTGGATATGTCCGAATTTATGGAAGCCCATACGGTCAGCAAATTAATCGGTTCGCCACCGGGATATGTCGGGTATGATGACGGCGGGCAGCTGACGGAAAAAATCAGACGCCGACCCTACAGTGTCGTGCTCTTCGATGAAATCGAAAAGGCCCATGCGGATGTATATAATATTCTGCTGCAAATTTTGGATGACGGTCGTTTGACGGATAGTCACGGCAGACTTGTCAGCTTTGCCAATACGGTTATTATCATGACTTCAAACGCAGGTACTACGCTGAAAGCCAATGCGATCGGTTTCGGTTCGGACGGGACGATCGCTCTCGAAAATCGGGTGAAGTCAGCCATGCGTGAGATTTTCCGCCCGGAGTTTTTGAACCGGATTGATGAAATTGTTATTTTCGAGGAGTTATCCAAAGATGAGATTCGTCAGATCGTCGATTTGATGCTTAAAGAAGTGGAAAGAGATGTCAAAAATCACGGTATGTCGATTGTTGTTTCTGAAGCGGCGAAGGATCAGCTGGCGAAAGAGGGCTATGATCCGAAATATGGAGCCAGACCGTTGCGTAAAGTGATTCAGAAAAAGATCGAAGATGCATTGGCGGATAAAATGCTGATCAATGCCTTTAGCGAGGGCAAAACGATTCAGGTTGATTATCAGGAAGATACCGGTTTCAGCTTTGAGCAATGATTAATAGTTCAAAGCGGCTTAAGATCTTCAGGTCAATTAGGGCAGGGCGATCTATTATGAGGAGGAACGCGACAGTATGAATTATTCTCGGAAAAATCTGAAAAAACAGGCGAAGGCGCATTTGAAAGGTTCTTTTTGGACAGGCTTCGGAGTTACATACGGAGAAAACTTTATCAAAACTTCGGCCATACAATTAATATCTTTTATTTTTTTCAGTTTGTTTTATTCAGGTTTTTCCTATACGTTCATTGACAGATTTTCGAATCTTCAGGTCTATGACTCGGAAGAGGCGATTCAGTTTTTCTTTGAAACGGAAAAAATGTACTTGCCTTTTTTCCTGATCAACTTTATTCGAAGCGGCTTAATTGTCATCACGGGAATTTTGCTTCTTAATCATTTTAAAACCGGTGCCAATCTCTGGTTTTTGCGCAACCGGGAGCGCTCGGACAGCCCCTCTTTTTCTTTGCTGTTTTATAATCTGAAAAAAGGAAATTATACAGGCACCTTAAAAGGTATGGCGTGGCGAGATTTGTGGTATGCGATCTGGCGTCTTCCCCTTTTTATCCTTCGAACCGGAACGCTGGTTCTGTCCTACTTGGGACTGCGGGAAATTTTACGATTTGCGTTGGAAAATTATCGAAGCTATTATTCGCCGTCACGCTTCGCAGAGCAATTTTTGCCGGCATTCAGCCAATGGTGGTGGCTGATTATTATGGTGCCGGTTCTGATGATCATTTTTTCCGTTATTTTAATTGTAAAAAAATATGACTATTTGTCGGCAGAATGGCTGCTTGCCGATAATCCGAACATGAATTATCGAGAGGCTCTGACGCTTTCCAGAAAGATGGTATACGGATATAAATGGAAATGGTTTGTTTTGGATTTATCTTTTCTCGGCTGGAAACTGCTGTTGCTGCTATTGGCTGTGTTCTCCTTCTTTCTGAGCCCGCTGCTCCATACTTATATCAACGCTACTTACGCTGAATTTTATGCGTTTTTGCGGGCCGAGGCAGTGCAAAAAGGGCTTGTCACCTATGAACAGCTCGGTTTTGTCCGGGTTGATTCGGAGTCTGGACATATCCCGACGGCAAGTGAATTTTATCAAAATCAGCGGACAATTTAACTTACACAACGAACGTGAACGTATATTGTTTAATTCGCTAAAGTTGAAATGTATTTTTCCTCTCAATTAAATTTCTGTGTATAATGTTAATAATATTACATAGGATGTATTGAGATGAAAAAGTATATTTTGCTGACATTTGTTTAATTGTTAATTGCTTCTGTCATCGCATTGATCGTGTTTCAGTCAGATGCTTTCATTGTCGCGGTTCTGCTTGTCGCTTTAGTATCTTTGCTGACTTACTCCGTCTTTACACTTCGCGATAAATTTAATAAGAAATAATTGCGTAGAAAAGAATTTTATAAATTTTGATTCGGTGCACTTATCATCGCAATTAACCTGCAATTAACAGAAACGGTCTAAGTTCAGTATCGTGTTGACAGTTTCCCGAACAGTTGTTACAATCTCTTAGGTTAAATGACGGTGGTCCGCTGCAATTGCGTGCAAGAACACCTGTAAAGAGAGGAGGAACGCAATATGGACTTAATTAAAGCTGTTGAACAGCAACAAATGAAAAAGGGCCATCAGCATGTATCAGTCGGTGATCATGTCAGGGTACATCTCCAAATTAAAGAGGGTGCGCGTGAACGTATTCAGATCTTTGAAGGTACAGTTATCGCCAGAAAAGGTCAGGGAATCAGTGAAACCATCACAGTACGCCGTATCTCTTACGGAGTTGGAGTTGAACGTGTCTTTGGTCTGCATTCACCGCGCATCGAGAAAATCGAAGTCGTTGGCAAAGGCAGAGTCAGAAGAGCAAAATTATATTATCTGCGCAATCGTGTCGGCAAAGCCGCACGGGTTAGATCTCGTCTCATGAGTAAAAAAGAGCGCGATGAGATCGCTGAATAATCATAATTGATTTGAGCCGCTTCCGCAAAGAGGCGGCATTTTTTTATTTATACGGATCGTTATGCCGAAATTCCGCTGTTTTCTTCAATAACCTATTGTCGTTTCACGCCGATCCCGGCATTTCTCCGTGTTCGATCAGAAACCAAGATCTCTTATAAATAAGGATAGAATGATGGCAAACATTAATTGGTTCCCGGGACATATGGCCAAAAGTCTGCGGGAGCTCAAAACCGAAATAGCAAAATGTGATTATTTTATTGAAACCTGTGATGCAAGGCTTCCTTTAACCAGCCGAAATCCGGAATTTGCAAAGCTCTGGCAGAAAAAGAGGGGATTGCTGCTATTGACGAAAAGTGATTTAGCCGACGCCGCTGAAACGGAAAAATGGTTGACCTATTTTAAGGAGCAAGGTCATGCCGGTGTCTTGGCAGCTAATCTGATGCAAAAACAAGATATCAAGAAAATCGAGCAAATCATCAAAGCCGATAATCAGGAAATCATCCGGAAAGCAAAGCTCAAAGGTCGCCGAATCAAGCCTGTCAGAATCATGATCAACGGTATTCCCAATACAGGAAAATCAACCTTGATTAATAAATTGAGCGGCAAGAACGCAATGCAGGCGTCAAATCGTCCGGGAGTGACCCGCTCGATCAGCCGGCTGAGAGCCGGAACCGATTTTGAATTGACGGATACGCCTGGTATTTTATGGCCGAAATTGGAAACGACAGAAGAACAATTGAAGCTGGCCGCCAGCGGCGCCATAAAGGACGATGTACTGCCAATGGTTGAGGTTGCCTGCGGTTTGCTGATGATTTTATGTCAACTCTATCCGGTGTTGATGCAAGAGAAATTTGATCTGCCTGAGGATCCGCTGATTTGCAACAATTGGCTGTCAGCTTATCAGAATTTAGAACATATAGCTTATAAATTGAATTTGATCCGTCAGGGAAATGAGCCGGATCATGAGCGTACGGCAAGACATCTCTTAACTCAGTACCGACAGGGCAAGCTGGGCAGACTGAGCCTTGAATCAGCCGGGCGGCAAATTATTCTGCCGACGACGCTCTAAGCGGCGAAGAGTTATTGCGTAGGGGAGAAAGCATGGCTAAGGACTATCAATTTCGGTTAACAAACGCTGACCGCGAAAGATTTTTCAATATGTCGAAAATCGAAAACGAGCTGTATCAGGCGGGACATAGGCTGATCGCCGGCGTTGACGAGGCGGGCAGAGGACCTTTGGCCGGACCGGTCACTGTTGCGGCCTGTGTTTTGGACCCTGAGCAACCGATTTTCGGGCTCAATGATTCTAAAAAGCTGACTGAGAAAAGAAGAAATTATCTTTTCGATCAGATCAAAGAAAAAGCCATCGACTATAAAATTGTCTTCGTTCCGGTTGATGTGATCGAAACGAAAAATATTCTTGAAGCCACGAAACAGGGCATGACTGAGGCAATTCTCGGCTTAAGCCGCAAACCGGATCTGGTCCTGATTGACGCAGTCAGACTTGGCGATGAGCGTTTACCGGCGCAGCGCAGTCTGGTTCACGGAGACGCTGTCAGCAACAGCATCGCGGCGGCGTCAATTTTAGCAAAAGTATCCCGTGATCAGTTTATGATCGACTTGGCTAAAAAATTTCCTGAATATGGCTTTGAAAGACATAAGGGATATGCTACCGCCTCTCATTATCAGGCGATTCGGGAACATGGTGTGATGGCGGAACATCGTCTGAGTTTTTTACATAAATTAAAACTCGGTGAGGCTGATCCGAATACAACTTCAGCTAAGGGCAATTCTTCTGAAATGCAGGTTGCGCAATGTTTGATGGAGCGCGGCTACGAGTTGTTGGCAAGTAACTTCTGGATTCGTAATTTTGGCGAAATCGATTTGATCATGCACCGCGGCCGACGTATTCTTTTTGTTGAGGTTAAGGCGCGTCAGGATCAGAATTTTGAAAACCGGGCGATCGATGCGCTTGACTCCAAAAAGCAATGGCGGATCAAAACCTTAGCCGATTATTATCTTCAGTCCCGAAAAACCGATGCCGAGGAAGTTGTATTTTTGTTGGCAGCCGCCAAATTAAACGCAAATGCTGAAGTGGAAACAATCAAATTCTTTGATTTTTAAGCCTGAAATTCCCTAATATTCTTATCTGTTTATCATTCTTTGACTTCGAGCAGAGAATGTTTATTACGTTGTCATTACAACTTGGCTTGAACGCTTGAATAATCAACTTTTATGATATGATGTAATTACATGAATATTAATATTATTTGTTTTTATGATAAAACAGGGAAAGAGGTAAATTTATGCGTCTGGATAAACATAGCAGTATTCCTTTATATGCTCAGTTAAGAGAATTATTGGTTGAAGATATTCAGGACGGGATCTACAAACCTGGTGACCGGATTCCGTCGGAACTGGATTTATGCAAACAATTTGATTTAAGCAGGCCGACAGTCAGACAAGCTATTTCCGATTTGGTAGCGGATGGAGTGCTGACCATTGAAAAAGGCAAAGGGACCTATGTAACGCAAGAGCCGGAGCGTCTGGTCGTCGAACATTTTAATGCGCTGACTTTTTCTTTTCTCAATTTCGATACCTATGAAGGCGTCGGTCTAAAGCCGATTCGTCTGATGGAACCGGATCCGGAGCTTGATAAATTATTTCAATTTCCGCAGGGAGCGCCGCATCCCGGTTATTGGCGCGCTGAATGGCCGATGCTGCTTGAAGATGAAATTTTAGGCATCTGCTCTTCCTATATTCCGGTACAGATGTTTCCAGAACTGGGACAAAGTATAGCGGCAGGTAAAAGGATGGTCGATATTAAATCCAATAAATATGCGATGCTGCCGCAAAAGGGCAGCCTTAAAATACTTTCCCGGCCCTCTAAGAATAAAGAATCCAAAGCTTTGAATATTCCTAAAAGAAGCTATATCTTAGCTGTTGAGGGACCTTTATTCGCCCGCAACGGACGTGTTTGTGAAGTGCTGAAAGTGGCTCTGAGACCGGATTTGGTCGAATTGGAATTAAATTAAACCTGAATTTATGAATGAAGATTTTTTATATTTTGATCATACCGCAACAAAGCAGATTCCGAAGGAAATTCTGGAATTTTATATAGAACAGTTAAAAATCAATAATTATAACCCGGCTGCCAGATATCGGGAAGGCATCAGGGCAGCCGAGTCCATTCGGATTGCCCAAGAGAAAATCGCCGGGCTTTTACATTGCAGGCCTTCTGAGCTGATTCTTACCTCGGGTGCTACCGAATCGATTAATACGGCTATCAAAGGCCTTGTCTTCGCTCCGAACCCGAAGCAAAAGCGTATCCTGACTTCGGCGGGCGAGCATGCGGCAACCGCGGAAACGCTCAAATATTTACGAGAGTCCTTTGATTATCAAATCGATATTTGTGAACTCAATCCGGACGGCAGCCTTAACTTGGAGCAATACGAGCAATTTCTCAGCCGGAATCAATATGATTTGATCAGTTTAATCGCGGTCAATAATGTTCTGGGTACCATTCTTCCTATAGAAACCGCGGTTTCGATTCGAAATCGACTTCAGGCGGAAACCCCCATTCATCTGGATGCCGTTCAAGCGCTTGGTAAAATGCCTTTTGATTTCAGAATTGCTCGGGTTGAACTGGCATCTTTTTCTTTGCATAAAATTGGAACTCCGAAGGGAATCGGTTTGCTTTATAAATCGGAAGATACCCGGATTGTTCCTCTGTTACACGGCGGCGGACAACAAAATAATTTGCGCTCCGGAACGGAAAACCCTGCCTTAGTCAGTACGGCAGCCTTTGCTGTAACAAGAACTTTGGAACAGTTAACAAAAAATTGTGCTTTTGTTCAAGAATTAAAGGCTTATCTGTTTCGCTGTTTAGATCAGGCCGCAGTCAATTATCAAAGAATTTCTCCGGCTGAACCGGACAAAGCGGTGCCTCATATTATCGCAATCGCTTTTCCTGAATTGCGGGCGGAAACGCTGTTAAATGTTCTGTCAAAGAAAGGGATCGGAGTTTCGATAGGATCAGCTTGTTCAAGTAAAAAGTCTGAGCGCAATTCTGTCTTGCGGCAATTGCATCTGCCGGGCAATCTGGATCAGTATGTACTGCGCATCAGCCTCGCGGAAACAAACACGAAAGAGGAAATTGATCAACTTGTTAAAAAAATCGCTTTTGCTCTTGCTAAGTATGCGGTCAAATAGGTACACTAAGGTCTGAATATGCAGAGAAAAGAGCTTTTTTGCCATAATGTCGGAATATCAGGAATTAATATTGGTTCGTATCGGAGAAATAGCTTTAAAAGGGCTTAATCGCAATAAATTCACGAATCGTTTAATACAAAATATACGTTATCGTCTGAAAGACCTCGGTAAATTCCGAATTTATCAGGATCAGTCGCGCATTTATATAGAAAATCGAGAGGAATCCGACGTACCGTTTCCGACTGTCGAAGTGTTGAAGCGGATCAAGGACGTTTTCGGCTATGTTTCGGCGAGTCCGGTGCGGCGTTTCAAGAACGACCCTGCGGAACTAGGAAAACAGGTTCAAAATTACGCTGAGACGATTTTTTCGGATGGAAAAAAACATACTTTCAAATTTGAGACAAGGCGGATCGATAAAAGATTTCCGATGCGCTCCTATGAGATCAGCGCTGAACTCGGTGCATTAATTTTGGATTTATATCCGGAACAGGCATCGGTTGATGTGCACGAGCCTGAATTCGTGATCCATGTCGAAATTCGAGAAGATATTTATCTTTATCATCAGATTCAGGAGGCTTATAAGGGCTTGCCGGTCGGAACCAGCGGCAAGGGGCTCCTGCTTTTGTCGGGCGGAATTGACAGTCCTGTGGCCGGCTGGCAGATGGCTTCGCGCGGTTTGCAGTTAGACGGGATTTATTTTCATACCTTTCCATATACCGGCGATCAGGCGAAGCAAAAAGTGATCGATTTGGCGAAGCGCCTTTCCGATTTTTCCGGTAATTTTAATTTGCATATCGTTGATTTCACGGATATTCAGCTGGAATTGAATGAGCGGGTTGAACCGCAGATGCTGACCGTGATCATGCGCCGGATGATGCTCCGTATCGCCGATCAGCTCGCTTCCCGGGAGAAAATCAGCTGTTTGATTACGGGGGAAAGTTTAGGACAGGTGGCGAGTCAAACGGTGGAAGCGTTGATGTGTACGAACGCCGTCGCTTTAAGGCCGATTTTCCGCCCCTTGATCGGACTGGATAAAAATGACACGATCGCGATAGCCCGTGAAATAGGTACCTATGAGACTTCTATTTTGCCCTACGAGGACTGCTGCACAATTTTTGTCGCCAAGCATCCCAAAATCAATCCGAGTCTCTCGGATTGTGAAAAAGCCGAACAGAATCTGAATACGGAGGAATTGACCGAGCGAGGTTTGGCCAATATAGAAACGATTCGCCTATAAAATCTACTTGAAGCAGCATTTCACGGCACGGACCAAAGAGTGGGGGTCGCTGTAATTGCTGAATAAGGATGAAAATTAATAGATTAAAATAATTTATTCGATTATATATAAAAAGCCACAGAGGAGGAAAACACTATATGGCATACGAAATTATTAAAGAACAAGATCACGATGTTTACCTGGCGATGAATCAGGAATTGCAAAGACAGAAAGATCATCTCGAATTGATCGCTTCTGAAAACTTTGTCAGTCCCGCCGTTTTAGCTATGCAGGGTTCTGTATTAACTAATAAATACGCGGAAGGTTATCCGGGCAGACGTTATTATGGTGGCTGCGAATATGTCGATATCGTCGAGCAGTTAGCCATTGATCGCGTGAAAGAAATATTCGGTGCCGAACATGCCAATGTACAGCCGCATTCCGGAGCGCAGGCGAATACGGCGGTCTACTTTGCCGTACTCAAGCCGGGCGATAAAATTCTGGGCATGGATCTGAGCCATGGCGGGCATCTGACCCATGGCATGAAAATCAATATTTCCGGTAAATATTTTGAGGCCCATGGTTATCAGGTGGATAAGGATACGTGCCGAATCAACTATGATCATGTTCTGGCAAGGGCGAAGGAAGTACAGCCTAAATTGATCGTCGCCGGAGCTTCAGCTTATCCCAGAGCCATCGACTTTGCCAAGTTCAGAGAGATAGCGGACAGCGTCGGCGCTTATTTGATGGTCGATATGGCGCATATCGCGGGACTTGTGGCAGCGGGCGACCATATGAATCCGGTACCGTATTCGGATTTTGTCACCAGTACGACGCATAAAACCCTGCGCGGTCCCAGAGGCGGCATTATTCTCTGTAAAAAAGAATATGCCAAACTGATAAATTCGGCGATTTTCCCCGGTACGCAGGGCGGACCTTTAATGCATGTTATCGCGGCTAAAGCGGTGGCTTTCGGTGAAGCCTTAAAACCGTCTTTTAAAGAATATTCACATCAAATCATTCGCAATGCCAAAGCGCTGGAAGAAGGATTCCGCAAGCAAGGCTTGAAAATGGTTTCGGATGGAACCGACAATCATCTGATTCTTCTGGATTTGCGCGGAACGGGGATTTCCGGCAAGGAGCTTGAAAACAGATTAGATCAGGTGAATATTACAACCAACAAAAACGGAATTCCCTTTGATACAGAAAAACCGACCATTACCAGCGGTTTAAGAGTCGGCACTCCCGCCATTACGACCAGAGGTCTGGTAGAAGCGGATATGAAAAAAATCGCAGAATGGATTGCTCTGGCTATTACCGATTTCGAAGGCAAAAAAGCGGAAATCAGAGAAGGTGTAGCGGAAATGTGTCGCCGATACCCGCTCTATAGCAATTTATAATCAGCATGATCAGGCGATTGTTTTTGGGTGGCTCAGTTTATGGGCTGTAAAAACAATCGCTTTTTCATTTTATACAGTGGAGTTTTTATAGAATAAGGATCAGTCAGCTATGAAAAAAGAACCTTTGGCCTATCGTATGGCGCCGCGTACATTAGAGGAATTTATCGGGCAAAGCCATATTCTGGCGGAAGGAAAAATGCTGCGCCGTCTGATTGAGGCGGATCGTCTGAGTTCGATTATTTTGTTTGGTCCGCCGGGAACGGGCAAGACCAGTCTGGCGAGGGTGATCGCCAATACGACGAAGCTGCCTTTCAGACAGCTCAACGCGGTTACATCAGGCGTCAAAGATATAAAAAATATTATTGCCGATACCCGGAATATGCTTCTGAATCCTGCCGGCAGAACAGTTTTGTTTATCGATGAGATTCATCGCTTTAATAAAGCGCAGCAGGATGCGCTGCTGCCGCAGGTGGAAGACGGCACTTTGATACTGATCGGAGCGACGACGGAAAATCCCTATTTTGAAGTTAATAAGGCTCTGATTTCCCGTTCTACGGTTTTTCAGCTCTATCCTTTGAGCGAATCCGAGATTAGAAAAATCGTGAATCTGGCTTTGACCGACAAGGAACGCGGCTATGGCGGGCAGACCATTGAGCCGTCGGAAGATGTATTCCGTTTTATTGCGGATCTTTCGAACGGAGACGCCCGAATTGCCCTGAACGGTCTGGAGCTGGCGGTGCTGACCACTATGCCGGATCAGAACGGGGTCAAGCGGATTACTCTTGAGATTATTCAGGAATGTATGCAAAAACGCAGTGCGGCTTTCGATAAAGACGGCGAGGCGCATTATGATACGATCAGCGCTTTTATCAAATCTATGCGCGGATCGAATCCCGACGCTGCCTTGTTTTATCTGGCAAAAGCTCTTTACGCCGGCGAAGATATTGAATTTTTGGCTCGCCGCATTGTGATCTGTGCCGCGGAAGACGTCGGCTTGGCCAATCCGCAAATACTGACAATCGCGGTGTCGGCATATCAGGCGATCAAGATGATCGGCATGCCGGAAGCAAGAATTATTTTAGCGGAAGCGACTGTCGCTGTTGCTGCTTCACCCAAATCGAACGCAGCTTATCTGGGTATTGACCGCGCCCTGTCCGATGTGAAAAATAAGAGAACCGGAGAAATACCATTTTATCTGCGCAATGCTCCGGTCGAAAAAATGGAGGATTTAGGTTATTCCGTCGGTTATAAATACGCCCATGATTTTCCCTATCATTATGCGCCGATGCAGTTTTTGCCGGATAAAATCAAAGATCAGGTTTATTACAGGCCGACAGAGATGGGTTATGAGGCGAAAATAAAAAAATGGCTGGAGTTTTTGGATTCGCTAAATTCGTCGAATCGTTCCTGAGAGAAAGCTGCGCATGAATACCCGAAAGATGACAATTCTGGCGATGTTGATTGCGATCTCGATGGTCTTGAGTTATCTGGAATCATTTTTGCCTCAAATGTTCATCGCTCCGGGAATGAAGCTCGGCTTGGCGAATATTCCGGTTATCTTTACGATGTACAAGGGTAAGTTATCTGATGCAGTCATCGTTTCGGCGGTTCGCGTCTTTTTAATTGCCATGATTTTTCAAAGCTTCTACTCTTTTTTATTCAGCTTCAGCGGTGCTCTGTTCAGTATTTTGCTGATGTATCTCTGCCGCCGTAGCGGTATTTTCTCTGTAGCCGGAGTCAGCGTCACGGGCGGAGTCGCTCATAATATCGGACAGATAGCGGTAGCCGCATTGGTTATACGTACACCGGGACTTTTGTATTATCTGCCCGTTTTGATCATTGCCGGGATTATAGCCGGTATGCTGATCGGCCTGATCTCCGCTGTCTTGATTAAGAGAATCAAGCTGAATCTTTAAAATCAACGGCTGTTTGATCTAAAATCATTAATGGCTGATTGAGTCGACTTCCGTTTCGCCGCCCTCAATCTTTACAATCAACCGATGCGGCAGACAGACAATCGTATCGCCGGCGGATTGAATCCTGGCATGACGCACGCATAACTGATTGGCACAATTCGCACTTTCGATCCAGACCTGACCGTTTTCAATTCTCAGTACGTTTATCTGATCGCCCTGTCTGATTTCCTCTCGTTTGTTATCCCGCAGGTCAAAAGAATATTTTTTCTGACCGTCGATGATAACGGAAACATTTCCGCCTGCTTGTTTCCCTGAACGGAAAAACATCCAGAGCAGAGCCGATATGAGGATTAAAGCTATTATCAAGATTAAATCATTCCGCTTCAATAACTTCATGAGAATTCACCGCTTTGCAAAATAGAGGTTATACTGAAATCCTTTCTTACATGATAGTAATCCGGAACAGTTGTTTACCCTGATAAATATTGTACAGGATTAGGACAGCCTTAGAAATGTCGATTTGTTTTGCTACCTCTTTTATCCCTCGCCCGGCAGGGAGAACGAAGAAAATTTACTTATAAAGGCAACTATATTATGATAGCTTCATGCTGATTCTGAGAAAAATCGGATAATCATAGGGAAAAGCAAAAATTAATGAATATGCTCAAAAAGAAAAAAGCAAATCTACTCATCCTGCTTCTTGCACTCCTGTCGCTGTTCTCTGCCTGTATGGAAGCGGGGAGCCCAAGCGATCAGGCGGGCGATTTTGGAAGACGGACAGATTCGGCTGATCAGGCGGAGTCCAGGCTTATTATTCAACAAGAGGGTGATCAGCTCAGCGGCAGCGCTTTCCTGCTCAATACCTATTGTACGATTACGCTATATGATCATTCCGACCGTCTCATATTAGAAGAAGCATTCGAGCTTTGCCGGCACTATGAACAGCTTTTTTCCAAAACCGTTGAGGACAGTGAGATTTTCCGGTTAAATCAGCAAAAATCCCTGAGAGTCTCGGACGATACCGCGGATTTATTGCGGCAAGCGCTGGCTTATTGCGAATTGAGCGATGGAGCGCTGGATATCAGCATCGGTTCCGTGAGCAATCTGTGGGACTTCAATTCGGGAGAAAATATCGTTCCGGCGGCAGAGCAAATAGCAGCGCTGTTGCCGTCCGTGGATTTTCGGCAAATCAAAATAACAGATCATGAGGTTTGTTTGCTTCAGCCGCGGGCAACGCTCGATTTAGGTGCGGTGGCAAAAGGCTATATCGCGGATCGCATGAAAGATTATCTGGTCTCACAAGGCGTGACTCAGGCAATCCTGAATCTGGGCGGGAATGTACTATGTATAGGCAGGAAGAACGCAACTCGGGGTTTCAGCATCGGCATACAAAAACCCTTTGACGAGGGCTATTTCGCTGCGATAGAATTAAAAGAACCGTATTATTCAGTCGTTACGTCGGGCATCTATGAGCGTTATTTTGAAAAAAACGGCCGTTTTTACCATCATATTCTGGATCCCGAAACCGGCATGCCGGTGGACAACGATTTGCTCTCTGTTACGATAATCAGCGCCGACAGCCTGACCGGAGATGCTTTGAGCACGGCCTGTTTTGTTTTGGGACGAAAATCCGGCATGGATCTGATTGATCAGCTGGACGATGTTTACGCCCTGTTTTTAACAAAAGACGGACAGATTTATTATTCGGAGGGATTACAGGAATCGTTGACCGTAAAGATTTCGGAAAATTGATTGTGAATCGATAATTAATATTTAGAGTATAGAAAGGCAGAATTATGACCAAGAAGGTTAAAGGAGAAGACTTAAAAAAAGAATTATTTATGGAAAAGGCAAATCGCTGGGACTTGCAGGCGGATCAGAAGGATCAGATTTTCGCATTTGCCGAAGATTATAAATTGGCGTTGAACGAAGGCAAGACGGAGAGAAGATTTCTGCGTTTTGCGGTTCGCCAATTAGAAAATGCGGGGTTTGAGGACATTTCTAAATTTAAGAAGCTGAAAAAAGGCGACAAGGTATATCTGACAATGCATGAAAAAACGCTCATCGCGGCTGTTATCGGCTCAGAAAAACCGAATCGGGGATTTCAAATTGTCGGCTCCCATATCGACTCGCCGCGCCTTGATCTGAAGCCGAATCCGCTGCTGGAAGACCGCGAGCTGGTATATTTCAAGACCCATTACTACGGCGGAATCAAGAAGTACCAATGGTTATCTACAGCTTTAGCGATTCACGGCGTGATTTATCTGGCTAACGGAGAAAAAGTGGAATTGAATATCGGTGATGATCCTCAGGATCCGGTATTCACGATTACTGATTTATTACCTCATCTGGACAAACATTTGCGCAAGAAAACGGTTGCCGAGCTGGTTGATCCGGAAAAAATGAATTTGCTGATCGGCAGCATCCCTTATCCTGAAAAAGATTTGAAAGATCGGTTTAAGTTAGCTGTTCTATCTTTCCTGAATCAGGAATTTGGCATTAAAGAAGCGGACTTTAACCGCGCTGAAATTGAAATTGTGCCGGCACAGATGGCGAGAGATGTCGGATTTGACCGCTCTTTTATCGGCGCTTACGGACAAGACGACCGGGTCTGCGCGTATACCTCTTTGCGTGCTCTGATGGAAATGGAAGATGTACAAAAAACAGTCGCTATTTTATTGGCGGATAAAGAAGAAATCGGCAGTGACGGCAATACCGGAGCGCAATCCGCCTTATTCCGGTATCAGCTGAATCGTTTACATGAGCTGATTTTAGGAAAAGAGCCGAGTAGACGGGAAATTGAAGAGTTTTACATGAACAGCAATCTGTTGTCATCCGATGTCTGCAATGCATTTGATCCGAGTTATGAGGAAGTCAGCGATCCTTTGAATTCGGCGTATATCAGCAAGGGGATCGCGATTAACAAATACACCGGTTCCGGCGGCAAGGCCATGACCAATGATGCCCACGCAGAGTTTCTTTCCTATCTGCTCCGAATCTTTGAACAGAATGATGTTCCGTATCAAATTTCAGAATTAGGCAAAGTGGATTGGGGCGGCGGCGGCACCATCGCCAAATATTTCGCCAAGACAGGCATGAATGTGATCGACTCCGGCGTGGCGATGTTCGCGATGCACTCCTGTTTTGAAATCACGGCGAAGATTGATGTTTATAATACATATCGAGCGTACCTTGCTTTTATGAAAGGATAAGACTTTTGAATCAGGTTCCGGCGTTCCTGCAGGACCTGATTTTTTGAAAATATATCGGAATTTTTAGCGAAGAATTAAGAAATACTTATACTCATGAATACTGCGTCAATAAGAGAGGGTGAAGAAATGAAAAGGAAAATTCTCTTAGAATTAAGAAATACTTATACTCATGAATACTGCGTCAATAAGAGAGGGTGAAGAAATGAAAAGGAAAATTCTCTTAAAAGAAACTCTGGCCATTCTTGTTTTACTGATGATTGTGCTGTCAACAAGCATTATTCAGCCGGTTCATGCCATAGCCGGATCTTCTTTCCGATATTCCTATGCCAAACAATCGGTTAATGTTCGAAATGCGCCGAATGGATCAATCGTTGGCACTTTGCCCGCCGGAGCTGAAATAGAGGCTCATGGGATAAAAGATAACTGGATTCAGTTTGAGTACATCGGAGAAGAAGCATATGCCTATGCTCCTTTTTTTCAGAATGAACCCGTTCCGTTCAAGGCTTATATAAAAGCCGGATATCGTATTCGCCGATCTCCGGACGGAGAAATTATCGATACCGCTACATTGCCTCTATATATTGAAGGAGTCAATCAGAAAAATTGGATCCGCTTTACTTATCAAGGACAGACAGCCTATGTGCATCAAGTCGCGGTTCAGATGGAGTCGCCGTATTATATGGCTTATGTGAAAAACAGGATCAATGTCAGGCAGTCACCCGAGGGTAAAATAATCGGTTCTTTGCCCGGAGGAACTCAAATCAGGGGCAGGTTGGAGGGTGATTGGGTTCGATTTACCAACATTGAGAATTTGTCAGGATATGTTTATGCACCTCTTTTGCAGAAAGATCCGGTCTTGGTCAGCAGATATGTCAAAAAAGGTTTTAATCTGCGTACCTCTCCTAACGGGAAACTGATTACCAACCTGAAAAATCCGATTTACGCGCAGGGAAGCTTTAGCGGAGATTGGTTCAACTTCGAATACAATGGACAAAAAGCCTGTGTTCACAAAAATGCTCTGCAGACAAGTTCACCGTCGATCGTCGGGTACGCTTCTTCGGGGCTCAATGTCAGAATCTTGCCCAATGGATTTTCTGTCGGTACTCTGGAAAAAGGCGTACGAATTGAAGGTGTGCTCGAAGGAAACTGGGTCAGGTTTCAGGAGCAGGGGCAGGAATTTTACGTTTACGCGCCGCTTTTGCTTCCCGACAGCATTCCTCTTAACATTTATATAATGCCCGGCTACAATATCAGGAAAAGTCCGAACGGGAAAATTATCAGCAGTTTTGAATATCCGTTTTATGTTCGCGGTACCTATGTAGGGGATTACTTTAAATTTCAATATCAAGGGCAAACCGCTTATGTTCATATAGCCGCGTTAAATAAATATCCGACCAATATTCAGTTATACGCAAAAGATAATCTGAACGTACGTGACAGCGTGAACGGAAAGATTATCGGCAGGATTAAAAAAGGTAATCCGGTTAATGTATATTTCCCGGAGAACAAAGGGAATTGGGCTGTCACAAGGCAATTTATGCCGCTCAAAGATGCTCCGTACAGTTATTTTGGAGGTTATGTTTATTGCCCGCTGCTGACCTACAAAGAACAGAGTGAAAACATTTCAGCGAAAGGACAAATAATAATCACGGAAGCAAAAAAGCATCTGGGCAAGGAATATGTTTTCGCGACGCAAGGTCCTGATACTTTTGATTGCTCGGGATATGTTTGGTACGTCTACAATCACTCGGGAGTCAAAAAATTTCCCAGAACCTCCGCCGAGTATATTTATAAAAATTATTGCGAGCCGGTTTCTTTCGATAAATTAGAAATCGGAGATTTAATCTTTTTTGCGAACACCTATGATCAAAGTCTCGAAATTGATCATGTCGCCATCTATATCGGAAATTATCAAATGATTCATGCCGCGGAAGATGTTAATATCACGGACATGCGTCCTTGGACTCCCCATTTATATGGATATGGCCGTGTTAAATAGTTCACATCAAGATTTGTTTTGGCAGTAATTTGAGGGGCGGGAAAGATGATTTTTCCGCTCTTTTTTTCAGCCGTCTTTACAGCCGCTTTACTTCCACTTTTACTTCCGCAAATGAATGAAAGTCGTGCGGAAACTGCTGCCGTGAATTCGTGCAAAACCGTCATTTCTGACCGGCTGGTGGACAAAAATTGCGATTGTGCACGGCTGATAGTTAGTACACTAAGGTACGCCTATACCGGAATCGTGCAAAACCGTTAAAATTGACCAGGT
>CAYFVK010000007.1:38079-49625 GCA_964346695.1 uncultured Mageeibacillus sp. | reverse complement strand
CATTTTTGACCGGCAAGTGGACAAATTTTTCGGTTTTGCTTAAGTGACAGTTAGCACACCCGCGGAAATAACCGGCAGAAACACCTCGCAGAAATAACAAGCGGAAATAATCATCAGAGAAATTCCATGAAAACCAAGTTGGCGAAATCAAGGCCATGATCGGTCAGCACATAGGACGTATTTTCGATATCATAACAAATTAAACCTTGTTCCAGCAAACGTTCAAGTTCCGCGCCAAAAGGGCTTTGAATGGCGAAGCGCTGTCTGAATCGTTCTTCCGAATAACCTTCCGCTGTGCGGAAAGCGAGCATGGCATATTCCCTCACCGCGAGTTCAAAATCAATCGTTTCGATTTCAGACGACTGCCAAGGATCCTCCAGCCAGCGCTTGAGTGAACGTACATTGCCCTTGCGCATGCCGTTGAAATAGCTGTGTGCGGCAGGTCCGATCCCTAAATAGGGCCGCGTAGTCCAATAAACCGAATTATGCCGTGAAGCGAAGCCCGACCTTGCCATGCTGGATAGCTCATAATATCGATATTGATGAGTCTTGAAAAGTGCCATCAAACTGCGATACATAGCTCTTTCCAAATCTTCATCCGGTAAAAGTTCAGGATGCTTGAAATAGCGTTTGTAAAAAAGCGTCCTTTCCTCAAGGATTAAAGAATAGAAGCTGATATGAGGAATCCCCAGCCGCAACAAGGTCTGACCGCTCTCGAGCGTGTCCTCCAGGCTTTGTCCCGGCAGTCCGAACATCAAATCGGCGCTGACATTTTCAATACCGTGACTTCTGACCAAAGCTAAGGTTTCTAAAAAATTCTCAAATGTATGAAGTCGGCCGATTGTTTTTAAGATTGAATTCTGACTCGCCTGAAAGCCGAGTGAAATTCGATTAACCCCCTGTTCAATTCCGCTTACGACGGTATCATGACAGACAGGTTCCGGGTTCACCTCCATCGTTATTTCTATATTGTCCGAAAAACCGATCCGCTCCCGGATTAAAGAAATAATTTTGACAACCAAAGACGGCGGCAAAATAGAAGGGGTGCCGCCACCGAAATAGAGCGTTTCCAATTTGACGAGCCGATTATGATGTTGTTCGATAAAAGCAAGCGTCTGTTCGAGCTCCCTGACCAGCCCCTGATAATAGAGATCAAATTCCGGGGCTTGACTGCTGATGGAATAATAATCACAATAGCTGCATTTTTTCGTACAAAACGGTACATGAATGTATAGTGAACTGATCGGATCTGTCAGATTGGGATTAGCAAGATCAGGATTTTTAAGCTCTGATTTTGTAAGATCAGCATTATTAAAACCAGAATTATTAAGATTAGAACTATTAGGATTAGAACTTTGCCGCCGGCTTATTGTATCGAACATTCAACTCTTCTTTCTAAAATCAGGATAATTCGCGGATCAACAGGACACAAAACAAACTCAGAGGGCAGCCGTCTCTTCTTTTATCCAAGACAGCACTTTTAGAAGCCGTTCCCGATAGTCTTGGAAACTTGGGGAATGATTTCTGGCAGCTTGCAGATGCGGAGCGATCGCTTCCGCCCAACGATTTTTATAAATCCCGACCGCCGGATAGCCCGCTTTGATCAACCGCTCCGCCCGATCACGCAGGACGGCGCGAGCCAGAAATTCCCAGGTATGGCAAACCGCGTCTTGCGGATAAGCCTCAAGCACCTTCTGATCCGCCGCGGGATAAGCAGCCAGAACCGCCTCAGGATCGCCCAATAACCATGCTTCGGTTTCCTCGACCGGAATTCCGATGACAAAAAATTTATTGCCGGCTTCACTGCGAATGATATATTCCAGATTTTGATAAATCTCACTTTGATCCTGATCATCCGCGTCCAGCACAATGACCAAAAGAATTTCCTGCCGCTGATAGACCTGATCATAAGCTCTCAGCTTGGCAGGCAGAACATCCAGCAAAGAGGAAGCGAAAGGCTTCGGTCTTTCTTTCAAATTCTCCGGCCATTTGCCCTTGCCTCGATGCGGATAAATATGGATCTTTTCAATTATTTCCTGATAACCGGCGGCAATCTGCGGAATCAATGACTGTAATACCGGAACCGACGATTTATCTTCACATAAAACCTCTATGATCATCAGAGCACCCTATTCATCCAGATAACCGCTATACCAAAGAGACCCGAGGCCGACTCCTTCCCGGTACATCGCCTGAACGATCGGATCAGCGCCGATGAATCGTGTTTTGATTGCATCTTCTCCGGCAGCATTAACGGATCGATCGAATGACCAAACTTCTTCCGGGGCAAATCCGTCGAGCATATTCAAATTATGCGTCGCCAGGAAAATCTGCGAATTCGGATTTCGTATAACATAATCCCGAAACTCCGATACCAGCGATTCCGCCATATCATAATACAACCCGAGATCAGGATTATCGAAGGCGATCACAGGGCGCGGATCACTTAGAATTAAATAACAGATTAAGAGCTTGATCTGCCCCTCATTATCCAAACGATCCAAATTCTGCAAGTTGATTTTATTATGGCTTTTCAGGGCATGATTAAGCCGGTTTTCCAAGGCCCGATATTCCTCCGGCCGAGTTGTCCGCAAATAATAAAGAACATTTTCAATATTGCTGAAAACCCTGTTCAAATGCTTATGCCCGCCGGTATGACTGCTCCGTATGTTCCTTGGGATTTTTTGGAAATCAGCAAAATAACTGCGAATAATTTGATTATAAAGCCAGACAAATTCCGGATAAGATTCCTGATGTCCTAAAATATTGACCGCTGAAATTTTCTTTTCTGTCAGATTGAAAAGACGCGTTTCATTATTTAAGAAAATTTTTCCTCGTCCCTCCCGCATCTGCAATAATGTACTGCCGCTGATCGCGCTGTTTTTCAGTTCATAGCGTTCAACCGTTTCCTCTTTAAGAAACGGCCGGCGATGCTGATCAGCCGCTATCCTGAGATAATAGCGGATCCAGATATTCCGATCGCGGGCGAAGAGGAAGTCAAATTCGATTTCATGCTCCTCGGGGTTTCGCTCAAAAATAAGATCCGTATAGCTCCCCTGCTTTGATTTATTGGCAGCGGACTGAACGTCTTCGGCAAGGCTGGTCGCCGCAAACTGCAAAGCCTCGAAGAAGGAAGACTTGCCGCTGGCATTTAGGCCGATCAACACATTCAGCGGGCGCAAATACGGATATTGTTCCAGCTCGGAACGGATTTTGATCCGGCGCAGCTGCTCGAGCTTCAGTCCAATTTGAAAATTATTGAGCAGCGCGTAATGATTAATACAAATTCCTTGCAGCATACCGCCCCCTCACTTGAACCGGGTTTTCCGGATCGGATTGTGAAACAGCCGGGAAGCTCCTAAAACAGCATCCCGGCAAAATCAACAGGTTTATATATAATGACAGACGTCTAAATCGGGGACATCGCAATTACAGACCCATCCTCGGATCCGTATGAGCGGCCGTTCCGCTTGCCTGAGCGGCTTTTTCGGAACCTTCCGTCTGTGTTTCCAATTTATCTAAATTCATGGTTTCTTTGAGCGTTAAACCGGCGGTGACAAGCGCCTGCAATTCTGACGGGATAATAATTTTGGTCGCCTTGCCGTCGGCAATTTTTTCCATCGCTTCCAAGCCGCGCAGCGTAATAACCGCCTGATCCGCTTCGACCGCTTTAATCAAAGCCAAACCTTCCGCTCTTGCCTGCTGAATCTTGATGATCGCCTGCGCCTGACCGTCCGCTTCACGAATCGCCTGTTCGCGTTTGGCGTCGGCTCGAAGAATAGCGGCTTCTTTTTCACCTTCGGCGATCCGGATCTGAGATGCTTTCTTACCTTCCGCGATCAGGATGTTCTCGCGTTTTTCACGCTCTGCCTTCATCTGACGTTCCATCGCTGTCTGAATATCCTGCGGCGGAATGATGTTCTTCAATTCAACACGATTCACTTTGATTCCCCAGGGGTCAGTTGCCTCGTCAAGCTGTATGCGCATTTGCTGATTGATCGTATCTCTCGAAGTTAAAGTTTCATCGAGTTCCAAATCACCGATGATATTACGCAAGGTGGTGGCGGAAAGATTATCGATCGCGTTGATCGGATTTTCAATGCCGTAAGTAAAAAGAACCGGATCGACGACCTGATAAAAGAGTACGGTATCAATCTGCATGGTTACATTATCTTTCGTAATGACAAATTGCGGCGCGAAATCAGCAACTTTCTCTTTTAAGGAAATCCGTTTCGATACTTTATCCACGAACGGAACTTTGAAATGCAGACCGGTCGACCAGGCGGACTTAAAAGCCCCCAAACGCTCTAAAATATAGACATGAGCCTGGGGAACGATAATCACATTACGAACGATAATAATCAAAGCCAGGAGCGCCAAAATGGCGACCACAATAATGGTTTGAATGCGCTGAAAATTTAATAATAAAATAGGATAATTTAACATCTGTTTTCCTTTCTCTGTAATGCTGATGATGAAAAAATTCCGCATCATCGCAATGATTTGATAAGCTATGTCAGAGGCTCAACGATGGCCTTGACACCCTTAATTTCCACAACTCGAACGAGGGTATCGGTTTCTATCACCTGATCATTTTTCGTGCTGGCACTCCAAATTTGTCCTTTAACTCTGATCTGACCTGTGTTTGCCAGCGGATTAATCCTTTGGATCACGACCGCCTCCTGCTGCAAAATACGATCCGCGTTGGTTTTCTCCGAAAGTTTAATCTTCCGATTCCACTTCGGCTTGATAAAGACCAGAAAGATGATAATGGATATCAGCGAAACTACGATAAACAGGACAATTTGAATGTACGGGTTTACGCCGAACAAGGAGGCGATTAAGGCAACAAGGCTGCCGATCGCAAACCAGATAGATATCAGGTTTATCGTCGCTACTTCCATAACAAGAAAAACGATGATGGCAATCAACCAGAACAGCCAATCTACATAACTGAGCAAATCATTCACAGGCTTCACCTCTCTTTCCCTATATTTATTATTTTATTCGGTTTTTTCAGATTTATCAGAACATATGTAACAGTATATTATCAACGCTAAATTACAGAGCAATTTTACTTCATTTCATATTCGCTTCCGGCATATTGGGAGGCATTGAGCAGCAAAAAAGCGACATTATTAATTCTGCGTTCAAGACGATCGATGTTCTTGTTCTCCCGCAAATCATCAAGATAAATATTGCCCTGCTCATCTTTGATTGAAGAACCTTTGTCGTCCTGATCCGAATTTTCTTCACTGCCGAAAATCAACTCATCCTGCTCCAATTCAGCAGCTTCAAAATATGTGTTGAGAACCTCCGAAGAATCCAAATTCGTTCTGTCGATCATTCCGTCGGAGATCGTAAAATTCGGATCCGTCGTTTCTTTGCCGAGTTCCTCGTAAGTTGCCACATCATATTCATAGGATTCAATGAAAACAACCGGTATGCCCGCTTCGTCAAACGGTGAATGATCCCCGCGAGTCGTCGTCCATTCCCGGAACATCGCCAGTTCCCCGTTAACAGGAGATTTCACAAAGAAGGTGTTTTGATTGGTAAAAAGGGCAAAATTGTTATTGGTCAATAATAAATTATTATAATAGACATCTGTTAATTCATATAATTTTTTGCGCATAAGATATGATTTTTGATTTCCGGATAAAAGGGAATTCGTGCCGGCATGTGCATAGACCTTGTCTCCGGCGTAAATCCGCTCCAGATTATACATCGCGTCAATATTCGATTTTTCCTGATCGGAAAGACTTTTAAGGTATGCTTCGGATCCGGCTTGACCAGCTTCTGAAGCACCGAAAAAGACGATTCTTACCGTGTATCCCGGCGGATTCTTCCGCATTTCTTTGATCAATGTCAGAAGGGAAGCAACTGCTGCCGCGTTGTTATGTATGCCGTCGCCCCCGTCAGTTCCTTTCTGATTGATATGAATCGTTTTTTTCGGCGTGTCATAATGTGCCCCGATGATTAAGAACTTTTGATTGATATCCTCAGGCTCTTGATTGTCAGAGTCTGATGAATTTTCCGAACCGTTCTGTTTGACTATCACACGGGATTCTTTGTCTGTCGTTTCAGCTGCATCAAGTTTACTAAAGCCGCTGCCCTCAATTTGCAATACCACATTTTGCGATGAAACGGCGTTCCCCTTGGCATCCGTTGCCGTGAACTCTTGAATTTGAGGCTCATAACCGAGGCTCTGCAGTTTTTCCATCAGCCAGGCTGAGGCGGCTTTCTCCTGCTCCGAGCCTGCGAAACGCTCCGGAAATTTTTCGGCAAATTCAATAGCCTCTGTCCGGCCCGCGGAACCGTAACGTGCCGGCAAATCATCCTCCGCGCCGCTCTCTCCGGAACATGCTGTCAAGATGAAAAAAGCGGATAAAATGAGTAACAAAAAAATATATAAACTTGACTTTTTGAGCTTTTCCATGGCTTCATTTTAACCTTTTTATATTCGACCTGCAACCGGTTTTCTGTTAGAATATAGCTTGCCTCAGAGCTCACAAAACGTATCCCTTGCAGGTTTTTAAGATGAGAAAAAAGCCTTCAGACAACTCAATGTTCAAGCGATATACAGCATTGTTGCTGCTCTTTTTTATCTTGCTCACCATTCCGGCAAACAGCGCCCGGGCAGAATTCGATCCGCTTCTATTGTCCGATGATTTTACGCCTGAAGTCGCGGTCAGCAATGTATTCGCCTTAAACACGCAATTTGATAAAATTCTCTTTGCGCAGCAGGCAGGCACACCGACAGCCCTGCCCGCTGCGAATCACTTGATGCTCGCCCTCTTGGTCGCCGAAAAGCTGAACCTTGAAGAAGAGATCTACTTGAGCGACAATGCCCTGTCGCATGCTGATACCGCCAAAACTCCGGCCTTGCGTTTCAAAAAAAATACCGCTTACTCAATCGCCAATTTGCTGCTCGCTCATTTATTCGAACATTCCGAGGTCGCCGCAGTCGCTTTAGCCGAAAAGCTCTCCGGCAATGTGAATGAAGCCGTTTTCTTAATGAATCAGCGTGCCAGGGAGCTGGAGCTCAGCGAAACCGGCTTCAGCAACATTACAGGAAAAGTCGAATTAAAGGATCAGAAGCACTGGAGTATTTATTTCGATCTGACAACAGACTATCAGTATCTGGTGCAAAAAAGCACCTTGCAGGATTTGGCGAAACTGATTCGCGTCATTCAGAAAAATCCGACGCTATCCGGTTTTTTCAAGGAGCGTGAAGTATTTACCCGTTTGCCGGATGGAACAATGATCACGATCAGCCATCCCTTTGACCGGATTTTCTACAGAAACGATAAAGGAATCGACGCAGCCTGGAATCTGAAATACGACGGCATGTCGTTCAGTTTTGTCAGCGGAAAAATCGATCAAAATGAATATTTGATTTTGATGAGCGAATATTCTCAGTCGAATTTTTCTGCCGAAATCATCGAACTGATCGATGATCTGGCGGGTTACTATCTGGTCGACAACCTCGTCACGGAAGGTCAGAGTTATCCCGGCACAGACACAACCGTTGAGGGCGATACTATTCATCTGATTTTTCTGAAATCGATAAAATATATCAAACCGGTCAATCGTGATTTTCTGAAGCCTTCAGTCAGTTACATCTCCGGCGGGCCGCATAAAAGACCTTTGGCAAGAGGCGTTGTGGTGGGAAAAGTTATTTTCACCCTGGCCGACGGAAGTCAAGTTGAAGCCGAGGTAGGGTCGGACAAGGCAATTTTGTATGAAAATACCTATTTTTCCAGAATTGTTCAGTCGATTCAGCAAAATCCCGACTTGGGATATTTGATTATCGCTTTGTCTGTGCTGCTCATAGCGGTCTTGCTCTTCCGCATTTTCGTGACCGTCAGAGCATTGCGAAAACAGAAAAAATTAAATGATCTGATTGAATTGCAGAAAAAATTGCAGGATCGGATTGAGAAAAGATAGCCTGAGCGGAACATTCGCAAAAGAATCCGGGTTAGCTGCAGAACCAAGCCAACCGAACCTAAAATATGCTAAAATAAATGTTTGTGAAGCGTTTGAAAGAAAGATTGAAAGAAATAGAATATTGATGAAGAAAATCCTCTAAGAACGTTAAAGAAAGATAGATAAGTGGAGGCCATATGAGTCAGAAAGTCAGAACAAGATTTGCCCCGAGTCCGACCGGGTTTATGCATGTCGGAAATCTCAGATCAGCTCTTTATGAATATTTGGTTGCAAAAAGTCAGGGCGGCGATTTTATTTTGCGAATCGAGGATACGGATCAGGAGCGTCTGGTTGAAAGTGCCGTCGAGCGTATTTATCAAACACTTCAGACCGTACATCTGCAGTATGATGAAGGTCCCGATATCGGCGGTCCTCACGCTCCCTATGTGCAAAGCGAACGCCTTGACCGCTATCTGCCTTATGCCAAACAGTTGATCAAGCAAGACAAGGCCTATTATTGTTTCTGCTCCAAAGAACGTCTGGATTCCTTGCATGAACAGACAAACGATGATTTCTCGGGTTATGATCGGCATTGTCGTGATCTAAGTGCTGCCGAAATTCAGAGCAATCTGGACGCCGGTCTCCCCTACGTCATCCGCCAAAAAATGCCGCTGACCGGAACGACGACCTTCCATGATGAAATTTTCGGGGATATCACCGTCGAAAATAAAGAACTGGAGGATCAGATTCTTATCAAATCAGACGGTTATCCCACTTATAATTTTGCCAATGTCATCGATGATCATGAGATGGAAATTACACATGTCGTGCGCGGCTCAGAATATTTATCCTCAACGCCCAAATACAATTTATTATACGAAGCGTTCGGCTGGGAAATCCCCAAATACGTGCATCTCCCGCTGATCTTGGGCGAGGACGGTGTCAAACTCTCGAAACGCCATGGCGCCACAACATTTGAAGCATTATTAAACGAAGGTTATCTGACAGAAGCGATTATCAACTACATCGCCTTCTTAGGCTGGGCGCCGAGCAAAGATGAACGGGAAATCTTAAGTCTCCAAGAATTAATAGACGCTTTCAGCATTTCCGGCATCAGCAAATCGCCCGCCGTTTTCGATTACAATAAGCTCGCCTGGTACAATGAACAATATATTCGGGCAATGTCCGCAGAGGATTTTCAGGAATGGCTGAAACCGGAACTTGATCGCTTCTATGACGGCGCGTCTTACGATGCCGCTCTGATCGGCGGGATGCTGCAAAGCAGAATAGCAAAGAGATCCGACCTTCCGCAAATGTTGGATTTTGTCAAAGAACCGGGAGAATTCGACGTGCAAATGTATTTTCACAAGCGCAGCAAACTCGATCCGCAAATTGCCGAAAAAGTGTTGCGAATCG
Organism: uncultured Mageeibacillus sp.; assembly: GCA_964346695.1. GTDB lineage: Bacteria > Bacillota > Clostridia > Saccharofermentanales > DTU023 > UBA5436. The sequence continues at coordinate 40,283 of CAYFVK010000007.1, read as the reverse complement.
TGGCGGAGAAGCTGCCGGAACTCGCCTTTGAAGAATCCGTCCTGCATGATTTTCTGATGAATTTATGTCAGGAGCTTGAACTGAAGACCGGAGCGATTATGAATCCGGTGCGCATTGCCTTATCCGGCAAACAGGTCACGCCGGGCGGCTCGATTGAATTGTTGCTGCTTTTGGGCAAAGAGGAATCACTTCAGAGAATAAATTCCGTAATCGCCGAACTGGCTGCCTATAATGCGGAAAACCCCGTATAAATCGTAGGCTGAAGAGTAGAACCTGCTCATTGCTTATACAAAATGAACGTGAGGTAAAGAGAAATGAATTATAAACAATCCGAATTAGAACACGCGAACGAAATGCCGGACAATTTTATCCATGACTTTATCGATCAGGATCTGGCGGAAGGCGGTCAATATGAGGGACAAACCGTTCATACCCGTTTCCCGCCCGAACCGAACGGCTATTTGCATATCGGTCACGCCAAGGCCATCTATATCGACTTCGGAACCGCGGCAAAATATGGCGGTCTCTGCAATCTGCGCATGGATGATACGAATCCGACCCGCGAAGACGTAGAGTATGTCGAAGCGATCAAAGATGACGTCCATTGGCTGGGTTATGATTGGGGAGATCGCTTTTATTATGCCTCCTCCTATTTTGAAAAAATGTACGAATTTGCTGTAGAGCTGATTGAGAAGGGTCTCGCCTATGTCTGCGAATTATCGGCAGAACAAATCAGAGAAACACGCGGAACCCTGACAGAGCCCGGACAAAACAGCCCTTATCGGGATCGTCCCGTGGACGAAAATCTGGATCTTTTCCGGAGAATGCGGGACGGTGAATTTGCCACCGGGCAGATGACGCTACGCGCTAAAATCGATATGAATTCCGGAAATATCAATATGCGAGATCCGGTAATCTATCGCATCGCGCACGAAGCACATCACCGCACCGGTACCGAATGGTGCATTTATCCGATGTATGACTTCGCACATCCTCTGGAAGATGCTTTAGAGGGTATCACCCATTCGCTCTGCTCTCTCGAATTTGAGGATCATCGTCCTTTGTACGACTGGTTCATTGAACATTGCTCCGTGCCCCATAAGCCGCGTCAGATTGAGTTCGCTCGTCTGAATATTGAGCATACCGTGATGAGCAAACGTAAACTTCGCACATTGGTCGAGGAGAAAATCGTTGACGGCTGGGATGATCCGCGCATGCCGACCATTTGCGGGCTGCGCCGCAGGGGCTATACGCCGCAATCCATTCGTAATTTCTGCGAAAGAATCGGTATTTCAAAAGTAGATTCGGTCGTCAGCCATGACTTTTTGGAGTTCTGTCTGCGTGAAGATTTGAACGAACACGCGCTCAGAGCTTCTGCCGTGCTCGACCCGATCAAGTTGATTATCACCAATTACCCGGATGAAAAAACCGAGGATATGGAAGTAGAAAATTTCCCCTATAAACCGGAACTGGGCTCACATACGATGAAATTCTCGAAAGAGGTTTGGATTGAAAGAAATGACTACGCAGTCGATCCGCCGAAAAAATATCATCGTTTATACGCCGGAAATGAAGTGCGCCTGCGTGGTGCTTATATTGTCAAATGTACCGGGCATCAGGAAGATGAAAACGGCAATATCATCGCTGTTACTGCTGAATATGATCCTGCCAGTCAGGGCGGCAAGGCGGCTGACGGTAGAAAAATTCGGGGAACGATCCATTGGGTAAGCTGCGAGGACGCCGTCGAGGCGGAAATTCGTGTTTATGAAAATTTATTCAGCGTAGCGGATCCCGACGGCTCAGATTCGGATTACCGCGATTTGATCAATCCGGATTCCCTGCGTGTGATCGATAATGCCAAGTTGGAACCATGGCTATTATTGCCGGAAAATAAGGATCAGTCCTTCCAGTTCTTGCGTCAGGGTTACTTTATTCAAGACAGTAAAGACTCCACTTCAGAAAAACCGGTATTCAACCGTACCGTTTCTCTAAGAGAAACCTATAAGCCGAATCAAAAATAATCACCTCTATTTCCATTAAGATGATTTATAGCTGAATCAGTGCCGCCGGCTAAGCCGGCGGTTTGTTTTTTCTGATTTCAGAATCATGATAGAACGATCGATCTGTTTATGATATCTTGCTAACAAATAAACCGGATTTTCAAGGAGAAGATGCTATGGTTAAATGGTTCAGATTATCGGACA
>CAYFVK010000007.1:31777-37979 GCA_964346695.1 uncultured Mageeibacillus sp. | reverse complement strand
GATTTTCAAGGAGAAGATGCTATGGTTAAATGGTTCAGATTATCGGACAATCAGTATTTAGGATTCTGGATTGTGGGTCTGCTTCTTTTCGTATTGCAGGAATTACCATATCTCGTCATGCCGCTGTTTCGGATGGAATCGAATCCGATCATGAACATGCGGGAATCTTCAGTAATATTGAATATTTGTGAGAAAATTATCGGCATCGGCTGTGTTTTGCTGACAATATTCCTCGTTCAAAAAGACGCCGAACTGTTCTCTCTCGGGTCGGGACCTGACAAAATCGGTTTCATTGCCGCTGTCGCAGCTCTATTGCTCTACTATGCAGGCTGGATTTTGTATTTTAGCGGACATCAGTCAATTGCCGTAATGATGCTTTTTCTTGTCATGATGCCTCCCCTATATTACGCATGTATCGGGATCTGGCGTCATAATCGGATTTTGACCGGTTCAGGAATATTGTTTTTATTCATTCATTTCATACATGTTTGGAAAAATCTGCACCTGTCTTGATTGAAACGATCGTTCTATCTATTGAAAAATAGTAACATACTTGAGAACTTTCTTTGAATGATAAATCAGCTATGTTATTCATAGCGCAGAGCATCTATCGGATGCATGTCCGCTGCCCTTTTAGCCGGAGCCAAGCCAAAAATCAAGCCGATCGCAGCGGAGAAAACGAGTGCAGCGATCGACCAGCCTAAATTAAATTTAGGGCTGATATTCATATACGACGCCAGAATTTTTGCCAGCAACAATCCGCTTACGATACCGAAGACACCTCCCGAACTGGTCAGAATAATCGCTTCACTTAGAAATTGTCTGGCTATATCGCGGGGAGTCGCTCCCAAGGCCTTGCGAATCCCGATTTCCCGCGTGCGCTCAGTGACATTGACCAGCATCACATTCATGACACCGATGCCGGCAACCAGTAAAGAAATAGAAGCCACCACAGAAACAAGTGTCGAGATCAGGGTGAGCGATGAACTTAATTGATCGACTATGCCTGCCATATTCTGCACTTGATATTTATCTTGACCCTCCGTATTGTGACGGCGCTCCAAAATTTGCAGAGCAAGATTACCGGCACTTTCAGCCTGACCGGGTTCTTGCGCCATAACAAATAAAACCTGCGCGTTTTCTTCAGAGCCGGAAAGCCGGGCCAAACCGGTCATCGGAATAAAAAGGCTGACAATGGATTGATCTTTTTCCTGAGAACCTAAGTCCTGAGCCATATTGGTAATCAGATTCAGGCTGTCAAAAGTTCCCACCCCGACAATATTAAGCCGCGCTGTTAAACCGCTCGAGAGAACAACCTCAATTTCCTGATCAACCGCCATAGACGGATCACCGTAGAGCACTGTCGCATTATATTCATCGATCAGGCAATTGGGCAAACCATCCTGATAATCGATCGGAGTAAGGCTGCGGCCATAAATCATATCGGGACTGAGCAGATTAAAACCATCATTGTCCATCCCGTATATATAGAGAGGGAAAAAATCGCTTTCATGTGTTCGGACCGATCCTCTATGTCGACTCAGTGGCGCTACATACTTCGCCATGGGCACCTGATCGCGAATCGCCTGTATATCGTTAAACGTTATACTTTGGCTATCGTCAAGAAGATTGATTTTGGGCATGATAACCACCGTCGAAGCTCCGATTTTCTCAAAATTTCCCAGAATCGTTTCCTGAACCCCCATGCCGACAGCGACCAGCGCGATCACGGCAGCAATACCGACGACAATGCCCAACATGGTGAGCAAGCTGCGTGTCAGATTGGATTTCAGCGCTATAAAAGCCAGATGAAAATCTTGTTTGAGTTTATTCATCGCGCTCTCCTACTTCGTGAAAATCTTCCCTGAATTATCTTCATTAATACCGCGATCATCCAGAATATGACCGTCAAGCAGCCGCAATGAGCGCACCGCTCTCCTGGAAGCTTTGCTGTCATGGGTTATTAGAACAATGGTATGCCCCTCGGCTACTAAATCATCAAAAAGCTGTAAAATTTCTTCCGCGGCGTGAGAATCCAGGTTTCCTGTAGGCTCATCTGCCAGAATAAGCGGAGGATTATTAATCAGCGCGCGGGCAATAGCTCCTCGCTGTTTTTGCCCGCCGGAAAGTTCTGTCGGCTTATGTTCAAGATACGGGCTTAAACCGACCTTTTCCAAGATATCTCTCGCTCTCTCCCTGCGTTCAGCTTCAGGTACATCGGCATAAAGAAGAGGCAGAGCCACATTATCTAAAAGACTCAAATCCGCTAAGAGATTAAATGACTGAAAAACAAATCCGATAAAACGATTACGATAATGTGCTTTTTCTTCTTCACTGAGGTCAGAAACATCTTCACCTTGAAGCAGATAAACACCCTCGTCAAAATCATCCAGAAGTCCGATAATATTCATGCAGGTTGATTTACCGGAACCTGAAGGCCCGATAATCGCCACATATTCACCGGGATAAATTTCCAGACTGACATCGTTCAGAGCCCGATAAGTGACCGAACCTGTCTGATAAATTTTACCGACGCCATCAAGCATGATAAGCGGATCCCGTTCGTCGCTTAGCAGAGAATTATCGGTTAAATCTGTGATCTGCTCATTATTTATCTTCATTGGCAATTTTTACTTTCCTGCCGGTCTCTAAATCGGGCGTCGCATTTATCACGATAGATTCATTTTGTACAAGCCCTGATTTTACCTCGGCGCGTTTTGCTCCCACCATGCCCAGCTTAATTTCCTTTTTTCGCAGCATACTTTGTTCATCAACATAGAAAACATAATATTTGTCGCGTTCCTGAACCAGTGCCTCAAGTGGAATGGAAAGAACATTTTCTACCTTATCAATTTCGACTTCACTGTTAATATCAAAGCCGATCGTCAGAAGATGCAGATCCGGTCCCTCAATACTCATGCGGATTTCGACTTTTGTTGAATTTCCGCCAATGTTTGTACCAAGAATATCTGTCGCTTGATCAAGACCAAGTTGTGATCCCAATGCTCCCAAACTGTCAAGTGCAGACGGTTCTTTGACAGCAATCGCGGCCTTATAAACGATCTCACCGTGAAGATCCAACTCGCCATCGTTATAAACAACCTTTTGACCTTCTTCCAGATGATTCGCGTCCTGTTTACCCACCCAGCAAGTCGCAATTAAATGATCGCCATCAAGGATCAGTGCTTCCCTTTCATTTTTTGGCAAAGCCTCACCCTCCTTAACTTTAAGGCTGGCAACAAGCCCATCCATATTCGCCCTCACTGTCAAATCGTTTTCTTTGAGCAAAGTCTCCAATCCGGCCTGATCGGCTTTCAATTGATCCCGCTGTGATTGACTTCTGCTTTGGTCCATCTGTAGTAAAGCAAGCAGCAGGGATAGATCATTCTGAGATTTATTCTCCGCGTCAGAACCGCTTTCGATCGGTTCAGCAAGTACCGGTCTTGCGGGCAGAATATGAAAAAGATCAGGTAGTTGATCTAAACTTGACACGGGAGCAGCGATGCCATTCTGATCCGCAGATGCCTCCGGCATAACAGGTAATTCAGAAGCAGCGGGTTCCGTTGCCAATTCCGAAGTTTCTGTTCCGGATGTCGGTTCGGAAACATTAGTCCCGGACGCAGGCGATGTCGGTTCCGAAGCATCTGTGCCGGTCACAGACGAGGCAGGTTCGGAAACATCGATACCGGTCGTCGCTTCAGAAGAGTTCGTCTGATCAGTCTCATCGGACGGTTGAGAAGGACTTGTTGGATAGGAATTATTCGAGTCATGAATTTTTTTCAGTGAATCTTTAATAGCCCCAATAAAGTCTTCCAATCTCTGCCGCAGCCGCTCTGCTCTATCGATAATTTCTCTGATTTGATTTGTGATCTCATCGGACAAATCGCTGCTATTCTCAAGTATATTATTCGCCGTATCCAAAATGGATTGAATCTGATCATAAAGAGCTTGTGCCTGAAGCTGGAGCTGATAGAGATTGGTGGTCACTAAATCGGTAAGTCCCGAATCGTTAATCCCCTGAAACAGAGCTTCCATTTCCGCCATAGCAGCTTCACCTGTATTCAAAGCCTGATTTAGAGCATTAAGCGTTGTAGTAATGATCTCTTTATCCAATCCTAATCCGTCTAAACTTTGAGATAAGATACCTTGCAGCTGCGCACTCAAATCAAAATTCGCCAAACTGCTTGCCAAAAGCGAAGTTCCTGCCTGTAAACCGATTCCTAATTGTTGAGACAAAATACCTGCCATCTCATTAAAAACCTGTTCATAGCGTTCCTTGCGCTCCTCTTCCGCTTGATCTAATTCAGCAAGATCATCGTTGACTTTTCGCAACTGATTATTGGCAGAGCTGCGACTATAACTATAGAGAACTTGACCTTTGCTGACAAACTCTCCCTCTTCGACAAAAATTTTCTGAACGGTGAGTCCATAATTTGAAGAAATTATCTGACTGTTTTGTGACTCAACTTGTGCGTTGAGATTAAGAATTCGGTTAAAAGACGCAGGTTCAGCCTGAACCAGATGAACTACCGGCCTGTTAATATATCTTTTCACAGCTCGATATGCATAGACGCCACCGACCACAAGAGCAATCACCAAAACAAACGAGATCATTTTTTTAATTTTGTCGACTTCCTTTTTAGAAGTATTATTCTTTCTTACGGCCATATTTTCCTCCTGCCCCGGAAAGCACAAAAGCCATCACGCCCCCAACACCAACGGATAATACCGGAGTTTAGTCAGGACAATAAAAAATATTTATCCAAAATCTATAATCATTCGGCTTATTGTAGAGAAATTATAATCGTTAGGCTAAAGTTAAACAAGCAGACAGTTGAATAGGAAAAGGCACCCACCACATTGCGGCAGATGCCTTGATCGGAAAAAATATGTTTATTTCCCGCAAGAAAAATCTTTTAAGATCTTAAAGTTTTTTCTCACTTTTTCTTAATTTTACTTTCAAGAGCGTGAGTAATATACCCGTTGTAAGCAGTAAAGCTACATAGTAGAAAGAATTAAAGTTCTCACCGGTTTTGGGAGGAGTGTTTTGTTGTCCCGTTTTAGTCGGATTCGGTTGAACAGGCTTGTAAACATAAGTTATATGCAGATCTTTACCTGCCTCTACCGTACCATTCTCCGCCGCGGAATTCTCTGCCAGCTTGACGAACTCATAGCCTTTAAATGCCTTCTTCTCGGTCTTATATGCTTCACCTGCCATGGCGTTTTTCTTCACTACGCTCTCGGCTTCCAGTACTTTTCCGTCTTCCGTGATGTACTTGACATAGCACCACTATTCCAAAAGTAAAGATCAGACGTACCATATTCATTCTCGGGGAACGCGGAATATGGAGTTGCCACATGATAAAGTTTGAAACTGACCTGCTTAAAAGTTCCCTTTAACATAACACTCCCGCATCCTGCAGGCTCAAGTTTTGGACTTCTTAAACCATACATATGAATAGCGTATCCGTCAGGAAGATCAACGCTTGCTCTGGTATGAGTATTTCTATTGATAACTTTGACGGTCTTGCCTTCAATTGTTAAATTTAAATTTTTGGCTACAAGTTGCGGTATGATCCCTTTGTCCAGGAGCTCTAAATCCGTACTGTTAAATGACGCTCTTGCTACGTAAAATGGACCGTCATTGTCATACATATATTTCTCAACAGCCTGGGTAAACCCACCAAGTCCGGACAAATCCAGAATAGGATCTGTCACTGCCTTAGTGAAAGTAAAAGTCAAAGTTCCTTCTTCCTTCGGAATACCATTTAAATTTACCTTATTCAAATCTGCAAATTCATTGATTGATGATCCCGGCTGAACATCAATGCCAAGTGCCGGAATGGATGCTGGATCCGGCTTCCCATAAAGCATTTCCTTCGTTACTTTGTATACTGACTGATCGAAGCCGTTATTCGAAAGGTAGGATACTCCATCCGGTCTTCCTGCTGTCTTCGTAAATGTAGCTGTAACACCTATATCGCCAATCTTAGAAAACGCCGTTTTATATGCATGATATCCACCATCTATCGTTTCTTTGGCAGTGTGTTCAGACGTAATATCATCACGCAGTTCCCACGCTGTATTAACATCGAAATCAGCCGCGGTTAAGGCAGATACCGTCTTCGTCGGCAGAGATATACCGACACATGCATAGCAGCCATGTTATTGCTTTTCTAATCTGTTTCATTTCTTCTCTCCT
>CAYFVK010000007.1:7535-31677 GCA_964346695.1 uncultured Mageeibacillus sp. | reverse complement strand
ACATGCATAGCAGCCATGTTATTGCTTTTCTAATCTGTTTCATTTCTTCTCTCCTTCTCCATTATTACTTTAATAGGTTTTATAGTTGCTTGCTTCTCCACAAAATGTAGACTATTCGGATTTTCCTCTAAATTTAGAAAGAAGCGGTCAGATATTTAATCTAACAAAAATTATTTCTATGATATCTATAAAAACAACGGTTATTTCTAAATAACATTGAATAAATAGAGCAGAATAAATACTTGCTAACTTTGTTTTTATTATAATCCCGCGAATACTTTTTTCGATCAAAAATTAAAGAATTAATAACAATGAAATATTAACCAAGAAAATTGTCAGGCAGATTTCATAACTAAATTTGCCGACCCTCGAATTGGCTGTTGTATAGCTTGCGGAAAAGCGAATCTGACCGCATCAAACTTTCAAAATTGCCCTGTTCGACAATATCTCCGTCCTGCATAACCAGAATAATATCGGCGTCAAGTACCGTAGAAAGACGATGAGCGATAATGAAGCTGGTTCTGCCCTGCATCATCTGATCAAAGGCTTCCTGCACCCGCTTCTCCGTCACCGTATCAATCGCTGAAGTCGCTTCATCAAGAATCAGCATCGGCGGATTTTGCAGCATGACCCGGGCAACCGTCAGCAACTGCTTTTGGCCTTCCGAGAGATTACTCTGTTCACTGATCACGGTATCATAACCATTCTCTAATCTCCGGATAAAAGAATGGGCTTTGATTTTCTTACAAACGGACTTCACCTCCGCCAAACTCAGATTCGGATTGGCAAAAGTCAGATTTTCAAACACTGTGCCCTCGAAAAGCCAAACCTCCTGCAAAACCATCCCGAAAGCCCGGCGCAAACTGTTCCGCGTTACATCGGCAATATTCTGCCCGTCAATGATGATCTGCCCTTGATTCGGCTCATAAAAGCGCATCAGCAGATTTACCAGCGTTGTTTTACCGGCACCCGTCGGACCGACAATGGCGACCTTAGAACGGGCAGGAACCGAGATATTCAGATGTCGGATTAAAGGTTCATCCGGAACATAAGAAAAGGAAACATCCGAAAAAACGATATTCCCCTCTTTGCAAACCAAATCGGGCGTCCCGGACTCTTCTATCTCAGTCGACTCTTCACTCAGCAAATCGAAAATTTTATCCGCAGCTGCCAAAGCCGCCTGAATTTGCGCAACAATCTCCGTAATCTGATTTATCGGTTTGGAAAATTGATTCGCGTAAAATAACAAGCTGCCCACCTGACCCACTGTCAATTCACCCTGAATCGCGAGATAGGCCGCCAAACCGCCGCAAAGTATAAAAGATACGGAATTGACCAGCCGCGTAGAGGGATTGGTTAAAGAAGAATAAAAAGTCGCTTTTTGACCATATTCATACAATAAATCATTTTCACTGCCATATTTTTCCAGAATTTGCGGAGCCGCCTGCAAAGTTCTGGCAAGTTCATGCTTTTCAATAATTTCTTCCGCCAAACCGTTCAGATCCGCTCTTTTGCCTGCTTCAAGGCTGTACATATCGAAAGATTTCCGGCTGATAAAACGAGAAATCATAAAGATGATCGGAGTCAAAGAGATGACGACCAAAGCCACCTTCCAGCTAATCCTGAACATAAAATAAATCGAACCGAACAAGCTGACCAAACCGGAAAAGAGTTGAGGCAATCCGGCAATCAAGCCGTCATTGACTTGATCCATATCCGCGCTGATTCGAGCTGAAATCTTACCGAACGGAGTCTTGTAAAAATAAGATAAGGGCAGATGATTCAGATGATTATAAACATCACGCCGCAGCTCTCCGATAATATTGGCAGAAAGATCTGCTGTCAAAAAACCGAGCAGCCATTGAAAAAAAGACGCCAGTAAATAAATAACCAGTAAAATAACAATCAGGGAAATAAAATCCGATCCGAGCTTCCCGCCGGAAGAGGACAGCAAATCAATGGCGTCGCCCATCAACTTCGGTCCTAAAAGCATCAGAATATTACCTGACAGAGCAAAAACTATAATGCTGAACAGCTTCAGACGATATCGCCACATTCTGCCGATAAGAAGTTTAAAAGGGCTTTGTTTCACGTTCAAAATTCAACCCTCCTTCTTGACCGCGCTGTCAATGCGCCGCAGATCATCTTTGCTGAGATCAATTTGTGAATTGTAAATTTCCTGATACAGGGCATTGTCCGCTAATAATTCCCGATGCGGAGCATAGCCTTTGCATTTACCGTTATCCAACAGCAAAATCAGATCCGACCTTGCCACACCGGCAACTCGCTGACTAATTGTGATAAAAATCGTATCCTTAAATAACGGGCTCTCTCGTAAAGATTTTTGCAGTGCCGCGTCGGTAGCCAAATCCAAGGCACTCGAGGAGTCGTCAAAAATCAAAAGTTTCGGCCGACGCAGCAAAGCCCGCGCAATGCATAATCTCTGTCGTTGACCGCCTGAAAAATTAAGACCGCCCCGCGCGACCATCTGATCGAGCCCCGCCTTATCTTTCGCCACAAAATCCTTGGCTTGAGCGATCTCCAGAGCCTGCCAAATCTCCGCCTCGGAAACATCTTCCAAGCCGAGCGTCAGGCTTTCACGCAATGTCCCGCTGAACAAAAAAGAACGCTGCGGCACAATTTGCACCAGATTCAGCAATTCTTGCTCGCTATAAAGAGATAAATCCCGATCAAAGAGGCTGATTGAACCCGCAGCGAGTTCATATCTGCGCTCTATAAGACAGGCCAGACTCGACTTGCCTGAGCCGGTCGGCCCGATAATCCCCAACGATTTACCATAGGGCAAAACAAAATTGAAATTTTTGAAAAGCAGCTTGCCGCTCGCAGGATAAGAAAAATCAACATTCTCAAAAACCAGACAATTCTCAGGCGGGTTCAGGTCGGCGGCGGCAGAAGAAGAAATCAGGTCGGGGTTTCTGCCGGATAAAAGGTTTCCTGTTAATTCTGTTTTTACAGAAACTCCGATCCCGTCGCGCCGCTCCAGCCCCAGCACCTCCGCCACCCGCAGTGCGGAGGCGTACACTCTGGTGTAGAGCAGTACCAAATTGGAAAGCACGATGAGCGCGGTTAAGAGCATTGTCAGATAATTAATCAGGGCAATAATCTCCGCGCTGCTCAAATTACCGGTCCGAATCTCGCCGCCGGAAACCCATAAGATCGAGATGCCGATCATGTTTAAAGCTAATAAGGTCAGGGGATTGAGGAGTGAAGAAATCCGACCGAGCCGCTTCATTAAAACCATAATTTCCTGATTGATCTGATGGTAGCTCTCGCCTTTTTCCTTACTTTTAACCAGCGCGCGAATCACTTTGATCCCGGAAAGAAGTTCCAGCAGACGCAAGGTCAGATGATCCGTCTCCGTCTGTGTTCGCTTGATTAAGGGGAGCATCGCTTTAGTGATGAAAAATAAGATGGCCGTAAAGATTAAGACGGCGGCAATAAACAGCCAAAGAATTTTGCGGTTGATCATGCCGACCATAATAATTGAGCCAAGGCAAACAAAAGGTGTACGCATAAAAAGGCGTATGAACATGTTTAAGCCTTGCTGCATGATTTGAATATCCGACGTCATGCGGGTAATTAAAGAAGGTGCACTAATTCGCTGTATTTCCTGTTCCGGCAGGGCAAGGATATGCTGAAATAAATCATTGCGCAAAACCGTTCCGAAGCTCTGTGCTGCAACCGAAGCATGATATTGACAGGTAAAAGCCGCCAGCATTCCGCAGACGGCAAACATAACGCAAAGCAGAACATAATTCAGAATACCGCGATTTGACAAGCCCTCACCGGCTTTTTCGACCATGGCGGCAATCTGCAAGGGAATCAGCAATTCCAGAATAACTTCTATAAACTTTAACGTTTGGCCGAAGACAATTCTTTTTGTATAGGGCTTTAATCTCTCTATTACCGGCTGCATGACAGTAGCAATTTCCGTGATAAATTATTTTTTTATGACTTGCTCAATATTCTCCGGCAGACTGGGATTCGCATAAGGATCAAAACCCGTAGAAACAATAAAAAGCGTTAAATCTTTCGAGACATAGAAAGTCGGAACATATTTCAATTCAAATGTATCGACATAGCCGGGCATCTCCTCAACATTAACCTTGCAAACCAGCAAATCACCGTCATATTTATCCGCCATGGCATATAAATAGGGCAATGATTTTTTTGCCGGTTCAGAATAGCTTGCCCAGAATTCAATCAAAACCGGCTTTTTCTGTTCAGAAACCCAATTAACGAAGGGATATTCGATGGGGATTGATTTCAGCTTGCCGTCATGTTTGGCGATCAGCTCTACACCCTTGTAGGAGGGATCCGCTGTCAGATTCGCGACCTCCGTCAAATCCTCGGTCAGGGTTTTTATGACTTCCGGATCCGTAATCGCTTCCACATTGCTGACGGGAGTCAATTCATTATCTATCGAGTTGGGCGGAATCTCAGGTGCCTGACTGCTTGTATTTTCCGGAGTTTCGCTATTATCGGTCTTGGCTTCTTTATCATTTTTGCCGCAGCTGATCAAACTAAAACATAAAAATATTGTCAAAAACAAAATTAGGATTTTTTTACTTATCTCAGCGGTTTTTTTCATAAAATCTCACCTTCATTATTGCTATAAATACATTTCCTCATGTATATTCGAATACTGTTTTCTATTCTACCTAATTTATATTGGAAATACCATAAAAAAAAGCTCGATACAACTGTACCGAGCATGAAAATCGAATTCTTAACGAATATTAAGCACGTTCAACTTTGTCAGAACGGAGACAGCGCGTACAAACATTCATTTTTTTCGGCGTACCGTTCACCATCACACTGACGCGCTTAACATTGGCACGTTGTTGTCTTAATGCGCGACGAGAAATTTGAGAACGTGTAATTCTGATTTTTCTACCGAAATTTATATCTTTTTGACATATCTCACATTTAGCCATCATTCCACCTCATTCCGAAATACAATATCCATCATCTGCTTATCTTGTGCGTTTGGCGCTTCAATATTCAAACAGGACGCAATCATTGATAAAAAATAGCCTGCAGCGCGATTCAATACAGGCTATTTCTGGTGACCCGTAGGGGAATCGAACCCCTGATTCCGCCGTGAAAGGGCGGTGTCTTAACCTCTTGACCAACGGGCCATGTTGGTAGCGGCGGTAAGATTCGAACCTACGACCGTTCGGGTATGAACCGAATGCTCTGGCCAGCTGAGCTACGCCGCCATGCCTATGCATTTTTTCAAACGCTTAATGATAATACCAATGAAATTAAAAGATGTCAAATCTTTTTTGATTTATTTTTCGTTCCTGTCAAAACAACGCAAATACCGATAAATACGACATTTCGCCATCTCATCCCGCAATCTCGTCAGGCCCGAAACAGGTATCGGTCAGGATACTTCGCAGATTAATCAAAAAGCCGTCTGGCAGTGTCCAGTCTTTGCCAGAGTTTTTCATTGTCCGACAGACTGATAATCTGAATCACCGCGTCATTGCCATAAGCATAGAGAATATTATTATCCGCAAGGTAAATCGCAGATGACTCCGGCTCCTGATCGGAGGGGTCATTAAAAAATAAAATATCGCCGGCTTTCAATCCGCTGAGATTGGGAAAACCCGAGGCATCCTCTTCCAGCGAAATCTGCCTGCCCAGCCCAGACTGGCGGCGCAAGTCACGCGGTATCTCAAGACCGTTGGTCATACCTGACAGATAAATAATTCCGGTCATATCAATACCGTCCAGACCCAGCCCTCCCGGCACATAAGCGACATTGAGAAATTTCATGGCACTGGAACAGAAAATATCTTCCTTTTTCTTCTCCGGTTGAGGGATCGGCATATTGGTCGGAATGAGAATCAAATTTTCTCTATTCATCCAACCAGCCTGCTGATCCGGCAGCAAAACATGGATCACCTGCTCCGTCGCATAATCGACATACAAGATCGAACCCATCGGTGCCACCGCGATAATATCGCCGTTGATCGTATCCGACGCGATCGACTTCTCACCGTTTACAATAATCGCTTTACTGGTCGCTTTGTCGGAAAGGAGTGATTCCGTCGACATAAAAATATCATCTTTGCGGATATACCCGCGGATTCCATCCTGCAGCTCAACTTCGTAAAAATTGTTGACCGGATTTTCCGAAAGCAGGTTCAACGGTTCATTATATAATGCAGATGTAATACAGCTTGAAGTCAAAGCGGGCTCATCAAAAATCCCGGAAATCTTCTTGTTCACCACAGCGTCCGCTTTTTCGATAAATTCATTGATCACCTGAGTATTGGTCAAGCTGTTTGAATGATCTCCGGGGCTGAATTTTTTGACCAGCGAAGGCACCGTAAACAAAATCAGCAAAAACAGAAAAACGATGATCAGTACCGGAAGCAGCCATTTCGGCAAACGCTTCATCTTCTTATCATCGACATAGAGATTAGCTTCCGGCTTCACGCCGTTTTTTTCACTATTTGTTAAAAATTTTTTTTCATTCCTGTCCATAAATCATTCCGCCGTGCAAGATGAATTAATCACATAAGATGACACAAGTGGCTATCACGTATTTTTTCTCGTGACTGACGCTGACGTCGAAACTCCGACCTCCCAGCGCATCAAATATTTCCGCGGCCCCGCCCGAAAGTCTGACAATCGGTTTGCCCCATTGATCTTTTTGAATTAAAAAATCATGCCAGCTCACATTTTTCTGTCCGATACCTGTGCCCAAAGCCTTGGCGAAGGCTTCCTTGATCGCGAAACACCCTGCTAAACTTTCGATTCGCTGATTGGAATCGACGATCTCCTGCTCAACTAAAAATTTTCTCAGAAATTTCTCGCCCTGATGCCGATATACTTTGGCAAAGCGCTTGATTTTCAATATATCCGCTCCGGTCTTAACCTGCATTATGTTTCGCCTCCGGTCGGGATTTCGTATTTTGCACGGGCAATTCGTTTTCGTATATCCTCTCCCTCAAAAATCGTCAACTCATAGTTTCCGGTAATCCGGCTGCGAATCCGCGCATCATATTCTTCACCAAGATCTCTCGGGGTCAAATTGCTGGTCATAATAATCGGTAAATGGTCTTCATAACGCTGATTGATCAGGCTGATCAAATCTGATTTGGCATTGATCAATCCTTTGCCCTGTATCCCTAAATCATCAATACACAGCAAATCACAATGCCGCAGCAAATCCATAATGCCATTCGAAATATCCATTTTCACCGGATCCGGTTCAAAACTGTTCAAGAGAATTCTATGTTCGGCAAAGCGTTTAAACAATTCGTCCGCGTCTAAATACACCACATAATAACCCTGCTCTATCAACTGATTGGCGACAGACGCCATCATAAATGTTTTGCCGGTGCCCGGGGTACCAAAAAAATAAAGATTGCTTTTCTCATGTTCAAAATTACGGCAATAATTGATTAACCATTCTTTAATTCCGTTAATCGCCATGCGCGGCGAAATCTTTCCCTGAAAAAATTGACTTTTTTTCTGATCCGAAAAAATATCCGCCCTGAAATTTTGAAATTTCAGATCCCGCGGCGGAGCAAAAGAGTTCCCCTGTCTGTTCAGATCCAAAATGATCTTTTTCGAGCAGCGGCAATAATCATGATCAACCCAACCCCGATCCGAACAAATGGGACAATGATACTTTATCTCCTGATAATTTCCGGGAATATCATGCTCCTGTAAAAATCTGTTTTTTTGTTGATCAAGCTCCGCTAAATCTTCTGCCAAAGTTTTTACCTGATCGGAATCGGGAATTAATTCGGCTCTGAAAACAGCAAGATTCAGTGCGGTACGCTTTTCATCAAATTCTTTCAGCTCAGGAAATCGCTCATAGAGGCGGGCTAAATTGTCCGCGTGATCTTTCTCCGCCTGCGTTCTCAGTAAATCATAATATCTTTTTAATTCTCTTTTTGTATTCTGATCCAGATATCTACTCATCCGCTTCCTCTTGTTCGGAAAATGAAATTATTTTGTCGATATTATAAAGCTCTTCATCCGGTATATCGAGGGCTTCCTGTTCTTTTGTTTTGAGTCTTCTTTCTTTGCCTCCGCGATTCCCTTCGGCTTTTTTCTGCAGACGATGCAGCTCTTGTTCTTTCTTAATTTCTGCCGCCGTCTTTAATCCCTTATCGTACCAATCTGACAAAATTCGATCGACATATTTAAAACTCGGCTCTCTGACATTGACCGTTTCAGCCAAAGCTAATTCGATCACGGAAAAATCAAACTGATATTGCTCCAGCCATTTTTTCAAAAATTCCTTCTGAAAAACAGTCAGTTCTCCCCGGATTCTTAATTTGTCCTTGATCTGATTCTCAATTTTTCTAAATTCATCGACTTTTTGATAATACTGATTCAACTGGCGAAAAGTCCTGATGCCTTGCGCCGCCCAATTCTCCGCGATCGCCGTAACATAGCCGGGACCGTCCAGCTTGCTTCGGCCGGCAGCCTCTGAAAACATGGCGTACATCACTTCCGGCTCAAATTGATATTTGGAAAACCACTCGTCTATTTTCGCATAATAGGTCGAGGACATGACACCTTGAAAAAACGTATCATTAATTTGGCGAATGATGCGCTCCCTGCGGTTAACCTGCTCCTCGCTTAAATTTTCCTGCTCTTTTCTTTGCGTTAAATGTTTCTTCGCTTCAACAAATTTAATATCAACAATATCCAGCTTGCCGCTTTGAATAATGATCAGCTGCAAAAACTGCAGCTCGCTCAAAGCCTTCTCGGCCTGATTTTCACTAATGCCCAAACGATGCGCCAATTCGGAAGCCTTGATCTTGCGATTGCCATGCTGATAGGTTTGCAGAATCGCCAGATAACAGCGAATAGCCGTTCCGTCAAGTCGGTTCATATAGTCTGAAATGAAAACGTCAGGAACAAGCGTATCCGATAAATGTAAAATTGTATTCGAATTCAGTTTCACCAATAAACTCCTGTTCGGCGAATCGGCAAAAGCCGGCTTTTACAAAAATCCCCGCAGATTTTCTACGGGGATTTATTATAACATATTGAACTTCGCTTTTCTGATTTTACGGAGAAAACTCCGCTTTCCATCAGAATCGATTACTTGGCTTCCTGACCGCCTTCATCCGCACTATAATCGGCTTCTGCCATACGAATATAGGTCTGATAGCGTTCTCTGGCAGCTTTCGCGCCTTGAGCGAAGATATGATCCACTGTTTCCTGATCATATTTTCTTCTTAAGGAAGTATAACGAACTTCTTTTTCAAGGAACTCTCTGAAGTCTCTGGTCGGTGCTTTCGAGGACAAAGTAAACGGATTTTCACCCTGCTCGGCTTTTCTCGGATCATAGCTCCAGAGATGCCAGTAACCTGTTTCGACCGCGTCTTTTTCTCTGGTCTGAGAAATGGTCAGACCGCCTTTGATGCCATGAGAGATACAAGGTGCGTAAGCGATGACAATCGAAGGTCCGTGGTAGGCTTCCGCTTCGGCGATTACCTTCAAGGTATGCGCCTGGTTGGCACCCATGGCGACTTGTCCGACATAGACATAGCCATATGTCGTAGCCATCATGCCGAGGTCTTTCTTTCTGACCGGTTTGCCGCCGGCTGCGAACTGTGCGATCGCGCCTAACGGAGTTGCCTTCGAAGCCTGTCCGCCGGTATTGGAATAAATTTCAGTATCCAGCACGAAAATATTGATATCTTCACCGGAGGCCAGAACATGATCCAGACCGCCAAAGCCGATATCATAGGCCCAGCCGTCACCGCCGATAATCCAGGAAGAGCGTTTAACAAGATAATCCTCCAGCTCTAAAATCGCTGCGATTTCAGCTTTCGCGTCGGCATTATCTGCGGCATAAGCTCTTATGCTCTCCACTAATTTATCGGTAGCCGCTCTGGAAGCTTCACCGTTATCATAATTGTCGAACCATACTTGCGCCGCTTCATTGATCGCCGCGTCAGCATCAAGAGCAACCAATGCTTCCAAGTGCTTTTTGGCTCTTTCACGAATCTGTTTGGCGCCCAAATGCATACCTAAACCATGTTCCGCGGCATCTTCAAACAAAGAGTTCGCCCAAGCCGGACCATGTCCGAGAGCATTCTTAGTATAAGGCGAGGAAGGATGTGATCCGCCCCAGATGGAGCTGCAGCCTGTCGCATTGGAAATCTGCATTCTGTCACCGAACAATTGGGTCAAAAGTTTAATATATGGCGTTTCGCCGCAACCTGCACAAGCACCGGAGAATTCAAGCAGCGGACGCTCGAACTGAGAACCTTTAACCGTCGTTTTCTTCATCGGGTTGGCTTTCTGGGAAACTTCATGTTGAGCAAAGTTCCAGAAATCAGCTTGATCCAGATGATCCTCGATCGGTTCCATGACCAAAGCGTCTTTCGGACAAACATTGGCGCAGGAGCCGCAGCCTGTACAGTCTAAAACAGATACCTGAATCCGATATTGGAACTTGTCATACGGTTTGGATCCGCCGATTGTGATAAAGCCCTCCGGAGCTTTATCCGCTTCTTCATCATCCAACAGAACCGGTCTGATAACGGCATGCGGACAAACAAAGGAGCATTGATTACATTGAATACATTTTTCCGGCTGCCAGGATGGAATATTGATCGCAATACCGCGTTTCTCATATTGTGATGTCCCTAAGGGCAAAGTACCGTCTTCGCGGTCAACAAACGCGGAAACCGGCAATTTGTCGCCTTCCTGTGCGTTCATGATATCGGCAATATTTTTCACGAAATCAGGGGCTTCGCGGACCGGCAGCGGTTTATCTTCCGCATTCGCCCATTCCGCCGGAACTTCAATCTTCTGAACATGATCGACGCCGGCGTCGACAGCCTTGTAATTCATCTCGACAACATCCTGACCTTTTTTGCCATAGGATTTGACGATCATTTCTTTCATATGACGAACCGCTTCTTCTACCGGAATAACTTCGCTAATCTTGAAGTAAGCAGCCTGGCAGATCGTATTAATTCTGGAACCCAAACCGATTTCAGCTGCTAAGTCCACCGCGTTGATGGTATAGAAATTGATCTCGTTCTGAGCCAGGAATCGTTTCATTTTAGCCGGTAAATGCTCATTCAACTCATCTTTATTCCATTGCGTATTGAGTAAGAATGAACCGCCTTTTTTGAGGGGTGAAAGCATATCGTATTTATCGACATAAGACTGATTATGACAGGCAATAAAGTCCGCACTGTTTACTAAATAAGGAGCGCGAATCAGCTGATGACCGAAACGCAAGTCGGAAATAGTAATACCGCCGGATTTTTTAGAGTCATAGCTGAAATAAGCCTGAGCGTACATATCGGTATTATCGCCGATGATTTTGATTGAGTTCTTATTGGCGCCTACCGTACCGTCGGAACCGAGACCCCAGAAGCGGGCGGCTACGGTACCCTCTTTGGCGACATCGATCGACTCGTCAATCGGCAGTGATAAATGCGTCACATCATCATTGATACCGATGGTGAAACGATCCAGAGGTTTGTCATTTTGCAGGTTCTTGAATACGGCGTTGATCTGATCAGGCGTTGTATCTTTGGAACCGAGACCGTAACGTCCGCCAACAATAATCGGAGCATCATTAACCCCTTTGAAAGCGCTGATGACATCAAGATATAAAGGTTCGCCCTGTGAACCCGGCTCTTTTGTTCTGTCTAAAACAGCGATTTTCTTTACTGATGCGGGAATAACTTCACGCAAACGCTCAATTGAGAACGGGCGATACAGATAAACATGGATCACACCGACTTTGTGTCCGTGGGCATTGAGATAGTCTACCGTCTCACGGACCGTATCGTGTACGGAGCCCATGCAGATAATAATTTCTTCAGCATCCTCGGCACCATAGTATTTAAAGGGTTTATACTCGCGGCCGGTTAATTCGCTGATCTTCGCCATATAATCTTCGACGATCGGCAACAGATTGTTATAGAAAGGATTGGATGCTTCGCGTGCCTGGAAGTTGATATCCGGATTCTGCGCGGTACCGCGGATGACCGGGTTATTGGGGCTTAAACCGCGTTTGCGGAAGGCTTCCACGGCGTCCATGTCAACCAATTTTTTAAGATCTTCATAATCCATGATCTCAATCTTTTGAATTTCATGGGAAGTTCTGAAACCGTCGAAGAAATGCAAAAAAGGTACCCGGCCTTTAATCGCGGATAAATGGGCAACAGCAGCGAGTTCATGCGCTTCCTGCACATTGGAAGAAGCTAACATAGCGAAACCGGTCTGGCGAGTTGCCATTACGTCAGATTGATCACCAAATATGGATAAAGCTTGTCCGGCAACAGCCCTGGCTGAAACATGAAATACGCCCGGCAATAATTCCCCGGCAATTTTATACATATTTGGAATCATTAACAGTAAGCCCTGCGAGGCGGTATAAGTTGTTGTTAACGCGCCTGTCGCTAATGAACCGTGAACAAATCCGGCAGCACCCGCTTCGGATTGCAACTCGATTACGTTCACAGTCTGACCGAAAATATTCTTTCTTCCTTCCTGCGCCCACTGATCTACATAGTCAGCCATGGGTGAGGATGGTGTAATCGGATAAATACCGGCAACTTCAGAAAAGGCATAAGAGGTATATGCCGCTGCTGTATTACCGTCCATAGTCATAAATTTTTTCTGCTTTGACATCTTTTTCTCCTTTTATTGATTTAAAACAATTTTTGATATTTGCTTACACGCGATTTATTATAACATGTTTCCGGCGAATAACTATTTGCACAAAAGACTCTTTCCGGTCATTTCCACCGGCTGCTCCAATCCCATCAGTTCCAGCATGGTTGGAGCCAAATCTGCCAAACGGCCTCCTGAACGAAGATTATATTTATTTTGCCCGACCGTAATAACATTGACGTCAAAAGTAGTATGAGAAGTAAAAATCTCTTTCGTCACAGGATCCACCATCTGTTCAGCATTGCCATGATCCGCTGTCAGAATAGCTATGCCGCCCATTGAAAGAATTTTCTCGACTACCCTGCCGATACAGTCATCAACCGCCTCCACCGCTTTCACGGCCGCCTCGAAAACACCGGTATGTCCGACCATATCGCCATTCGCGTAATTGCAGATGATAACATCATAATGATCGGATTCCAATCTGCGCATCAATTCATCCGTAACGTCATAAGCACTCATTTCCGGCTTCAGATCATATGTCGCGACTTTGGGTGAAGGCAGCAAAGCACGATCCTCACCCGGATATTCTTTTTCAACGCCGCCGTTGAAGAAGAAAGTGACATGCGGATATTTTTCCGTTTCTGCTATGCGGAGCTGAGTTTTTCCGCAAGCCGAAATATATTCTCCGAAAGTATTATGCAAATTCTGCGGAGGATAAGCCACTTTAAGATTTGGATAATCATAAAATTCTTTATGATATTGAGTCATGGTCACATAAAACAAATCGGTATAATCGGCATTTCTTTCAAACTCGGTAAAATCCGGTTGTTTCAACGCTCTGGTTATTTGTCTGGCACGATCCGGTCTGAAATTGATAAAAATTACACTATCTTCCGGATTAATCGGACCGACCGGTTTATTCTCGGAATCGAGCATTGTGGTCGGAATGATAAATTCATCAGTGACGCCTTCGGCGTAGGAATCCTCAAGTACCTTGACCGGATCCGTCCCGGTTTTTTCCGCAACATCGGTGATGGCATCATAAGCTAATTTGGTTCTCGGCCAGCGATTATCACGATCCATCGCGTAATATCTACCGCTGACAGAAGCAATTTTACCAATTCCGATTTCCCTGATTTTAGCCAACAGTTTTTCGGTATAACCGATACCTGCGGTGGTCGGCACATCTCTGCCGTCATAAAAAGCATGGATGTATACCTGTCGGACACCGTTTTTCTTGGCCATTTCAAGCAAAGCATAGAGATGTTCCTGATGGCTGTGTACGCCGCCATCCGATAAGAGACCTAAAATCTGCAGATCCGAATTATTTGCCGCCGCATGTTTCATCGCGGCAAGCAGCTGCTCATTTTCAAAAAATGTTCCCTCTTTAATCGCTTTGCTGATTCTGCTCAAATCCTGATAAACGATACGTCCGGCACCGATATTCATGTGGCCGACTTCAGAATTTCCCATCTGACCTTCCGGTAAACCGACATTAAGGCCTGATGTTTTGATGGAAGTATGCGGCCAATTCGCTAAATACCTGTCTAAATTGGGAGTTTTGGCTGTATAAACAGCGTTAAATTCTTTGCTCTCATTGATTCCGATACCATCTAATACAAATAATGCTACCGGTTTAGGTGATTTATCTGACATATAAGCTCCTTCGATTGTTAAGGCTCAAGTGTAAACTTGAGCCCGATATTTTAATTTCGCATCAGGCATGACTGATAACGCTGAAGTCTTCCGGTTTTAAGGAAGCGCCTCCAACAAGTCCGCCGTCAATATTGGTCTGAGCAAACAGACCTGCCGCGTTTTTGGCATTTACCGAACCGCCATAAAGAATTCTCAGATGATCGGCGATTTCCTGATTATATAATTCTTTAACCAATTCCCGGATATAGGCGCAAACTTCTTCCGCCTGTTCATCGGAAGCTGTTTTGCCGGTACCGATAGCCCAGATCGGCTCATAGGCAATCGTAATAAAATTCATTTTTTCCGCTGCGATACCTTGCAGAGCATTCGTAATCTGACCTTTAATCCAATCAAATGTTTGTCCGGCTTCTCTCTGTTCCAGACTTTCACCGCAGCAAATAATCGGTCTGACGCCCCAATTCAAGGCTGCTTTAGCTTTCAGATTCACGGATTCGTCCGTTTCATTGAAATAGCCCCTCCGTTCGGAATGACCGATAATCACATAAGGAACACCCATCTCAGCCAGCATTTTAGCTGAAACTTCTCCGGTGAAAGCGCCCTTATCTTCATAGTGGCAATTCTGCGCGGCAATTTTGACATTGCTGTAGGCGGTCACTTCAAGTGCCTTGCTGAGAGCTGTAAAAGGTACGCCAAGAACAACAGCGTGAGGAGCATCTTTAACCAGCGGCAGGAGAGTCGTCAACAGTTTTTCCGCGTCAGCCGGAACACCGGCATTCATTTTCCAGTTGCCGGCAGCAATAATTCTGCGCTGGCAATCATCCTGAATAGCGTCAATACCCGGTAAAACCTTGCCCTCTAATAATTCCAGCGAAGCGCCGCCGCCGGTGGAGATATGCGTAATCTGATCAGCGAAGCCGAGCAGTTCAACAGCCGCCGCCGAATCGCCGCCGCCGACAATACTGATCGCGTCTGAATTTGCTAACGCTTCTGCCACAGCCTTGGTGCCTTTTGCAAATTCTTCAAATTCAAAAACGCCCATCGGTCCGTTCCAAACAACTGTACCGGCCTTGCTCACGGCGTCCTTAAATAATTCAATTGTTTTCGGCCCGATATCAAGCCCCATCCGGTCAGCCGGGATAGCCGCCGCGTCAACAATCTCATATTCCGCGTCGGCAGCGAATTTTTTAGCCGCGGCAATATCGACGGGCAGTAGTAAATTCACATGCTTCGCTTCGGCTTCCGCCAGCAGGGATTTGGCCAGATCAATTTTGTCTTCCTCGCATAATGAAGTCCCGATCTCATAGCCCTTAGCAGCCAGGAAAGTAAAAGACATACCGCCGCCGATAATCAAGGTCTGAACCTTATCCAATAAGTTCCGGATCACGCCGATTTTGTCAGAAACCTTTGCGCCGCCCAAGATAGCAACAAACGGTTTCTTCGGATCCGCAATCGCGCCGCCCATAATGTCAATTTCCTTTTGAATCAAAAAGCCGGCATAGGCGGGCAAATAATTGGCAACACCCGCTGTGGAGGCATGCGCACGATGAGCGGTACCGAATGCGTCATTAACATAAATCTCCGCTAAGGAAGCCAGCTCACGGGCAAATTCCGGTTTATTCTTTGTTTCTTCAGCGTGGAAACGTAAATTCTCCAGCATCAGAACTTCGCCGGATCGTAAAGCGCAGGCTTTCGCTTTGGCATCTTCACCGATCACATCTTTTGCTAAAATAACGTCCTGTCCTAACAGTTCGGCTAAACGATCAGCCGCTTTCTTCATGGATAATTTCTCGTCAAAACCTTTCGGTCTGCCCATATGTGACATCAAAATCACTTTGGCCTGATGTTCGAGCAAATACTTAATGGTCGGCAAAGCCGCGACAATTCTTTTATCATCGGAGATTTCCCCGGTCTTTTTATCGAGCGGAACATTGAAATCTACTCTGACAAGAACTTTCTTATCTTTGACATCTACCTTTTCGATATTCTTTTTTTTCATAGCCATGTCATGCACCCCTTAATGTATATTTTTTATGTTACAATTACTTGGTAATTTCCAACAATTATTGTATAACGGAAACGATTTAATAACAAATAAAATGGTCTGTTTCAGATTACTTTTGAGATCTTTTTTTTCTGTATTTTTGAAAACCGAATATACAAATTATCAATAATAAAATCTTGGAGGATGATAAACAATCATGAATCTGGCATTAGGCGACTTTATGGATCAAATAACAAGGTACGGCGGCGTTGATTTGCATACGCACACGACTGCTTCGGACGGTTCCTGCACGCCCCGTCAACTGCTGGATCTGGCTAAGGCAAATGATCTGTCCGTTCTTGCTGTTACCGATCATGATACGATTTACGGAATTTCTCAATTAATTATCGATGCCGAAACGCTGCAATCCTACACTGCGAAACATAACTTGACCTATCCGCAATGTCTGGCCGAGCTGAGAGCTCGAACACTTAAAACAAAACCTATCCTCCTTACCGGTGCTGAATTGGCAGTCCTGTTCAATCGTGAAACCATTCACTTACTGGCTTATTACGCCGGTGATGATATTTTGAAGCTAAATCATTTTTTCGAAGCAGAAAGAGAAAAACGCTACCTCAGAAATAAAAAAATGTTGAGAAAACTTCAGGCTTTGGGCTTTCCGATTCCGGATCATGAACTGGATCCTACTATCGAGGAACCGTCACCCGGAAGAGTTAAAGTCGCAAAATGGCTGGTGCGGCATCACTATGCCGCAACCATTAAGGAAGCCTTTGAGAACTATCTGTCGGAAGATAAGCCGGCCTACATCGCAAGAGAAAAAGTGACCCTGCAGGAAGCATTGGCAGAAATCGACCGAACCGGCGGTTTCCCGGTAATTGCTCATCCTCATCAATATGGCTGGTGTAAAAACGCCGCTATCTTGCGAAAAAAACTTGAGTCTGTCCCCGCCGGTTACCGTTTCGGCGTAGAGGTCTATCATGCAGAAGCGAACAGCAGAGAGCAAAAAATGGTAAAAGACATCGCCGAGCAAATGAATTTAGTCATCACAGCCGGCAGTGATTTTCACGGACTGAATAAAGAAGATCAACATCTATACTCCGCCCGTCAGAATCCCGACAATCATTACCGCCAAATTCTTTAAATTCAAATACCTAAATAAAAATCTACGGCAAAACAATTATTGTCTCGCCGTAGATTAAGTATCTCTATTGTCCGGAATTACCGGTGTCATTGTCCTGATGATTATTCACCATCAGACTCGGATGGAAGCGGTTCTGTTTCCGTAGGTTCGGTCGCAGGCGGTTCTGTTTCCGGAGGCTCTGTCGCCGAAGGTTCAGTCGCAGGCGGCTCCGTTTCCGGCGGTTCTGTTTCAGAGGGAATTTCCGAACTGCTTGGCGTTGTTGTCGGATCAGTAATTTCCGAAGTCGGATCAGTCGTCGTTTCAGAAGACGATTCTGAAGAGGTTGTCGACTTCGGACCTGTGCCGTACTCAATAATCGCGTTATATGCCCAGTAATGAGAATTATTCAAGAATTCACGCTTAATTTCCACTCCATCCTTATAATAAACTTTATCCGTTTTCCAGAAAGAACCGACAATAGGTGCTCTGACCGTTCTCTCCTCACCTTCCGGCAAGTCATTAACAGGTACCCGCTTCGCCTCACCGGGATAATCATCGCCGATATAATAAGGATCCATATCAATGGTCAGACCATCTTCGAGCTTTTTGCCGTAGATTTCGAATTGTACATATTCTTCCGGCACGCATTTACCCACGATCGCAATCGGAAAATCCGAATTGTTTTTGAACTTGAAGTCGGACCAGCTGGAAACCATCGCATCCAAACCTTGAGTAATATAAAGGCTCGGAATCGTATGATTATTTCTTTCAACTATCTCCAGATCGGAACGCACAACGGCATTATAAAGCGTGCTGCTGCCCTGACAAACACCGCCCGCCAAAACCAGCTCGGTACTTCCGTCAGCAGCTATCTGATAACCCTGCGTGAATCCGTTTTCTACTGTAACCGGATCAATTCCCTCCCAATAGGAAAAAACCTCACCCGGCATAACAATTTGACCGTTCAGCAGTTCAGCAACCCGGTTAACGTTGATATCACGATTCGGATCATAAGTCACGAACTCCGTATAGCCCGTGCCCAAAAGTCCTGTCTCTTCAGCCAGTACTTTCGGATCATATTGCGATTCATTATCTTTAAAAACTAATTTAATCTCATCTTCGACTTTATTCTCGGCAAATGCTTCGCGGATTTGTTTAAGCAAATCTGCCTCGTCCAAAGTGTATCCCTGCTTATATTCAGGAAACTCGAACTGCAAAGTCTCAACATTAAATTTTATATCATCACCGGTAACTTCATTTTGGCTTAAATCTTTAACCAGATTTTTTACTTCGTTTTCCAAAATCTCCGAGTTTTCTTTATAAACCGGCAAGAGAATCAATTTATCGTTTTCCTGCTTTGCCAGACCCTCAATATCGCCGGCAGCGGGCATATTTCCTGCTTCCGCCACTCTGAAGGAGAAGTTCTCTGTTTTTTTGTCCTGTCCGTCCTGCATGAGAGCTGTTAACTTTTCAGCATTCTCATACATTTTTTGTGCATCAAAGGAATAGCCTAATAATTTCGCGGTAAGTTTCGGTTTCTTATCATTTTTTTCATTCTTCAGATTGAGTTCCACTTTGTCCAGAAGCTGGTCTGATTTAGCTTTTAGTTGCTGATCAAAATCCTCATAACTGAGCTTCGCCAGGGACATATCTGAAAAATAAATATTATCGGCGATAATCGTTTCTTTCTGACTCGTCTCACTCTTTGTCCGGTCGGCTTCTACCGGTATTTTTTCCTGAGGTTTATAGAGAAACTCCAATGCCGTGTAAACTAACAAAGCCAGTGCCAAACCCGCCACCAAATAAATCGGCCAGCTCTTCTTCGACGACTTTTGGGGTGCGGCCTTCTTAGCGCCGTTTTTCGGCTTGCCGGCCTTTTGCTTTGTTTTGTTATTTCTTTGATTGACAGGCCTTTTCGGATTTTTTACCGGATTCGGACTGCCTGATTTCGGTTTAGAGCCTGCGTTATGATCTGGAGCTCGATTTCTCGAAGCAGATTCCGGTACAGAAATTTTACTTCTGTCCACAGATCTGATATTTTGCTTTGACGCCGCAGCATGATTGCTCGAAACCGGTTTTTGCGAATTGGAATCCGTGCCCGAAACGGAACCGGATGTTTTACTGCTTAATCTGACCTGTCTGATACTATCCATCTTTATCCCTGTCTATCTATAAATTCATTCATAATAGTAGTAAATTCTGGATACATAAAGTGTAACATAACTTACCGAAGATAACTTGATTGTTCTTCAGTTTTTCATAAATTTTTTATAAAAAAGTCTATGCTGTTTAGACATAGACTTTCAAGCAAACAATTTTATTGTTAAGAATTATGATTAATAGAAAATTCTACGTACATACGCCAATGAGCTGGACCAATATCCCGCAAGCGAATTCACCTGTATACCGTCTGAAGGATTCATCGCGTGAACAAATTGCCCGTCTCCGATATACATACCGGTATGCGAAACACCGTTGCCGCCGAAAGCGAAACACAGTACATCACCCGGCGCGAGTTGCGAATAATCTCCGCCTGAAAACGGAACAGCGATGCCATCATAAGCTTGAGAATAAGATGATCTGCTGATACTTCCTCCGGCATTGATAACAGCGTATTGAACTAATCCGGAACAATCAAACGAACCCGGACCGGCAGTACCATATACATAAGGTTTGCCAACTTGACTGACAGCTATTGAAGCCGCCGCCACACCGCCGCTGTTGCCCGGTGCAACCGGTGCAGGCGGTTCCGGTTCAGGCTCAGGCTCAGGCTCAGGTTCGGCAGGTACTTCCGGTTCTTGCGGAGTATCCGGAACTTCCGGTACTTCCGGTTCAGCAGGTTCCTCGCCCGCCAGATTTTCCTCTGAAACCGCAGCCAAGGCGTCCAATTCTTCCTGCGGCACCGGATCGGTGCGCAACAGATCTTCCCGGATATAGCCTGCATTGCCGTTCGCGTCTACAACTTTATACCAACCTTCAGCATAGCCTATATACTGAATAGACATTCCGTAATAGAACGTGTCGATTTTATCCGAATTTGTCGTCGCCTCGGCGCGCATATTCGCGGCGCCTACACCGATATATAAGGTTCCGGATGAATCATTAAATTCCGACTCGGCGACTTCTTTCTCAGGTTCCGGTTCCGGAAGCGGCGCAACATACTCGGTCGTTAAATAATAATTATAAACATAAGCTGTGCTGCCATCATTTAATAAAATTTCCGACCATTCATAATTTGTGGCAATTTCCGTAACCAAATCACCCTGTTTTAAAGTGCCGATAACTTCACCGTTAAAGTCCGGCGTATAACGAACATTTAAAACTTCGGCATTTACATATTTATCTGACCAGGTTTCCTCAAAGTTTCCCTGTTCGTTTTCAGGCTGATCAGCATCCTGATTTGTTTCAGGCTCTTTATTATTCTCTTCATTCTTTTCAGGAACGGGTTCTAACTTATCTACAGGTTTTCCGCGATCTTCCGTATTCGCGGTATCTTCTGCGATCTCTTTATTTTGCTCGCTGCTATCCTGTTTCTTTGCAGCCTCTTCCACCGTTTCCAGATGATCGACCGGTTTATTGCGAATATCCGGTTCCGTCGGCGTTTCCTGTTCCTCGACTATATCCTTTTGCCTGTTCTTTGTCTGCTCCGTAATCTGAGAAGCGTCCGATGCTTCTGTCCGGATTTCAGCAACACTTACACTGGGCATCGTCATTTGAGGAAGAGATTTTTTCGAAGAAATATCTTTGAGGTCAGACGCAGACAAACTGCGATTAATTCTATCAATTTCTTTGACAACCGGTTCATCTACATTTTCGATCGGAGCGATCGCTTCGACAACATCAATCTTATCTTTCTTTTCAATCTTTCCGAATCGAGCGCCTAAACGATCAGGATTGGTTAACAGTGTTGTGGCAATAACGGCAATCACAAGAATCGCTGCAAGGAGGGGAACTCCGTAAAAAAAGGCTTTTCTTATTCCCTGACCGGAAAAGAATCCGCTCTTGCTTCCGATTCTTCTGATTTTAGGATCTTTCTGATTATTACTCATAAAACCTCCAATTACTGCAAACAGTAATTATCTGTCTATCAAATATGCGTAGATAGTTTAATTTTAGTATTTTTTATCCTCGAAAGGCAATTTTTTTAGTTCCCTTAACTTTAGAATAAAAAATAATGTATAAGCTTCACAAAACAATCGCTTTTTTATGTATCTTTTAACCAAAAACACATTGAAAATAATTATTTCTAAAAGCAGGTAACGGAAAGTTTACCATCATTCGATGTAATAAGTCCAGAAAAGAAATTCTCGTTATTAATTTTATAACTCGCGCCATAAGCCGACATTCAATTCTGTGCAGGATGAATAATTTTTAACAGAACTTAACAAGCTGCTATAAAAACAACCTGTTAAGTTTATCAATAAAATCAGAATAACCGCTTTCAGCAGGAAACGCCATGGTCAATGATCCTTAGTGAAGCAGATGATAATAATTTATCCCAATGCCTATGCTTCATAACGAATGATCTCGTTTCTGGATTCCAGTAACAGTTTGCCATTATGTATTACATATCTTCTTGCGGGACAGAGAGCAATTGCCTCACGGACATTATCTGCGTTCACAACAACAAAATTCGCCTTGTCTCCGGGATGTAAGCCATAATTTTCCAGTTTTAAAATTTTTGCGGCATCATATGTAATCATATCGTAAACCTTCTCAATCTCGGAAGGTAGACTCATCTGCGCCGCATGCGCCGCCACATTGGCGACTTTTAACATATCAGCATTGCCTAAAGGATAGAACGTGTCATTAACGCAATCCTGACCGAAACTCATCCGGACATCTCTCTCGAGCAACTCCTTGACCCGGGTTATTCCCCGCCGGATCGGTTGCTTATCATTTCTGCCCTGAAGCATTAAATTTGTTAAAGGATTGGTAATCATGTTGATTTTTGCGTCCTTTACCTTATCCATAACATAATCAGCATAATGATCATCATAGGCGGCAAGGGCACATGTATGACCGGCCGTAACCCGGCCATGATAGCCGCGCTTGATGGTCTCGTCAGCGATCATCTCAAGTGTTCTATAAAACGGATCGTCTGTTTCATCAACATGCATATCAATATCCGCGTCAAATTCCTCGGCTAAATCAAAACAGAATTTGACATGTTCCAGACTGTCCGCCGGAGTATTTTCATTCGCGGGCATACCGCCGACTATATCACAGCCGCGTTTCATAGCCTCTCGCATCAGATCTTTAGTACCGGGATCCTTAATAATACCTTCTTGCGGGAAATTAACTAACTGTATATAAATATCGTCTTTATATTTTTCTCGGACAGCTAATACTCCTTCAAGCGGTTTGAGCCCGCCAATCGTATCAACATCAACATGACTTCTAATTGCCATGGTTCCGGCCTGCAGTGCCATATCAACAACTTCGGAGGCACGTTCGACCACATCTTCAACAGTATAGTTTTGTTTTCTCTTCCAGATCAGCTCAATCGCTTCTTTGAGAGTACCGCTTTTATTGGGCGGCAGACTTTCCATGATATTAACTTTGTCCAGATGAATATGAGGTTCCACGTATCTTGGAGTAACCAGCATCCCGTGTACATCAATCGTCCGGTCGGCATGACATTCCAAAGCGGGACCAACTGAGTGGATTTTTTCCTGAACGCAATAAATATCAACTAATTCTTTATTTCCACGAAGATGAGCATTTTTAATTAACAGTGACATTTGTTTTATTACCTCACAAGCTGAATTTAAAAACCGGAACATTAAACAGAACATAATCTGCATAATATTCCGGTTAATTTATTAAAGTTATGACTTCAAAAGAGAACTTCCGCTGCCGACAACAATTTTATTTGAAGTTTAATGTAATCTCATCAGATTCTACAATGGGTTCCCAAGATTCCAAATCTGAAATATAAAAACTGAATTCCAAATCCGTGATACCATCAATACCCGAAATATCATTGTCTGCAAGATCGGAATCTCCAAATTTAAGACTGGAAATAGCCTTTTTCCCGCTCACTACGTTTACTGAAAAATAAGGATCGATCATAAAACCGTTGATGGAAACATTTTTAGCGTAAACTGTGATATTTTTGGAAGTATTATTTTCAACATAAAAATATTGACTGACAGGCCAATAAGTATCTTTATCACTCAGTTCACCGGCATAAATTTTGATATCCTTATCATCAAAAACCAAAGTTTTATCATCCGGGAATTCTTGTTCTACATCAGGAGCATTCGTCGTTATCGTAATGACATCGCTATTAGAAATTTCATCCCAAGTATTTGCATCGAAAATAGTAAAATAAAATTCAATATTCTTTATTTGTTCTATTCCCGCGGTTTCTAAATCCTCGGTAGGAAAAGTCATGGTCTCATTTGATTTTTTACCTGCGGCAACATCAGCAGAGAAAAACGGGTCTACCATAAAATTGTTTACAGACAGATTGCGAGCCTGAACGGTTACATCAACATCCGTATCATTTTCTACTAATAAAACCAGTTCCGGTCCCATCCACGCCTCATAATCGATCTTCTTGGCGGTCACCTTAATACCGTCAGCATCATAAATGACAGCTTCTTCAATATTTCCTGCCTTAGCGTCAGATGAGGGTTCTTTTGGTTCTTCCGGTTCTTCCGGTTCTTCCGGTTCTTCCGGTTCTTCCGGTTCTTCCGGTTCTTCCG
>CAYFVK010000007.1:0-7435 GCA_964346695.1 uncultured Mageeibacillus sp. | reverse complement strand
GTTTTTTATCCTTGTCATCTTTATCTTTAGTTTGTACTTTTGGGGGATTTTTATCCTTTGCAGGAGTTTTACCACCTGAACCGGATTTTCCGCATGCGACCAAAGCCAACATCAAGATAAAGGTCAGTATAAGACTTATAGTTCTCTTCATATTCTTACCTCCATGAAAAAATATATTATCTAAAGTATACTAATTCTATAATTTTACTGCAATAAAACGAAATCAAAAATACGGTTAAGTTAATTGCAAAGGTTAACGCAAACCGCCTGCTTGAATGGATTTGTTCACAGATTTTCGCCGATATACGGCACTTGCTTGTCCGGCGATACCTTTCGCATTATAATTGTGCATAACATATTATTTTTTCGATTATATAATGTATATAAAAAAGATTTGGTGAATCAATGAATAAACAAGATAATTTTCGAACAGACAAGGCACCTGACAAGGATGAGAAGACAAAGACTCCAAAAGATCAGCGCAAGCCTAAAAAAGATAAAGTAAAAGCCACATTAAAAAAACGGATCAGCGGCAAACCCACAAGAGATGATCATAATACTCTGCTCAGCTCCATTACCTTTATTATCCGCAGATCTTTCATCATCATAATTATTCTGATTTTAATCATTGCATTCCTGACCGCCGGTGTCGGTACCGGTCTTTTAGCAGGATATATTTCAACAGCTCGGGCAATTGATACCACAAGCTTGCAAAATTTTAATCAGACAACGGTACTGTTGGATAAAAACGGTCAAGTCCTGACAGAATTAACCTCCACCGGCAGTAAAAGCAAATTTGTTCCCTATCATGATTTTGCGAATACCTATATTGACGAAGCTTTTATCGCCATTGAAGACGAACGGTTTAAGGAACATCCGGGAATTGATGCAAAAAGAATCGCCAGTTCCGTCTTTTCCGCTATTGCCAATGCCGGAACACCTACCCACGGCGGATCAACCATCACGCAGCAGACAATCAAAATGATTTCCGGAGCTGATGATATTTCCGCTCAAAGAAAGATTCAGGAATGGTATTCCTCCATCGAATTAGAGAAAACGGTTTCCAAAGAAGGAATCCTTGAACTGTATCTCAATTTGGTCCCGATGTCTAACAACATTACCGGCATAGGCGCTGCCGCGAATTATTATTTCAATAAGGATGTCTCTCAATTAAGTCTTCTGGAAAGTGCCTTTTTAGCGGGCATTCCGAATCAACCTGCAATCTATAATCCGCTGACAGAATATGGCAGAAGAAATTCCCTGCGCAGGATGAGAACCACCTTATCTAAGATGTACGATTTGGGGAAAATAACAAAGGAAGAATATGACAGCGCGCTGAATGAAGAATTAGTATTTGATTTTACCGCTTTTGAGGAAAAAGAGGATGTCATCTACTCCTGGATCGAAGAATATGTGATTGAAAAAGTTATCAGTGATTTAATCACAAAGAACGGCTATAGTCCCGACCTTGCCCGATTAACAGTTTTCAATCAGGGTTTAATTATTGAAACGACGGTTGACCCGATTATGCAGAGTCGCTTGGAAAAGTTATATTTGAACAATTCGATTCGCTCCAAGGATCCCACTCAAATTGCCGACAGTCCTGAGGCTCCCCAGTCTGCCATCACAGTACTGGAAAATAACCCGAATGATCCGGGACGCATTAGAGCAATGGTCGGCGGGTTCGGCAGCAAAAAAGAAAACTTCATCTTCAACCGGGCCACCGACGCCTATCGGCAACCCGCTTCCTCAATTAAACCTTTAGTCGTCTACGGGCCCGCTTTAGATACAGGAATTATCACCGACGCCAGCCGATTCGACGATCATCCTGTACAGCTTGATCCCTATCGGCCGGATGTTGATTATCCGCGCAACTCCTACGGGAGCTATCTCGGCAACATATCATTGCAAACAGCTCTGATAAATTCAACGAATACCGTCGCCGCAGACTTGTTTATGAATGTATTAACGCCTGAACTGGGCTTAAGTTATCTCAAAGAGATGGGAATCGACCGCATGCAGGAGCAATATCCCTCAACCGCTTTAGGCGGGCTGGAAAACGGTGTAAGCACCCTGCAAATGTCCGGAGCATTCAGCACATTTGCCAATAAGGGCATCTACGCCGAGCCCAGCTGCTATACCAGAATTCGCAGGCATGACGGAACGGTTCTGATCGACAATACATCTCCCCAGCAAATACCTGTATTCAGGCCCGGTACGGCGACCATCATTACCAAAAATCTGGAAAAAGTAGCCGCCAATATCGGCGCCACGCCGCAAAATATGCACGCCGCAGGCAAAACCGGAACTTCAGAAGATATGAACGATCTCTGGTTTTGCGGTTATACACCTTACTACACGGCAGCTCTCTGGTATGGTTATGACAATACCAACGGACGAAAAATCGCTGTACCGGATGTCGATATGCTGACCCAGGTATCGATCTGGAATCAGGCTATGTCGCTGATCCACGAAGGTTTGCCCGATCAGGAATTCGATCTGAATGACGGTGTTTATGGCGTTCAGGTATGTTCGGAATCCGGAGGACTGGCAACACCTTATTGCCCCTCAACAAGCTATGCTCTGATGATTGACGGCGTCGATTCTGATCCGCTTCTATCTTGCCCCTATCACACCTCCGAGCAAACAAGCGAGACGACGGAAAAGAAAAGTGAAGAAAGCAGCGGTGAAACAACTGCTCCGGACGGACAAAATACAGAGCCCGGCGAACCAAACGATCCTTCGCAAGAACCGACGACCCCGCCTGAGACTGAACCGGAAACTCCGGACGAACCGACCGCCGCCCCGACGGAAGAACCGATCGAAAACCCATAAATAAAAGGAATTTTACAATATGATACTATTTAAAAACATCAGCTATTTCAACCGGAATTATGAGTGGATCCAAAATGTTGATATTATTGTCGAAACTCCGCTAATCAAAAGTATTACACCTTCAGCGAACCGGCCCGAGATTGAGCCGCGTCAATTCGAGCAAATCATTGACGGAAAAAATAAATTACTGATTCCCGGCTTTTTCAATTTGCACAGCCATGTCCCGATGACTTTATTAAGGGGTTACGGCGAAGGTCTGAATCTGCAGGATTGGCTGTTTACCAGAATTTTCCCCTTTGAAGCCCTGCTCACGGAAGAAGATATGTATTATGGAACGCTGCTCGGAATTTCAGAATTTCTATCCTGCGGCACGGTATCTTTCACAGATATGTATATGAAGCTCTCCGGAATAATAAAAGCTGTTGCGGAAAGCGGAATAAAAGCCAATCTTTGCAATGCGGCAGTCGGTCTGGATCCCGCCATGAAATTTGAAGACAACTCATCTTATCAAGACGAAATGTACCTCCTCGATTATGTTGACGCGAATAAGGCCACTTCCATCCGACCTGAAGCCGGTATTCACGCCGAGTATACCTCGAGTCCGGCATTGGTGAAGCAGGTGCTGGAATTTTCCCAAAAGTATCATTTAGCGCTGCAAATTCACATATCCGAAACAGAAAGAGAGCATGAGGAATGTAAGGCGAGACACGGCGGCAAAACACCGATCGAATACTTCAATGATTTAGGCGTGCTTGATCAAAAATGCATTCTTGCACATGGAGTTTATCTCTCGGAAAATGATTTGAAAATTATCAAAGAGAAAAACGCAAGCATCGTTCATAATCCCGCCAGCAATCTAAAATTAGGAAGCGGATTTGCCAATATCTCAAATTGGCTCTCTCATGACATCAATGTCTGCATCGGTACCGACGGAGCCGCCAGCAATAATGATCTCGATCTGATCTATGATCTTCGTCTGGCGGGCTTGCTTTCCAACGGCTTACACAGGGACTCCAATTCAATTACGCCGGAACAATTGCTCAGCATGGCGACGATCAACGGAGCAAGAGCTCAGAATCGGGAAAAGACGGGAATAATCGAAGTCGGTAATTTCGCTGATTTGGTCGTTGTTGATTTAGACGCGGAAAATCTCCAGCCAATCTACAATCTGCCTGCAACTTTGATTTATTCTCTAAACAGATCAAATATTTATTTAACCATGGTCAACGGAAAAGTCTTATATCAAGATCGTGAATTCAAAACAATCGATATTGAAAAAGTTAAATTTCACGCAGACCGCATCAAAAATGAAAAACTCGCAAAATTAAAATAAAAAAATACGAGCAGTAATAAAAAGCTGCTCGTATTGAATTACAACTCTATTTATAGTTATTCACATCTTCTAAAATGAAGCTTCGACAGCTCCGTCATAGGTTTTGCTGATAAATTCGCGAATTTCATCGGATTGCAATGCGGCCAACAATGCCTGAATCCCCGGATCATTTTCATGACCTCTTTTGACAACCAAGACATTGGCGAATGTATCTGCTCCGATCGAGTCTTTGGACTCGAAAGCGATAGCGTCATCCGGAGTAAGCCCTTCCTGCAGAGCAAAATTTCCGTTGATAACGCTGAAAGCTACATCTTGGATGGATTTACCCAATTGAGCGGCGTCCAGCTCTACGATCTCGATATTCAAAGGATTTTCAATAATATCCAATTTAGTGGCATTCAAACCGGCGTCCGGATCGATTTTCAAAACACCCTGCTCTTCTAACAGGTCCAAGGCACGTGCTTCATTTGTAGTGTCATTAGGTACGGAAATTTTATCGCCTGCTTTTAATTCGGACAGGTCGGATTTTTGCCCTTTGTATATGCCGAAAGGCTCATAATGGATCTTGCCTACACTGACCAGATCCAATCCTCTTTCTTTATTAAAGTCATCTAAGTATGCTTGATGCTGAAAATAATTGGCATCTAAGTCACCGGCATCTAAAGCCAAGTTCGGCTGCACATATTCTGTAAATTCAACAATTTCCAAAGTATAGCCCTGTTCAGCCAAATTATCCTTAACCTGGGCCAGAATCTCAGAGTGAGGTACAATCGTCGCGCCTACTTTAATCACTTTATTCTCAGCTGTTCCCGCGTCTTCAACTTGCGAAGGCTGATCTGTTTTTGTTGTTTTAGTTTCAGCGCTTGCGCAGCCGACAAGTAAAACCAATGCTAATAATAATACCAATAATTTTTTCATTTCTTTTTCCTCTTCTTATTTCTTTTTATTTATTTTTCTCGCAGTAGATTTTCCAATAGCTTCAATAATTTGTACTAAAATCACTAAGAGTATGATGGCAATCAGCATCATTTGAAAATTATTTCTGTAATAACCATAGTTGATAGCGACAACACCCAGTCCTCCGCCGCCGATAAAACCCGCCATCGCGCCATAGCTCAGGATGGTGATCATAGCCATCGCGGCATGTTGAATCAGCAAAGGCATACTCTCCGGCAAAAGCACTTCTTTAAAAATCTGCCAGTTGCTCGCTCCCAGCGACTGTGCCATTTCTATCAAATTATTGTCCACTTCATTGATCGTGTTCTCAGTCAGTCTAGCTACAAAAGGAATAGCGGCAATCGCCAGCGGCGGAATCGTGCCCGCGACCCCGATTGTAGTAGACACCAGCATTCGGGTTAAGGGCATGACAAAAAGCATCAGGATCACAAACGGGACTGAGCGCATGATATTAATGATCCAATCCAACACTTTATAGAGCACAAGGTTTTCCTTCAACCCGCCTTTCTTGATAAAAACCATCACAATGCCAAGAGCTCCGCCGAATACAAAAGCAATCAGACTGGCTGACAGAGTCATTAAGAGAGTATTTCCCGTTTCTTTTAAAAATAATTCAAACATATCTTTTCCTTTTTAAGCATTTTCTTAGCAGCGTTTCTCCCACGTTAATTTATCTGTATAACTATTCAGACAAAACATTTCTTTCGACAGAAATAGTCACATCACGTGAAGCCAAATAATCTAAAATTTGATCCGTAATTTCATTGACGCTGATCAGCATTTGACCATAGAGTTTATCCCCGATAATTCTGGTATCAGCCTGCAAGATATTGATCTTTTGGCCGGTTAGGAGCACCAGTTCGGAAACAATTGGCTGAGCAGCATTACTGCCGTCAAATGTGAGCCGGATATGCTCATGTCCCCTAAATTCCTGCACTTCCTTAATCCCAAGCAGCTTCTTCGTGGCAGGATGTTTCGGATGTCTGAAAACCTCGCTCACGCTGCCTGTCTCTACCAGCTGCCCCTCATCCAAAATAGCAACTTTATTACAAACCTGTTCGATAACCGACATTTCGTGAGTAATCAAAACAATCGTCAGACCAAGATTTTTTTGCAACTCTTTTAACAGGGAAAGTACACTTTGCGTGGAAATCGGATCAAGAGCGGAAGTCACTTCATCGCAGAGCAGCAACTTATTCTCATTGATAAGAGCCCTGGCTATAGCCACTCTCTGTTTTTGACCGCCGGATAATTGAGCCGGATAAGCATTGATTTTATCTGAAAGCCCGACCAACTCCAAAATTTGCCGGGCCTTGATCTCTCTCTCTTTCTTCGCAATCCCTTTTAATTTAAGCGGGAGCGCCACATTATCCAGGACATTTCTCTGATTTAACAAATTAAAATGTTGAAAGATCATACCGATATTGCCGCGCAAACGGTTAAGTTCATTCGGGTTTAGAGCAGAAAGATCCTGCCCATTCACATAAACCTTGCCACTTTCCGGAAGAATTAAACCGTTAATCAGTCGAACCAAAGTCGATTTGCCCGCACCGCTCATACCGATGATGCCGAAGAAATCCTTTTCCTTGATTTCTAAATTGACGTCTTTTAAGGCCTCTACATTTTCAAAAGTCTTACACACATTTTCAAAACAAATCATAAACAACTCACAAATCTATTCAATAAAAAAGCGAATGTCCGAGAACATCCGCTTAGTTTACACATTTTAACAATGACGATATCTATACAAGAAGTTCTCGACGAATAAAATCTGTATGGCACATCATCATGGTCATGGTAATCTTATTCATAAGCTCTTCCTTTCATCTGTCATTTTCTAAGAATTTTACCATCATCCGCTTAAGAATGCAAGATAACGAATAAAAAAACAAAAAAGCCAGGTTTTCACCTGACTTTTTTGATAGAAACCGGCAACACCTATTTTCCCAGGACGTTGCCATCCAAGTATCGTGGGCGCGAACGAGCTTAACTTCTGTGTTCGGAAAGGGAACAGGTGTGGCCTCGCCGCCATCGTCACCGGTATAGTAAAGGGGGTAAAATACACCCTCAAAATTGCATAAGAGAAACAAAAGGAGAAGAAGCGTATGAGCGAAATGTATGTGTCTTTGCTTGACAAAAGAATCTGTCAGGTCAAATCTTCGATCGATTAGTACCAATCCGCTGCATGTATTGCTACACTTCCACTCTTGGCCTATCAACCTGGTCGTCTTCCAGGGATCTTATCACATATTGTGGGGAAATCTCATCTTGAGGGGGGCTTCACACTTAGATGCTTTCAGCGTTTATCCC
>CAYFVK010000006.1:42365-62322 GCA_964346695.1 uncultured Mageeibacillus sp. | reverse complement strand
CTCTCTTTCCTTTTTATAAACATTATCGCCTCCAACATTGGTATGCTGTTTAGAATAATTATGTGCTTTAATTACTCTAAACAGCACACCAATGATTAATTTTATTATTTAGTAGAGGGCTTAAAAGCCTTATTCTATCGTTACTATCTGCCGTTATCATAATTATGACACGAGACCCAGAGGTCTAATCGTTAAATATAAGCACTTGGCAACTAAGGTTCGTGTCAAGTATCCTCCGAAAACGGCAACTCTAAAACACCAACTATTGCTACAAGACAAAAAGCACAAAGCCCAAAAGTGGCTTAATTCAAGCACTTTCGGGCAAACAAAAAACCACCTGCTGACAAAATTCCTTTTATCAATAGATGGTATTTGATTTGGTGGAGATGAGGGGAATTGAACCCCTGTCCGAAACTGCGTCTAAAAGAGTTTCTCCGAGTGCAGTCATTATTTTAGTTTTCCCGCCCTGCCCCTCTAATGACAAATGAACAAATGCGGTAGCTTCATCGTTACAATCAAGCCGCAAAGCTTTGGCTTGAAGGTTTACCTATTTAACCTCCGACAGGTAAGGTCTGCAAATCGAACAACGCTTCTTAATTGCAGATTGTTAAGAGCATTGTGCAGCTTTTAACTAAGCAGCTGCTAATACAGGTTCTTCTGCATTTATAAGTTCTCCGCTTTTTAAAGAGGCCAGCGGAACCCTCTACTCGCTACCCTGATTTCAACAGCCCCGTCGAAACCTGTGCATCCCCAAATGGAATACTAATATATCAAGAAAAACAAATGTTTGCAAATAAAAAATCGGCAGGACAGGATACAAATTTCTGCCGATTTTATTGAAATATTAGTAATTGAAATCCGCTGATTTAACGGAAGAGATCCAAAAAACGATCCCAAAATCCCTTCTCTTGTTCTTCCGCTATTTCCGGTTCTTCTTCTTTTTCGACTTTTATCGAATCGGTCATTAAAACGAATTGAACTCCAGCCGGAGGCGCATTTTTGACCGAGGCAAAAGAAGGAATGACTTCGTCCGAATCATAGTCGGCCAACATTTGATTGATTGTCTCATTCATTCTCTGATCCATATCCTCGGTACCGTCTTTAAATTCCTGCATACCGTCGTTGAATTTCTGCATACCATCCCGGGTTTTTTGAACGCCGTCGGAAAAATCAGAGTAGCCTGTCGCCCATTCATTGACGCCGGAGACAAATTGATTCGTACCGTTTGTGTAGCTTTGTACGCCATCATTAATAGAGTCTGAATTTTCACCCAAGGTTGAAACACCGTTGCCGAATTGTTTTACACCATCTAAATAAGCTGATAAGCCGTAATAAAAATCTGCGACTTGCGGATCTTCATTATAAAAACCGTAACTTAATTGATTAACCCCGCCAACATAGGCGTCAAGCCCGGTATGAAAATCTCCATATTGCGCAGCTAAGATCTTAATACCATTTACAAGATCCAATAATCCGGATAAACCTGACAATCCGGCTAAACTGTCTAAAGATCCTTCTATCTCGGTTATGGAAGTAGAATCCTTCATGGCATCGATGCCCGTTTTCATTTGTTCCAAACCGTCGATTAAAGGAGGTAAACTTTGAGTTTTTACCGTATCGACATAACCGAGAATCATTTGGGCTTCCAGGTTAGCAGCGAGCTGTTCCTCAGTCAGGCCCAAACCGACAAGAATAGAATTCCTTTCAAGGGCTGTTTGCATCCCTTTTAATCCTTCAATTACAGTTCCGAGCGAAGTGCTGAGTTCTGTCATGCTGTCTGTCAATGTACCGAGCTCGGTTTTGAAGTTTTCTACCTGCGCCGGTATAGCATTTAATTGTTCTTTAATAGCGGCAATCTGTTCAGAGTCCATTTCGCTCACGGCGGAACTCATCGCAGATAATCCTTCCTTGATACCTTTTGACCCTTCCACTAAATCATTTCCGGCGGACAATCCCTCAAATCCGCTAACAATCAGATCTGCCGAATTTTTGATCGTATCGGCATTTTCAACAAGAGTCGAACTGTTGGCGGCTAATTTATCAACGCCGGAAATATATTCATCAACGCCGTTAACAAGATCTTCACCGCCGGTTGTTAGGCTATCTCCGCCTTCATTGATTTGATCCAGACCTTCTTTGAGCTTTATGGCGCCGTTATTCAGCTCATCCATGCCGTCAGCTAATGCTTGACTGGCGTCAGATAATTCCGTAGTTGCGTCGGTTAAGAGCTTCAAATCTTCATTCTCCGAAAGATCAGGAATATCAAATTGCATCATATTCAAGGAAAATACCGTACCGGCAATTTGTATGGAAGGCATTTCAAAGTTATTAACCTTTGCTCCGATCTCAAATTCTGTAGCTTGACTATCCGGCATCAGCATAAAGCTGATCACTTTGTTGCTGCCGGCTTCGGCCACTATGCCTTGTTCTGCTTTTATATCTGTCGCTACATCATCGGCTAAAGTAACCGTTATCTGCAGCATTAGATTTCTCGCCCAAACATTGTCTTCTTTCAGATTTAAATTCGGTTCTATGCCGATGGTCATTTTCCAGTCCCCGGATTGACCGGCCAGCTCTTCCGCCGTCATCTTCACTCCGCTCAACTCATGGGCAATGGAGAAGTTCCAGGGTAATTCTTTGGACTCGGATTTTCCCTTATAATAAAAATTTTGATCTACTTTATTGACGATAACCTTTTCATCTTGCTGAGCCACGGAACCGGAAAGCGATAAGGCTTCGACTTCGGAATAATTGCCATAATCGACGATTTCCCCGCTCTTTTTCGCCGAAAAGTTATTCACTATATAAACATCATTGACAGTACCGTCTGTCGCCAAAGAGGCGTAGACGACTTCTGTTTTATCAGATTCGGAAGTTGTTTTTTCGGCGGCAGGCTCATCTTCCGCCAATGCCTGCTGGGGCAGAATGGTCAGAATAAATGCGAGAATTAAAAAGATACTGATGATTGATAACTTTTTTATTTTACAGCTTTTCATGTACTTGTTTTCTCTCCTTATAATTTACGAAAGATAAACCTATCGTTGTTTTTTGGATAACTGTATCAAAGAAATATAAAAGTGCGGGCAGAACGAAGACAACCATGATCAGGGACAGGAAAGCGCCTCTGCCCAAAACCAAACCGAGCTCACTGACAATGGTCAGCGAGGAGATGAAATTCAAGACAAATCCGGTGATGGTAAGAATCAAAGCCGGCGGCAACAAAGACGGCACGCTCTCTCTGATGCTCTGAATCACAGCCTCATTCTTGCCGAGTATTCTTCTGTTTTCCAAATAATGCTCGGTAAATAAAATTGCGTAGTCGACGGTCGCGCCTAATTGCACTGTGCTGACAATCAGATAGCCGATATAGCTGAGGCTGGTTCCTATGAAATACGGGATCGACAAATTAATCCAAATCGCGATCTCGATTGTTAAAACAAGGAGCACCGGTATGCTCAAAGAACGGAAAACAAACAAAATCACCAAGGTGATCGCCAGAACAGCTAAACCGTTAACGATGATATTATCCTGTTCGATCGTGGTTTTCATATCATACATGGAGGGGTTGGCACCGATTAAATGATATTGATCTCCATATTCCCGCTCCGCGAGCTGCCGAATTGCTTCAACCAAACGGAAAGCCTGATCTCCCTCCGATTCGACATCTGCAGTAATGATAAACTGAGAATATTTGTCAGAAAGGAACATCGACAGTTGATCCGCATCGATCACTTCGGGAGGAATCGCTTTATCGACTGTATTGACATAATTCATAACAGAGATAATTTCCGGATTATTCTCCAATTCCCGTGTGACTTTCAACTCTTTCGTCACATCGCCTTTGGGCACTAAGAGCGACATCTGCTGCCGGCGTCCGAACTCTTCTTTGATTTGCATGCTGTCCTGCATCATTTTCGACTTGCGGGGATAACCGCCCATACCGTAAATAAAAGTATTGGAGCGACTGCCTAAAAATCCCGGAACAGCCAAGATAACAGCAAGCACAATCAAAGGAATTTTAACCTTATGAACAAATTTGCCGAGGAAACGGAAATCCGGCAGAAAATTTTTATGTGTTGTTTTATCAACCAATTTGTAGACTATCAGAAGCAGACATGGCATAAAGACCATAACGGAAAGGAATGAAAAGAAGATTCCCTTTCCCATCACAATGCCCAAGTCTGAACCGATGCCGAAACGCATAAAGACCAATGCCAAAAAACCGAACAAAGTTGTCAGAGCGGATGAGGATATGGCGGCAGCCGCCTGATGCATAGCCTCCGCCATGGCCATTTCCGGAGTATGTCCCAACTTTCTGTTGGCATTGAATCGATTGAGCAGAAAGATGGTATAGTCCATCGAAACCGCTAATTGTAAAATAGCGGCGATCGCCTGTGTGATAAAGGAGATGCTGCCTAAAAAGATATTTGTACCCATGTTGAGGGCGATGCCGACACCGATCGTGACGGCGAAAATAATCGGTTCCAGCCATGAATGGGTAGAAAGTGCGAGAACCAGCAAAACAAACGGAACAACGAACAAAGTAATTTTATAGATTTCAGATTGCACGGAGGTCTGAGCGCTCGACAGATCGATTAATTGACCTGAAACCATCACGTTTTCATCCAAATTATAAATTCGCCGGGCGATTTCCTTCGCATATTCGGTTTCAGTAATCAACTGAAACAAGGCTTTTCCGTCTTTATAGAAATTCTCGACGGTATCCTTATCCTGTAATTCAAGCGGCTTGGAAAGATCGATAAAATCATCGAGCCATAAGACCTGTTTAACACCTTCCGTAGCCTG
Source organism: uncultured Mageeibacillus sp. (assembly GCA_964346695.1). Taxonomy (GTDB): domain Bacteria; phylum Bacillota; class Clostridia; order Saccharofermentanales; family DTU023; genus UBA5436. The sequence continues at coordinate 57,516 of CAYFVK010000006.1, read as the reverse complement.
TAACTTCCCCTTGATGGTCAAAGCCTCACTGACCGAATCAGCCGAGAAAACAGCTCTGGCATTCGGGATTGAAAACTCATAGGATTTTTCCAGTTCATGCAGACCGATCGTGGACGGAACATCTTCCGACAAATAATCCTGTAAATTATAATTCACTTTGACTTTAGTTGATAACCAGCCGCAGAGAATGACTAATGCTAAAAATATGATTAAGATGACTTTTCTTCGCTCAACGATTTTATACATGATTTTTTTCATATAAAACCCTTATCTAATTCGTTTATTGTCACAGAGATCCGATTACAGCTCTAACTATACAATCGCCGGTTATTTGCTGATCTGATCAAACGCTACCTCTTTTTCATTCAAAATATTGAGAACCTCTTGATAAGTACTCTGAATAGCCTCGTTATCAATCAAAGTGAGCACATATTTATCCGGTAATTGTTCAAGCTTCGTCTTACAATCTTCCAGGCTGATTTTCTGACCATTGTAAAAAATCTCGTCACTCTTAATTTCAATATTAATTTCTTCAGCGCCGGCTTCATCAGCGGTTTGATTTTCGCTTTCAGTATTGCTTACAGTCTCTGAGGAGTCGGGTGAACGATCATCTTTATTGCCGCGTCCCAAACCGTCCAGCCAGCCGAATTTCCAAGCCAAACCGATCAAAACGATCAGAATGATAATAATCATAAAAACGGGGAATTTGGAACGTTTCTTTTTCTCTTGAGCCATAATCTTATCTTTCTGCGTAAAACTATCTGATATTTTCTTCAGCAAAAAGGATATCATCCTGACCGGACAATATTCTCTCAATATTCTGCTTTATTATACTATAATCACGCCATAAAATCTGATTCCCGGGATATTGTAACATAAGTAAATTTATCTTACTTTTATTACTCGTAATTTTCCCGTTAAGAAATTCATCGATCGACTGATCATCCGGTTTGACGATTGTTTCCTGATCATTCACGGTCAGCTCTAACTTAGCATCGGGATAATTTGCGGGAATTTCAACCACAATAATCGTCGCTTCACCAAGTAAAATATCCGCGGCTTTGGCTTCCGTGTCCGATAGATTGCCGAGCCGTTCCGCCCTGCTTAAATCGAGCAGTAGCCGTTCACGCTCGTCTCGAAGCTGCTCGATTTCAGAATCCTGTTCAGCGATTTGCTCCGCCAACGCTTCTTCCCGCTGATCAAATTTTCCCTGTTGATCGGCCATGGCCCTTTTCGATTGTTCATTGCTGTTGACCAGAACCAAAAACAAAATAATTAAGATGACATCCAGCAGCGGAGTCAAATCGATTAATAATTGTTTTGCTTTTTTCATAAACTCTCTCTCATGCCGAAAATCAGATTCCCTTGTGCTCAATCATCCTGTGTCTCCGCCGCGGAATGATCCTCATTGCTGTTCTCCGCTGCGGACGACTGCACATTCTTGTCTTCCGTATTATTTTTCCCGCCATATTCAAATTTTAATCCGGGCCATTTTGATTCCGGCGAATCATTTTTCGGATAATTCAGCTGAAAATCGCGCAGATAATCGCGCTTGCCGTCGAAATCAGCGCTCAGCCTGATTCTGTTTTTGGCTTTTTCGCTAAAGTCCCGGCTAATCGTATTTCGCTCGAAATATAGAGCCGTCAAACTATTGGCATAATCTATTTCCGCCTCTAAAAACCCGTTGATACCTTTGAAAATAATCGCGAAAACAATTCCCCAAAATGTGGAGGTCAAAGCGGAGAAAAACAGCCCGGTCTGCGAATCTACATTGCCGAGCTGATTAACCATGGGGATCAGGGAGATCACCGTGCCCAAAATGCCCATCAAAGGGAAGATACCGGTAATGTTCAGAAATAACGTATAGCTGAAATTGGTTTTGCGCTGTTTCTCCTGCAGAATTTCTTCGCCCTCGGGACTTAAATATAAATCAAAATGTTCTTTCAGTTTTTGCGATTCTTTTTTGCCTCCCGGCAAATAACCCTGCGGTTTTAATGTCAAAAGGATATCCTTTAATAAACGCCGGGTTCGGAAAATCAAAAAAACGGTGACCGCCGCCAGGATAAAAATCAAAAAATCAAATGTGATAAAATTATCTATAAAAATTTTGAACATTTTTCCCCTCAAATACCTATATAAAAAATCCAAAATAACAACATCAACAGTACACCGATAATCAGCCCGATCCCGAAGCATTGCAAAAACAAGATCAGCCCCTGCATAAATTTAGAGGGTTGTTTTTTTTCCATCGGATAATTGATCGTTCCTAAAGCGTCAGGGTCGGTCGGATAGTCATCATAGAGCGGGCTGAAATGATCATATGCCGAATCCGCTTCACTGCCGGGCGTCAAACCGGTTTCGTCTATTGTCGAAGATAGCGGAGTTTCGACAATAGACGAAATATTATCCTCCACCTTTTTAACTTTCAACCCGAGAATCGTATAATCATCAAATTGTTCTTTCTCTGAAAATTTGGTTTCAAAGTTCTGAACAGATTTGACGAAGGAGTTATCGCTTTCGATCAGCTCCAAAATCTCCTGATCGGATAAAACCTGATAAATGCCGTCCGAAATCAGCAGAATACAGTCGTTCTCCTGCAGCGACAACTTATTCAGATTCTGCGGAACAATTTGCTCAAATGGAATGGTATTGCCGATAAAAAGCGAGGGCTTGGCCTGATCCGGGAGCACATGATCTTCCGTAATTCGGTGAATGGAATGATCGCGAATCAGATAGATGCGATTGGTGCCTAAGGAAAAGGTATAAGCGTGTTTCCCGTTAATCAAGACGAATGCCAGCGAACAACCGGCTTTGATTGTCTTATAGCGAGCCAGACGTTCTCTTACCCGAATTTTCACGGCTTGCAGATATTTTTCCGCAAAATCGGCAAAGTCAAAATCTACAATGTCGCTAATCCCAAGCTCAGAAACAGATTGTATGAGAAGCTCCTGCACAATTCTGCCGGCGATATCGCCGATCCCGGAACCGCCCATTCCGTCTGTTACGCTGTAAATTTGCCAATGCTGATCAGAGCGTCCGGATTCTATTTCAAACCGGTCGAGTGTATCCGGATAAATTCTTTTCATACAATGAAAAGTATCTTCATTGATATTTTTTTCTGAACCGGCTCTGGTTAAACCGACTGCTATGATCTCACTTATAAGGGTTCACCTCTGATTGCCTTAATTTCCAAATAGCTTATAATTCGTTTGTCTGCAGAAAAACTGCACATTCTTACCTATTTTACAATAGATTTTTACCGGCTGGCAATTAAAACGGGCTCTGCCCGGAAGTCTCTCTTTATTAATTATCAAGGCGTTGTTTGATTTGTTTTTCAATCTCCTTGCGCTTGATATCTTCCCTTTTATCGTAATTTTTCTTGCCGCGGGCAACGGCCAGCTCAACTTTGACTTTGCTGTCTTTGAAGTAGAGCTTACCGGGAACCAAAGTCAAACCTTTCTGCTGAATAGCGTCGTCCAGTTTTCTGATTTCCCGTTTATGCAATAATAATTTCCTTTTACGAACCGGATCCACATTGAATTGACCTGCCTGTTCATAGGGTCCGATATACATTCCATACAGCCAGACCTCGCCTTGTTCCACGCCGGCATAAGCGTCATTCAAGCTGACTTTATTGAGACGAATCGATTTGACTTCTTTGCCATAAAGCTCAATTCCCGCTTCATATTTATCCAGCAGCTGATAATCGTGCTTTGCCTTGCGATTATTTATAATGATTTTAATCTTATCTTTTTCCATAACATTCCTAAAATTTATTCATTACAAAACTATAACATATTCGGTAAATCTCTGTTGCTGAAACGATTCTTATAAACATTATTCACATTTTTATTCACTTTTTTTGATAAATAAAGATTGGTTATTGCTCATTTCTCCGGGTTATGCACATAATTCACATTTCACTTTTTAACATATCCGTAACATTTCTTTCTCTGATTTCCGGCTGAAATCAGCAATTTATCAACAAAGTTCAAATCATATTATTTGATTACAAAACATTCAACAATATTCTAAAGAGTAATGCTCTTAATCGGCTAATTGTTCAGCTCCAGCATGGCTGAGGCATTCAGATCCAGCTGATCCGGTTCCTTAAGCCGCATGCTGTAATATCCCTGCGACGCTATCATGGCCGCGTTATCCGTGCAATATTTCAACTCCGGCAAATACAGGCGGAAGTGATTTTCTTCTGCCGCCCGGCTGAAAGTCCAGCGCAATTCCGAATTAGCAGCTACGCCTCCGGCAATTACTAATTTTTGCTGACGATACTCCCGCATCGCCTTTAACGTATGATCAAGCAAAATATTGATCAGAGCATGCTGAAAGGTCGCCGCAAAATCTGCCTGCGAAATGCTGTTCTGCCAATCCTCTCCCCGCTTATCCGCTTTTTGCCTGATCTGATTCAAAATATTTAAAGTTGCCGTTTTCAATCCGGAAAATGAAAAATCAAGGCTATCCGGGAATCCGGGAGCCGGCAAGTCAAAAGCTCGCTTATTCCCGTTTTTCGCAGCCTGATCGATGAGCGGACCGCCCGGATAGCCAAGCCCGATTTCCCGGGCAATTTTATCAAAAGCTTCCCCCGGAGCGTCATCCCGGGTTCTCGCGATAATTTGAAAATCACAATAGTCACGCACCAGCACAATATGGCTATGAGCACCGGAAACAATCAGGCTTAAAAAAGGCGGCTCTAAATCCGGATAAGTCAAATAATTAGCGGCAATATGCCCCGCCAGATGATGAATTCCGTAGAGCGGTTTTTGTTGAGCAAGAGCGAAGGCCTTTGCTGTCGAAACACCGACCAGCAAGGCGCCGACCAAGCCGGGCCCTTTGGTTACCGCCACCGCCGAAATTTGTTCGCCTGATAAGCCGGCCTCACACAAGGCCTGTTCCAGAACATAAGGCATTGCTTCCACATGTTTGCGGGAAGCAATTTCCGGCACGACACCGCCATAAAGTTTATGAATATCTGCCGAAGAAAAGATGATATTCGACAAAACCTGACGCCCGTTCAATACGACCGCCGCTGCCGTTTCATCGCAGCTTGATTCAATTCCCAGAATAAAATGCTGATTTTCTATTTTTCTCACTTCCTTTATTGCTTTAATAGTATGCCTTTTTTATACTTAAAATAGCAAATTTTTTGAGGTAACACATGAACAAATCGCAGGATCTGGGGAATATCAGCAGCAAAAAGCCGAAAATCAAAATTTTAACTATCGTCTTATCCTTAATTATCGTTCTGATCATCGCTTTTTTCAGCATGGTTTTGGTTCGTATATATCGTCAGGCTAACCGTTTGATGAATGTCGAACCGGAACCTTTTCAGGATGTCGCGGAAAACGCCATGCCGATTCACGATACCGTTTTCTTCCAGTCAGCCGATGATCTCACATTGGAGGGCTGGTTTTTCGCCAAAACGAGCGCCGAATTTCGCGGCAATCTGATTTTTGTCCACAATATCAAGCAGAACCGCGTCCAGTTCGGACTGGATACTGCGGATTTATTTTCCGATCTGATGAACTCCGGCTTCAATGTCTTGGCATTTGATTTAAGAAATTCCGGCAGATCGTCCGGTCAAACCTCCGCCTACGGCTACGCTGAATATCGGGATGTGATCGCCGCCATTACCTATATGAAAAACTATACGGGACAAAGCGAAACGATTCTCTACGGCGTCGGTACGGGTACGGCAGCCTGTCTTTTAGCGTGGGAAAACTTGCCCTCCATTTTTGAAAACCTCAAGGTAGATCCGAATTCGGATAAGACAATTGTTTTTCAGGAAGATATTAAGGGCTTTATCCTCGACACACCTGCCGGTTCCCCGGACGATTTCATTCGTTCGGATTTGCCGAATCCCAATTTGATCGATCAAGTAACCGTGGAGAAATTTGTGCCCTATGCCATTCGCGTCACAGCCGGCTACAGCGGACAGGACAATCTGACTTCGATCATCAGCCAAATTAATAATCCGGTATTAATTACCAGAAATTTACCGGATACGAAAATCGACGCGAGCGCGATTGATTCGCTGATTGACGAAAGACTGCGCCTGCATCCCGAAACGACAACCGTATTTGAAATTTCTGAAGCGGGCCATTTAGAGAGTTTCAACAATAATCAGGAACTCTATCTCAGCTATCTCGATGATTTTTTTAATATCTGGTTTGAAGATCTGACGCCGGACGATTAAATGCCGGTTGAACCGAATCCCCCCTCACGATTTTGACCGATCGCAGCGACCTCTTCCACGAGTTCAAATTGGGGCATCTGATAGGAAGCAAAGACCATCTGAGCAAAGCGCTCGCCCCGCTTTATCCGGATCGTGCCGTAAGGCAAGCCGTCATCCTCAAGGAACAGGGCTGTTTCCGTTAATTCCCGCACGAGTTCAGGATCAATATTGCGCTCAATTTCCCGGTTCTTCTCAGTTAAATAATCCAGCAGACTGATCTTTCGCATCTGTTTCAATTTTGCTAATAATTCCGGCTGAATCAGCAAATCATCTTTCCATGAAGCGAAAGATTTATGATTCTGGCAAATGATTTTAATTTCATCCCGATAGTCGGAATCAATCGTACCGGGACTATTGGCGATTCTCAACGCCGTTTTCAGAGATAGCCCGGAACGCGGTCTGATCTGAATTTCATAACCCCGAGGCAGCGCCATCTTTAAGGCTGTCGACACAAGTTTCGTTTCCCCCGGCAGCAGCACGATATCTTCAGCTGAGATAATATCGAGTCCCGCGGCTCCCGCAGAGCCGCTTACAGGAACAAGCCCGGCCTGATTCTTTTCTAAATATACTTTTATTTTTTGCATGCTCTACTCCCCTTTAACTTTAAATTCTAACAGTTTATTTATAGAGAAAATCCGCTTTTAGCCGATCCGGCCGCTTTTTATCGCGACCCGCCTTTGATTCCGCCTGCTTAAACTGCTCCATACGGCATTGTCCGGCCTTTCAGCATAGATCTGGCTGAAACAGACAGCGGGATAAGGAACAATCGTATGTTCCGTCAGTGGAATCTGCAATGTTTCCAGCCGGTAAGTATGCGACCAGACTTTATTCCGGACACAGCGGCGGCAGCCCGCCTGATTTTTGCCGATCGGACAATAATTCAAAAACATTTCGGGCATTAAATAATCCTTTAAGATCACAATTCGGGCACATTCCTCATCACTTAATTGATCGAGATATCGATTCAGGCTGCCGTCATTCCACTCCGGACTGAGCGCGACCGATGCCTTACTTTTGCGCAAATATAAAGACAAGCTTTGCGGATTAATAATATTGGCCTGCTCATTGACATGATAAAGTTTATTTCGGAAAAACTCCGGCATGAGTACGGATATACCGTTTGCGCTGAAGCCGATCTGCGAATCGTTTAGATAATTTTGCAAAAGTTTTTCAGCGATTTTCTTTTCCCTTTCCTGCATAATTTCCGGCAAACGAATGAATATAATCAGGTCGGGATTTTGAAGCCGTATCTGTTTGAACAAATCAGCGTTTATTTTCAGATCGGTCAGGAAAAGCAAAGGTAATTCAAGCGCTTCATAATCTGCCAGCGGCAGTTTATCTATCAATATTAACTGATCGGCCGTGTTCAGAGATAAAATGGAGCGAACAGGTTTTTGAGGAAGGTCAATTGCGGGATCCGTCTTGAGAAAAGCGGAAAGCGCAGCATATTGAATATCTCTTTTGCCTTCTTCCGTCAGCTCTTTGATCCGATCAGAAAGCTCTGCCAAGAGATCCCGGCGGATCGCATTGATATCGGAAATTCTGATCGCGGGCGGAGTTTTTAGCGGCTCAAGATATTCCATTCGGAAATCCTCTAATTTAAAAATCGTGTTCCCCGTTTTGGCAAATTGCTCCTGCCAGCGCTCCTCTGAAACAGCTTCGCTTAATACTTCAAAGTTTTCTAATTGAACGACCGTTTCATGATCGAGCATTCGATTTTTTAATTTTATCCGGCTGAAAATTCGAATCTCGGCCTCACCGATTGTTAAATGCAGGCTCAGCCCATAGCGATAAGGCTTTTGATTCTCGATCTCTTTCGTGAGGGCGGCATTTTTCAGACGATAAAGCAGATCGCCCCTGCGCATCAGCTTCAATTTATCAGGATGAAATCCTCTGATCACAATATGCCCTTTTGCTTGTCGCAACACGCCGATCGGCGCGGCCGCGATCCGATGATAATCACGACAGACAGTGATCTGATCCCTGACCCGCGGGGTGAGATTCGAGTCCGCATCCGGAGCATAAACAATTTCTCCGCGTTTGAGATCGATGGATTGAATCCTGCCCAAAAGCTCCCCGTGATTGCCGACGAAATCTTTACTGACATAATTTTCGGCAGATTCTTTTGCGAAGGAGCGCTTAGTAAAGCCGTCACCGCGATGAAAAACCTGCAGTAATTTCAGCTCTGCTTCCGCGGCGAACTCAGCGAACAATAGCGGATTCTTTTGCTCAGCCCATAGATCGACCGCCTCGCGATAAGCGGCAGTTGCCGCTTTCACATAGATCACGTCTTTCATGCGCCCTTCAATTTTTAAAGAATCCGTCTTGCTCTCAAAAAGAAGAGGAATCGCGGATAATAGCGACTGATCCTTCGCGCTTAACAGAGCGCCCTGATCCAGCCGATTTCCCCTGCTGTCAAAAAGGCGATAGCGCAAACGGCAAGCCTGCGCGCAGGCACCGCGATTGGCGCTGCGGCCGCCTTGCTGAAAACTCATCTGGCATCTGCCGGAAACTGCCATGCAGAGCGCACCGTGCACAAATACCTCCGTTGCCAGATGCTGCTGATGTGCCAGATTATTCCAAATCCGAAGCTGGTCGGCTGAAATTTCTCGAGGCAAAACAACCCTCTGAAAACCGATTTTCGTGGCGGCAAGCAGATCAAAATCGGAATGAATATTCATCTGGGTCGAGGCATGCAGCTCGACCGGCGGCTGATAAACCGAAAATAAATTCAGCCATGCCGGATCCTGAACGATCAGAGCGTCAGCACCCGCGGCAACTGCCGCTTCCAGATAGGTTATAGCCTGCTCCATTTCCGACTCGTAGAGAATCGTATTCAAAGTCAGATAGGCTTTGACATTTTGCTTATGCAAATCAGTGATCAAAGTCTCCAATTCCGCCAAATCGATATTTCTTGCCGCGCTGCGGGCCGACAGACTTTGCAAGCCGAAATAGACGGCGTCAGCTCCCGCTTCTGCCGCCGCGTAGGCACGTTCCGAATCGCCGGCGGGCGCGAGCACCTCCGGCTTAAACTGCATCTCTGAATTTCGATCGGATAAAATCATAACTGCTCGTTGTCAAGACCGGACTATTGCTTCGCCTGTTCCTCTAAATCCTGAAAACTGGTTTGCAATTTATCGAGCGGTCTTATTTCATTTCGACCGGCAGGCTTGCTTTTGCCCGTATCCTGAACAGACAGTTTGGTCAATTCATTAATTTTCTCTTCATAAACCTCTGCCAGATTCCTGTAATAGAGCAATTCTTTTTTCAGTTCCCAGCATTCTTCACGAAGCTCCATCAGCTTCGCCTTCAACTCGCTTTCGCTCAGCAGATTACCGACGGCATCCGGATGGTCCTGATCGGTTTGCAGTTTTACTTTTTGATCCAGCGCGTTGATCAACGCCAATACGGCCACGTTGATGGTATTTAAAGCAGGATTATTCCGCTTGATTTCACGCATCATCTCATCAGCTTCCTGCGCAATCTCCTGAATATATTGCGAATTTTCCGCCGCCGACAAATGATAAGTCATATTGCCGATTTTTACAGGCACGACTTTATTTTCCTTCATAAAAGCCCCCGAACTTTATTTGCTGTCCCCTATTTTGCCACAGTCCTGTACAATTGCCAAAATTTTTCAGGTGAAATTTGTTCGGCCCGGCTCTCGCGCGGGATTCCAAGCCGCTCCAGAATTTCGATCAGCAATGCCGGATTTTCCATATTTTGTTTGAGATTATTCAATAGCGTTTTTCTTCTGCTCGAAAATCCGAGTTCGAGAAATTGTTTGAATTGCGCCAACTCAAATCCCGCCGGCAAAGCTTCGAGTTCTTTTGCGAAAAAGCCGCTGTTTTCGATAGATAATACAAGCGAAGAGATTTTCGGTCCGGGATAAAAACAATGGGCAGGCACTTTGAGCTTTGTTTTGGCAGTGCCGAAAAGCCGCAGCAGGATTGCGGTCACCCCGTAGCGTGAATCATTTTCGGTGAGGCAAATCCGTTCCGCCGCTTCTTTTTGCAGCATGAGCGTGTAACTTTGGGCAAAGGGCAATTCACAGACCAGCTTTTCGATGATTTGCGAACTGATATAATAAGGCAGATTGGCGACAACTTTGACTTGCTCTCTCCCTGTCAAAAGAGCCGACAGATCTTGTTTGAGTATATCATTTTCAATGATATGCAAATTTGCCTGATCGGAAAATTCTTGTTTTAAGATTTGAACAAGTCGCCGGTCAATTTCTACAGCGAAAACCGTGTCTGCCCGATCGGCCAAATACCTTGTCAAAGCGCCCATCCCCGGACCGATTTCCAAAATGCAGTCCTGCCCGTCGGGAGCTGCCGATTCGATAATTTCCCGAATGATTTTTTCGGATATCAGGAAATTTTGTCCCAGAGATTGTTTTGCCTTGATCTGATACTTCGCTAAAAGGAATTTAAGTTGTTCTGAATTCATAATCAGGGTGTAGAGAGAACATAGACGGTTCGGGTGGAAATGCCGGGGTCGGCACGGCCGTCGACGGTTTCACCATCATAGAAGCAAACATCGAGCCAGCTGGCGTCCACTTCACCCATACCGTTATAATCCGCGACCACAACCAAACCATAGCCTTCAATAAACAAGACCGTACCGAATGGGAAACCGCCATAGCGCGGAAAAACCGTGGAGACGATCCCTCTGGTTGTACGCATGCCGCTGGCAGTCTCATAGTTGTTCAATTCCAGACCGTCGTAGCCGGTTATGACATGGCTTTCCGTATAGTCATAGGCGAAGGTAACACCGTCAACCGTGATCGTCTGATCGTCGTTCACCGTATAGGAATTGTAGCTGGCATTGCCGTTAGCCTTGAGCATACCGGCTATCAGTGCATGATTGGCAAAAGCCGCCTCATTTGATCCGGGTGCTGTAAATTGAATATCTGAAGTTGCAGGCGGAACAGGTTCCGTCTCCGGAATCGCCGGATTCTCCGGTTTACTCTGCTCCGACTCGCTCTGAGAAGGCTCAGGGTGTTCGGCGGGCGTACTCGCAGGCGGCATTGTCTGCTCCATTACCGGAGTTTCAACCTGCGTGGACTCCGTTTGCAAATCCTCTTGTACCGGCGATTTCGCTTGATCTTGTTCCGTTATTTCTTCGCCTACGGCAATTTCCTGCGGGATTGGTTCAACTTTCACCTCTCGGGCGATCTCCTTTTGCTCTATTAATTTACCGAGCGGAGAATAGGTATTTTCATAAGTAACAAGAGCCTCACCTTTAACGCCGGCCATAGTGATTACGGATTCGCCGGGCTCCACCCAGTCGGCGTAATACTCCAAAGTGTCAAAAGGAATTTCTTCTCTCACTGTTTCTATCCGAATATCTGATTGCAGTTCGCTATCCGTTATTTCCCGCAGAGAAAGCTCGTTCTGCTCACGGCTGTATTGCGCCGCAAAATCATCTATTTTTGCCGCCTGATTCAGATCTTCCAAACTTAAAGTTTGAAGTTGTTCCGCCGTTTTCTTCTGAGCGGCTGTCTGCTCAGCGTCCGCGGATGATTTCCGGGAGTCGGGAACCTCAATCACGGTGAATTTCTTCGTTCCGGAATTTGCTGTCCCAAGTCTATCGCGCTGAATCAGTCCCAGCACTAAGACAGAGACTAACAGTAAAGAGGTTAAGCATATTAAGATTTTTGTGAATAATTTTTTTTGCACAAGTTCTCCTTTATTTACGAAACTGTTCTTTATACTGCATTCTGAGTATTCATTATATTAAGAATAGATGTGCATAATTAATAGAATTATAAATTTGCTTTAATTTATAAAGCAATTAAATAAGTCTCTCATTGTGAAATTAACGAAACACATGCTTATATTTACGATTTCATTATGCCGATCGCACAGATTCAGTGCTCATGCCGGGATTATTCTTCCGCCAAGTCGTCCAACATGATTTTCATGATCATTTTATCGGTTTCACGCATACCTTCACGACCGATAAAGCCGACATTTTGGATTGTTTTCTCCGGCATGGCTTCAACAATCCCTTCTCCCGCCTGAAAGGACGTACCGTTTTCCACTAAATCCCGCGCCATGAAAGCGCAGTTTAAACCAAGAGCTATTTTAGCGGCACAGGACGATTTTGCCCCATCACAGACGATACCGCCGGCAATCGCTAAAGTATTGGCGATGATATCGCCGATCTGTTTTGCCGAGCAGCCTTGCAGATAACCGATCGCCGCTACGGCGGCGGCTGACGCTGAAACCACGCCGCAAAACGCGGACAGACGTCCGATATATTGCTTTTGATATAAGGTGAGCAAACAGGATAGCAAAATCGCTTCTTTCAACTTTGAATCCGCAATCTTTTTGGTCCGCGCATAAATCAGGACCGGGACGGAAGCAGTGATCCCCTGATTGCCGGATCCGCTGACAATAACCACCGGCAAATTACAACCGTTCATTCTGGCGTCTGATCCGGCCGCGACATGAGCAATAATTTCATTGTGCAAATCGCGGGATCTTTTATTAAGAATCGAACGTCCTACTTCAGCTCCGTAATGATTGTTTAAGCCCTCCTCTGCGATGGCAAAATTATAGCTCAACATTTTGTTGATCTTATCTTCCAGATTTTCCGGTATATCCAACGCGATGGCTTTTGCCAGTTCAACAAGATCGGCAATCTTTAAATCCAAAAGACAGGAATCCGGATTCGCCGACTGGCGCTCTTCGATTTCGAATAACACCTCATCGTTTTTAGCGAGATAAATAAAACGATCATGCTCTTTAGAGATAATGCAGGTCACCTTATTCTCAGCAACATAAGAATTGACTTTGACATAGAGATTATCTACATTTTCAGCCGGTTTAACCTTGACTTTAGATTGAGCGATAAATTGATTAAGTAAGGGAATTTTATTTTCAGGAAAATTTTCCAGAATTTCTAAAGAACGTTCGGCATGACCTTGCAGTGCGCCCATCACGGCAGCCACGGCGATGCCTCTTTGACCGCCTGAATTCGGAATGACTACACTTTTTACATTTTTGATAATATTACCGCTGCAAAAAAGCTCCAAATGATCCGGCACCGTTCCTAAAAGATCTCTCGTCCTGGCGGCGCAGAGCGCAACCGCGATGGGTTCGGTACAGCCAAGAGCCACCATCAATTCCTGATTCAAGAGTCGTATACAAGCTCTTTGCAAACTCTCACAATCCATAAATCACCCCTGAAAAAAAGTTAAACCGATTTGATAAATTTCATTTTTGGGAAGTGAATATTTCTTCGAGAGGAATGCGCTGGCGGCTTTTAATTTCATGCCGCCGGCTATCAATTCTTCTAAATCGGTCCGGATCAGACTGTTTTGTTCAGCTCTGCTTGCTGAAATAAAGTCGGGATTTCGTTCGGAAAAAGCCGCTTTGCCTTCTAAAATCAGGACAAATTCCCCGCGCGGTTCTTCCCTTTGATAATGCGTCAAGGCTTCCTCTATCGTACCGTAAAAATAACACTCATATTTTTTGGTCAGTTCTCTGCCAACAGCTATTTTCCGTTCTGCAAAATTTTCCTGCAAATCAGCAAGGGTTTTGAGCAGACGATGAGGAGCCTCATAAAGAATCATCGTATCTGAAATTTGAGCCAATTTCACTAAATCATCTTTCCTCGCACTGCCGTTTTTGGCAATAAAACCGATGAAGCTAAAACGCCTTGTTTCAAGCCCTGAAGCAATCAGGGCGGTCAGTCCGGCATTGGCTCCGGGCAAGGCGATCACCGGAAATTGCTGCTTAAGTAATTCCGCGACAATAAGATAACCCGGATCGGAGATCAGAGGCATTCCCGCGTCGCTGATCAGGGCAAGATTCTGACCTTCGCTTAAATAAGACATAATCAAATCAATCCGGCTTTTTTCATTATGCTGATGATAACTTAAAAGCGGCGTGCTTATATCATATTGAGCAAGCAGGATTTTAGAAGTTCTGGTATCTTCCGCCAAAATCAGATCAACCCGCGCCAGGACTTCTACCGCTCTGAATGTTATATCCTTGCTGTTCCCGATCGGTACCGGAACTAAATATAATTTTCCTTTGGTCATTGCGGTAAGTTCCTTTCAAAGATCCGGAATCTCTTTATTGAGAGAGGGTCCAGTTGGCAGGATACAAATCAGGCTCAAAACCCGATTTACCCGGTATGGCGCAAATATCATAGTTGCCGTTATAATAAACCTGAGCGTTCGCGGTGTAAATAACATGCCGATACCAGAGATTTTCAGGCAGCGTGCTAAAATCTACCTTTGCCCAATAATTGCTGTTGCCGGGCGTTACTTCAGTCACTGTATTCGGATTGTGCGGCACATTGCGGCGCCATCTGTATAATTGACCATTATACCAAACATAATCATTTTGATAATAATGATGAAAATACCGATATTCGGCGGTATCTTCCGCGTAAGTCATCCGTTCCCACCATTGCGAGTTAGGAACGGAAGGATCAAAATCTCCGGAGCCGGGGGGAATATCAACCAAGGCGGTGTAGGCTGTCGTCGTGCCGTCAGGATTCTGATAAACAACAATCGAGCCTGCCGGGATTGTCGTCGTGGGCGGATCTGCGGGATCGAAAATAATCGGAGGAGCAACACCGGGATCCGTATAATACCAAACACCTACGGCGACATAGCCGCCCTGATCGGTATTGGGCTCAGGATCAGGAATATTAATCCAATAGGCATAGATATTCGGCATAACAAAAAAGAACAGAGCAAAAAAAATGATTGCCGAGAGAATCATACGTTTACTGAATGACATATTAAATCTCCTCTGAACTGTCTTTACTGTCTTTATCAGCTGCTTCCGTGTCTTCTAAAACTCTTTGAGCCGCCTGTTCTTCTTTCATTTTATTATTATTTCTGATCAACAGGTAGATCAGAATGGCAGCAAGAATAACTGT
>CAYFVK010000006.1:4650-42265 GCA_964346695.1 uncultured Mageeibacillus sp. | reverse complement strand
TTTTATTATTATTTCTGATCAACAGGTAGATCAGAATGGCAGCAAGAATAACTGTTATTATACCGATCGGGCTGCGTAAGAACAATGTAATATGGCCGAGTTTGGGAATAATCAAACTGACCCTGCCGATAATCTGATCTCTTCTGAGACTTTCATAATCCCAGTCCGACTGATCCTCTGAGCCATAAGGTTTCGTCTTGAAACGCAAATGATTTTCCGAATCGATATATTGATCCGCCAAGAAATGGGAAATTTTAATCTGTCTCCTGCTTTTTACCGCAATAATATCATTTTCTTGTAAATTATTGGTATTTGCCTTCGTAATGATAATAATATCACCCAGTTCAAAAACAGGCTTCATGGAATTTGACTGCACTACATAAGGCATAAAGCCGAAGAGTTTGAGCAGTGCTTCCGGTGCGAACAAACTGACGCTGATCAAAAATCCCATGACAAAAACAAAGAGGAGAAAAATCCCCTCTTTAAAGATCATCGTTGCGCTTTTTCGAGTCGAACGCGGCGTCATAAATCCTATTCAGCCACCGAGAAATTTAAAGCAACTTCTATATTTTTACCCGCTACAGCATCATAAGCTAATTTGGTTGTCGGTTCTGTTAAAGTAACGGTTAAAGTCACTGTGACAGCAGCACCATCAGCAGTAATTTCAGCCGATGCGGGATCTACTGTAACTACAACTAAATCATTAGGATCTCCATCAATCGTCGGAGTCGCGGTAACGCTTAAATTTCTTTTAACCTGATCAGCTGCAGAGATAATATCATCTGTACCGTCTTCTTTCCAGTAAACGGTATAAGTTACTTTAAATGATTCAACATTGTCAGCCTCGCCGCCAACACTTAACGCCGCTTTACCTGCAGGAACAAGCTTTTTGCCTGTACTCTCCAGTTCTTTGCTGACTTAAAGAATCGTGTTTACATCTTTTCCCTGACCGATTGTAATTTCCTGCCCTTCTGAATGAGCATCAGGATTACTGATAGCACCTGCCCAATAACCATAAATTCCGCCGATTGAGACAGCGAGTAAAAGAACTAAAAGAATAATCGTATAACCTTTTCTATTTTTCTGTTTGTTTTCCATCAAAAGACCTCCTCAACAAGTAAAAACTCTTATATATATAACTAATCCTGTATATTATAGAGAATGAGAGATCTTGTAAAATTTAATTTTCTCGCTGCCTTTAATTGTAACAAACGTCAATCCGATCCTCATAGAAAGTTTATTTTGAAATATAATAATTCAACAATGCCAGACATTCTCTTAAAATATTATTCGGCAGATAAAGAGCTGTCGATTTCGCAGCGATTCCCGTAACATTCTCATAATTCAAATCTTGGGCGATCAATAAGGTGCGAGAGAGATGAAAGTTATTGGTAACAATACCTATCGACGCATTTTCCGTGATAAAGCGCTTACTGTTTTCCAAATTTTCCTTTGTCGTCCGGGATTGATCTTCTAAAATAATCCGTTCATGCGTGATCTCATGTTCAATCAGAAAATCACGCATGCAAGCCGCTTCGCTCTGCGGTTCATTCATCCCCTGACCGCCGGAAACAATCACTTTAGTTTGAGGATTCTCCCGCAAATAGGCGACCGCTCTGTCCAAGCGCTGGCGCAGAACCGCGCTCGGTCCGTTTTCCTGCACCTGCGCTCCCAGGACCACGATATAATCAAGCTCAGGAGTCCCCTGCAGAGCGAACCCTTTGACGATTTTCGATTCACAGTAGATAAAACCTGTCAGCACAACAACCGTCAAAATAACCGCCGTAACTTTTACCGATTTACGCAGCCGTTTCAGCCAATTTTTCCGCAGACTCAAGCCTAAAAGAAAAAAAATCGCCGCAAGGAAAAACCAGATCAAGAAGAAATAAGTTCCCGAATTCAAAGCGGCAATCAGAATGCCGTAAACGGCAAAAAGAACCGCGAATATGTATAAAAAATAAACCATACTAACCTTTTTGAATAAACTCCGGATAGACCGGAAAATTTATTTTATCAACCGGGAAATTGCTTTGAAATGCGGATTTTCGGAATCCTGCAATAAATCAAAAACAATCGTTTCCGTATTGCTGATTACGGCACCCAGATCGTGCATTAAACGAAGTCCGTTTTCTTTGTTGACGGCAGTCCTTGAGCCGACGGCATCGGCAGCGAGCATGACCTCAAAACCATTCAGGCGCAAGTCCCGAACCGTCTGATAGACGCAAACATGCGTTTCGATACCCGCTATGATCAAAGTCTTGATTTGCTTCTCCTGCAAATCAGTTAAAATATCCGGTAACAAAGCGTTAAATGCTGTTTTTTCTCTAAGAAAAACAGGCGTATCTTTGAACCGCCGCATGACAAAATCAAGAGTATGACCTAAACCCTGCGGATATTGTTCCGTTATATAAATCGGCAGGTTAAAGAGCTTCGCCGTCTCAATTAATATGGAAATCGGTTTTTCCATATCCTGAAAGCCCTCTATCGCCGGGGCTAATTTTTCTTGAATATCGATCAACAATAAAGCGGCTTTTTTATCTTTAAGTAAAAACTTTTCCATCATAAATTTTCAATCCATCTCTCTGCCGCTGTCGGCAAACATTTCTCTACGGACAGAACAGCAGAAGCAATCATTATTGACTCCGCGCTTCACTTTGTGCAGCGAAAAGCTCCGCACTGTCGCCCATAAAAAGAGGGATGTCCCTCAACACTCTCGTTCGTTAAGGGCATCCCTCCGTTTATTTTATCAAATCTATAAATTATTCTTCGTCAATTGCACCTACCGGGCAAACTTCCGTGCAAGCACCACAATCAATACATAAATCAGGATCGATCACGTACTGTGTGTCACCTTCCGAAATTGCTTCAACCGGGCACTGGTCTACACAAGAACCGCACATAATGCAAAGATCTGAAATTACATGAGCCATATACATACCTCCTTGTTTGTTCAAGTATTTCGCAGTTAGTTTAACAAACAACTATTAACTAAACAAGTAAATCACTTAAAATTAGGCAAGGCTAATTTGCTGCCAAACCATATTAAAGTATTAATCCTGACTCTCATCGTCATTCTTTCTGCGAATTTTTAATTCTTCCGAAATCTCCGGCCAGGTAATGCCGCAATTTTCCAGAGCCACCGTCATATGATACAGGCAATCCGCCATCTCATGAATAATTTTATCCCGATCCCGATCCTTTAAAGCGAGTACCAACTCCAAGGACTCTTCCCCGACTTTTCTGGCTATATAATCTTCACCCTTATTCTGCAAATAATTGGTGTAAGAAGCAACTACGGGATGTTCTCTCCGATCGATCACAAGATCATACAATTCACTTAAAATATTTTTTTCTTCCATTTTTTCTCCTGAATCCGTTATTCGTCAATACCGCGATTTTAACTGATAATAACCCGGGGTATTCTTTTCGAAACACCGCAGAGCAAATCATAAGAAATCGTTCCTGCTTTACCCGCCAAATCATCTATGTCGATCAAATGATTTTCACGGTCCAGACCAAATATTAAAGCCCGGTCGCCTACTTTCACCTGTTCAATATCCGTGATGTCGAGCATCGTTCTGTCCATGCAAATACGGCCGATCATGGCGGCTTTTTGACCGTTGACCAATGCATAAGCCTGATTTGACAGATGTCTGTCAAGCCCGTCCGCGTAGCCCGCTTCAATCGTCGCGATCAGCGTATCCCGCCGACAATGATAGGTCAGACCATAACCGACCGGCTCGCCCGCGCGGGCCTTATGAATAGCCGATATGCGCGAGTAAAAACTCATCACCGGTTTCAAATCCAGCGCCGCCTTCATTTCCGGATTGGGTGAGCAGCCGTACATGGAAATTCCGATTCTCACGGCGTCAAGGCACATTTCCGGAAAGAACCAGGCGGCCGCGCTGTTTGCGCAATGATGAATGGAAAAATGAATTCCTTTTTGAGCAAGATCGGCTATTACCTTTGTGAACCTGCTGAATTGTAATCCGGTAAACGGATCAGCAGGTTCATCCGAATTCGCGAAATGAGTAAAAATTCCTTCCGGCTCAATCTGCGGATTTCTTGCAAATGCTTGAATTTGGTCTAGCGTCTCCGCATAATCCTGTTCTGAAACAGAAAAACCGATTCGATTCATCCCGCTGTCTATCTTCAGATGAACTTTAACTTTTTGAGATAAGTGATCTTTTGTTGCGGCGTCAGCTCGCAAAGCCCGCAGATCAGCTTCCAACATCTGAATTTCATAGAATGAGGACATGGTCTGCGTAATCTCATAATCGATCAGAAAATGCAAAAAACCCTGATGATAAGGACTGAGCAGCAAAATTGGCTCTTTGATTTTCTCTTCGCGAAGCTGCATCGCTTCTCCGACCGTGGCAACAGCCAGATAATCAAAACCCTGACTGAGCACTTCCCTGGCGACCCATTTCTGACCGTGTCCGTATGCGTCTGCCTTAATCACGGCGATTTTTTTTACGCCTTGAGGTATTGATTGATTAATTTGTTGAATATTATGCCTTAAATTTGTTCTTGATAATTCGCACCAGCTTCTCGCTCTGGAGAGCTCGGCAAAGTCTCGTTCTGTTATTCTGTTTTTCATGGATCTGCCTTAAATAATTAATTTTTCTATACGCTGCGAATTGAAAAGCCGATTCAGCGCGACATAATCAGGATAAAATTCCAAACTGTCCCCAACCCGGATTTCATGATTATATTTAGATACGTTAAAAATAGAATAATCCAGCGTTGAACCTATGAACTCAATCCCCTTTTCTCTGATTGTCAGGCCGGAAAAATCGACATCCTGACTGCCCAGAGCCAAAATCACACGCCGAATCAGGCCGATATCTTCAAATGTAAGCTGACGGCCGGCATAATTT
Source organism: uncultured Mageeibacillus sp. (assembly GCA_964346695.1). GTDB lineage: Bacteria > Bacillota > Clostridia > Saccharofermentanales > DTU023 > UBA5436. Next base: position 37,385 of record CAYFVK010000006.1, on the reverse strand, counting down.
AAACCCGGTTCGCCCTTTGGCATGGATTCTTTGCGCTTATTTTCGACGACCTCCGCATAGAGTGTAAAAATATCCTGATGCAAATCGGCAATTCGATGTTGTTCATTGTTTTCTTTTCCCAAAAGCCATGCCTGACCCAAAATCAAGTGATTGATATTTTGGGGAAAATCCGGATTTTTTAATAAAGAAAGTGTACCGGAGTTTCCGCCGGAAATATAATCCAGTTCAATATCAAAACTCTGCCTGATTTCTTCAGCCAGCGCGGCAAAACGCTGTATAGCCGCCAAATCCGTTTTGACTCCGGAAAAAGTATTCAAATTGAAGCGAATCCCTTTTAACGTGATTCCCCTTAAATTGAGTACTTGATGGACGGTATTGATGATATCTTCCGCTAAGAAGCCTTCCGCCAAATCCCCCATTTCGAGCATCAGGATGATCCCGTGTTTTTTATGGCTGACAACTGCCGCGTCGGATAAGGCGAAGATCGTTTCCAGTTCAGAATTGACGGACAGATCAACTTCCTCAACCACTCTGGACGCTTCAGAAATTTTTGGTATGCGGCTTAACATAACAGATTTGGCATAAGGTCTGATCAAATGCAAATTTTCCAAACTTGAATCAGCAAATTGCTCAATTCCGCAATCTGCCATCATTTCAATAATCGGAGGATAGGCGGCGATGCCGGTTGTTAAATAATGAGCAGTAATTTGTTTTTGTTCCAATATGAATTTTATCTGTTCCAGATTATACTTTAATTTCCGGCTATCAATCGTGATCGCCGGAAAGGATCTCAATTTTAAATTTGACATACTCGCCTCAATTTTTTTATTTTTTCTTTTGATAAGGATTTTCTGTTTGATTCTGAACCGGTTGATTCTGAACCGGCGAATGATCGACCGGGGAATGATCGATCGGATCGACAAGTTTCGCCTGCTTCTCCAGCGCTTGTTTATATTTTTTATTCTTTTTTCTGACCAGGCGCACGATCAGGAAAATGATTAATGCCAGCGGCAGCAATACGGGCAAAGAAATGATCAAGCCGATCACGAGGTACTGAAACACGGAAGCGATGCCGCTTAGAACTCGAATCAGACCCGTACCGATATAATACTTAAAAGTCTCCCAATCCAAAGCGGAGAACTTCACATCTTTATTGATGTGAACGACATCCTTGTATTCTGAAATTTCAATGTTTATGGTGGAATAATCAATCTGTGAATCCCATAGTTTTAATTGTCCTTTCAGGCTTTCAATATTCAGGGTGATATTGTCAATTTCATTTTGTAGCGCAATAATATCTTCCATATCGGTCGCATCTGCCAATAATTTATTATATTGCTCCAGTGATCTTTCCAGATTGTCCAAACGGATTTCCGAATCATAGTAAGAATTGGTAATATCCTCAGCTTCAATGTCCAGATATTTGACATCTTCCGCTTCACTTAACTCAGCGACAAAATCATCTAATTTTGCGGCGGGGATATTATATTCCACAGTAATAAATATATAAGAATCGGATTCATTTTGTTTAATATTCGTTTCAAATCCCTCATATTTATTGACAAGCACTCCGATATTCTGATAAGAAGCCTTGACATCATTGGACTTAATATCGGCATTCCCTCTTTTAATCAGCTTTCTATTAGCAGCGGGATTTTCTTTACTGCCAATGGAAACATCCTGATCTGCCCGCTCTGTTGCAGGTTCTAGAACGTAGCTGCCATTTTCATCAGCTGATTCAGATTTTGAATCCTGGTTCGGCAAACCTTCTTCCGGATAATCTGCTTCTTGATCTTTCGTATATTCGAGAGCCTGATTAGAACTGCAGGCAGTCAAAGCGACAAAAGAGAAAATCAAAAGAAAAATCACAAAATATTTTTTAACGATATTCAATGTGTTCATTGCGGTACCTTCTTTCTTTAATTTCTTTCTCGAGAATTAAATCCTTAACTTTCATTAGTCTGGTTGTATTGGCACGATCATTTTCTTCCATTTTCATTGTAATGGAATAGATCGTATCTTCCAAGTCCGGAATCAAGCGATGTTCCAGAGAATTGACCCGTCTTCGGGTTTTGGCAATTTCGATCGCCAAGAGCTGGGTTGTTTTCTCGATGCTCGCCAATTCGATCATGACCGGAATCGCTTTGCGCAAGGCCTGTATCGCCTGATCCAGTTCACCCGATACGCTGCTCAAGCCATAGGGTAAACTGACGCGGGCATTCTCTGCGCCGGCATTGTCCGCTCCGTTTGTCGGAATTTCAACAGGCTGAGTGAAAACGGACGAATCGCTCTTTGAATCTTCCTCCCAGGTCACAAATTCAGGCACTTTTACGCTCATCAGATTCTTCTCTTCGACTTTTACCTGAAAATCGTTATGACCCGAATATAAGGCTGTTTCTATCACTTCTTCGGGCATGACGGCACGAGCCAGAACCATTTCCTGATTATAGACTTTGAGCAGTTCTTCAACTTGCTGCCTCAGGCTCTGATTTTTCTTGACCAGGATTAAAAACTGGCGCATCAGTTCATCACGCTTGTCTTTGAGCAATTTATGACCGCGCCGGGCAACATTCAGCTGACCTCTTAAACGCATCAATTCCATTCTATTCGGATTTACCCGCATTATCGCCATAATTAATTACTCTCTTTTGTTTTCGTTTCGCCGCTCTGTACGGCGTTCGTCCTCTTTGCTGTTCTCGCTGTCCACAGCGGAATTTCGACATTATTTATTTCGTTCGAAAATCTCGTCTCGATAATATTGTTCAATATATTTCTCGCTGATTCTGTTCAGCTCATTCTTCGGCAGTATGGACAAGAGATCCCAGCCGATTTCCAGCGTTTCCTCTATGCTGCGATTGACGGAAAAGCCCTGAGAAACATATTGACGCTCAAAGGCATCGGCGAATTTGGCATAAATCCGATCCGCTTCGCTCAGCGCCTCCTCGCCCAGAATGATTTCCAATTCCTTGGCTTCCTTCCCTCTGGAATAGGCGGCAAAGAGCTGATTCATCGTATCCGCGTGATCCTCTCTGGTTTTTCCCTCGCCGATCGCCTGATCCTTGAGGCGGGAGAGTGACGGCAATACGTCAATCGGCGGCTGAATCGCTTTGTTATATAAATCGCGGCTTAAAATAATTTGTCCTTCCGTGATATAGCCGGTCAAGTCCGGAATCGGATGGGTTTTGTCATCGTCAGGCATAGTCAGAATCGGCATCAGCGTAATCGAGCCCTGCCTATTCTTCAGGCGGCCCGCTCGTTCATAAAGTTCCGCCAGGTCAGTATACAAATATCCGGGATAGCCTCTTCTGCCCGGCACTTCTTTACGGGCTGCGGACACTTCACGCAGCGCCTCGGCATAATAGGTAATATCCGTCAAAATAACCAGTACATGCATATTCAGATCGAAAGCAAGATATTCTGCCGTGGTCAAAGCAACACGCGGAGTAGCAATTCTTTCAATAGCCGGATCGTCCGCCAGATTGATGAACATGACGGAACGTGAAATTGCGCCGGTAGTTCTCAAGTCCTCGATGAAGAAATTAGCATCTTCAAAGGTAATCCCCATCGCGGCAAAGACAACCGCGAATTTCTCCGAATCATCAAGCACCTTGGCCTGTCTGGCGATTTGCGCCGCCAGCTGATTGTGAGGCAAACCCGAACCGGAAAAAATAGGCAGTTTTTGACCGCGCACTAAAGTATTGAGTCCGTCTATAGCAGAAATTCCGGTTTGGATAAACTCGTCAGGATAGGCTCTCGCCGCCGGATTCATCGGCAATCCCTTGGTGTCCAATGTTTTCGCGGGAATAATTTCCGGGCCGTCGTCAATCGGATTGCCGAGCCCGTCAAAGACTCTGCCCAGCATATCCGGCGAAACCGGTAATTCCATGCCGTGTCCTAAAAAACGAACCTTGCTGTGCTCAACATTGATTCCGATGGAGCTTTCAAATAATTGAACAAGCGCGTTGTTCCCGCTGACCTCAAGAACCTGACAGCGTCGGATATCGCCGTTCGGCAGAATAATCTCTCCTAATTCATCATAGGTTACGCCTTCAACATTTTGAACAAGCATCAAAGGACCTGAGATTTCCTCTATTGTTCTATATTCTTTCGCCATCGCTTAAACCTCCCGCGGAATGATATCCGAAATTTCTTTATTGATATCGTTGATATATTCCTGATATACCTCTGCGATATCCTCTTCCGCAATATATTTCATTCTGGCTAATTTGTTTCTGATCGGCAGAGCAATCAGTTTATGATAGTCGGCTTTTGCCTCTATCGCCTTAACAGCCTGATAATAATAACTCATGATGCAATGCAGCATATAAAACTGTTTTTGCAGCGAAGTATAAGTGTCGATCTCATGGAATGAATTCTGATGCAGAAAGTCTTCCCGGATCGATCTGGCGGCTTCCAATTTCAGGCGATCCTGAAAGGACAAGGAATCATGGCCGACCAGATGGACGATCTCCTGCAATTCCGATTCTTCCTGCAGAAGAGTCATCGCGTCTTTTCTCAGTTCAGACCAATTGGCCGCAACATTCTCATTCATCCATTGATCGATTTTGGATTCATACAGAGAATAACTGGTAATCCAATTGATAGCAGGAAAATGCCGCTGATAGGCAAGCGCTGAGTCAAGACTCCAGAATACCTGCACAATCCGCAATGTAGACTGAGCGACCGGATCAGACAAGTCGCCGCCCGGAGGTGAAACCGCTCCGATTGCTGTCAAAACTCCGGTCCGGTTATCACTGCCCAAACATTGAACCATACCCGCCCGTTCATAGAACTGAGCCAGGCGGGATCCGAGATAGGCCGGATAGCCTTCTTCACCGGGCATTTCCTCCAAACGCCCGGACATTTCGCGTAAAGCTTCCGCCCAGCGTGAAGTAGAATCTGCCATTATCGAAACGGAATAACCCATATCTCTGAAATATTCAGCGATTGTAATTCCGGTATAAATAGATGCTTCGCGTGCCGCAACCGGCATATCGGAAGTATTGGCGATCAAGATCGTGCGCTGCATTAAAGGCAGGCCGGAATGCGGATCTTCCAGTTCCGGGAATTCATTTAATACATCGGTCATCTCATTGCCGCGTTCGCCGCAGCCGATATAAACGACCACATCCGCCGCAGCCCATTTCGCCAATTGATGTTGAATAACGGTTTTGCCGCTGCCGAAAGGTCCCGGAACCGCGGCTGTACCGCCTTTGGCGACCGGGAAAAAGGTGTCGATCGAGCGCTGTCCGGTAATCAAGGGCTCATTTGGTGAATACTTTTTTTGATAGGGTCTGCCGATACGCACCGGCCATTTCTGCATCAAGGTAATGGAATGTTTCTGACCGTCTGAATCGCTAAGCACCGCAACGGTATCTTCAACACAAAAACTGCCTTCTTTGATCTCTTCTATTTTTCCTTTCAGGCGGGGCGGTATCATAATTTTATGCTGCAAAATTTCCGTTTCCCTGACAATGCCGATAATATCACCGGCAGTCACTTCAACACCGACTTCAACAAGCGGTTTAAAATCCCATTTTTTATGCCGATCCAGCGCTTTGACGGAAGCGCCTCGATTAATATTATTGCCTTCGATTTGCACTAATTTATCCAAAGGTCTTTGAATACCGTCAAAAATACTGCCGATCAGACCGGGTCCAAGTTCAACCGATAAAGGCTCATCAGCGGTTTTGACAACTTCTCCGGGTCCCAGACCGGCTGTGTTTTCATAAACTTGAATAGATGCCTGATCGCCGTGCATCTCAATAATTTCACCGATCAGGTTTTTATCCGAAACACGAACAATATCAAACATTTTGGCATTGCGCATGCCATCGGCTATAACCAGCGGTCCCGAAACTTTGATAATCCTGCCTTGTATTGAACTCATAGCAAATCCTCTTTCTTAATTCTCATTTCCTATATTCAGCAAATCCATCCCTATCGCTTTTTTGACAGATTCTCTGAGATCATTGAGCACGTAGTTTTCACCACCCTGAATCGAGGGAATCGAAATTAACGCAGGTAATGTTTTTTCTTTGTAAATGTTTAAGATATCCGGACTCTGCGAAATTAAATACTCCGAAATAAAAATCAGAGCACAGCCGGCCAATTCAAGCTCTTTGATCTTTGTTAAAGCCACAGATGCCTGATTCGTCGTGATGACCTGAAAACCGAGTCCGCGAAAACCCAACACACTATCCGCGTCTCCAATTACCGCAACCTTACTTAATTTCACAATCTGCTCCCTATTCTCAATAACCCGGTCTGACTAATTTTCGTCTGCGTTCCGCTGAAAACTTGTTATTCGCACAAGCTCCCGCTATCTTAATACTCTTCCTTTGCATATTTCTGAATAGCAGATAAGCAGCCACCCTTTCCTGACCGGCCGGAAAATATTTCGCTTCTTTCAATTTTTCAATCAATCTCGCATCACTTTGTGCGGAGAAAACTGCCGCTTCGCCAAGTTCCCGATATTCTTTAACAGGAAGATTCCCGAAAGAATAATGATTTAAGTTTGCTTCCAGCTCTTCCGCTGAAAGAGCATAGAGCTTAAGCCATGACTCTTGATCTATATTCCCCCGCTCGATCAGTATCAGGGCATAATCATTTTCTGTCAGGCTAAGACTTTTACATCTCAGCAAAAGTTCCAGATTTTTATAATCAATTTTAATTCTGAAGTACTCTTCAAGCCAATTCGATTTCATTCTCTGCAAAGAGGCAAAAATCTCTTGCCAATAATACCGATCGACTATCTGATCGATCTCCGCAATATTATAATTCACGAAATACTGTTCTCCGGCTTCGACAATCGCCTTCTCCATACCGGGTAAAATACCGGACGCGGCAACATTTTCCGGTTCGAAGACCTCCGGATCCGTGAACTCTTTAACTGCTTTTATCTGCTCAATAATGGCTGATAATATTTGCTCCGGTTCAATGCTATATGGACCGGACAACAGATTCCTAATCTCAGAAAACTCAATCCTTTGAGGAGCAATTAACTGAACACGCAAAAGTGCTCGTAAATTATGAAAATCCTTCTCCAGAAGCAGCAATCTGATTAGTTCAAAATCAGGAATGGCATAGCGCATCAACTCCAGATCTTCTTCTTCTGAATGAAGAATTGCGTCATCTAGCGTATCGCCGATAAAATCCCGATTTCTGATCAAGCTCAATATTTCCGCTTCATCTTTCGCCTGAAACAATTGTTCCATGGCGGCCGTGTCAAAAAGATTCTTTTCACGAGCAGCAAGAAGACCATAGGCAAATAACCAGCTTCCGGCCTCTTGTTTAGACAAATCAAATTTGTATAAGTACTTATCCTTCATCTTCTCAGTTTAATTAAATAAAATTTCGGCTATTAAAGATGATAATTCAGAGCGTTTATCGCGCAAAATCAAATCAATACTGAAGTTCTCCTCTATCAGATCATGGAGAACAATCAACCCGCCTTGTATAGCAATCGGCTCACCTTTGCTGAAACCGTCACCCAATTGTTGAAGTAAGCCGTCCAGAATCTTTTGCTCAGACTGATTGACTCGAATTTTGCCTTCCTTGATATTTTTCCGGCAAATCAATTCTGCATATAGATCAATTTTCTGTTGATCCGGTAAGTTTCTGAATTGTTCGACCGTCTGATCAAGCACAGCTTGAATTAATTCCTGTCTTTGAGCCAGTTTCAACTGACGCAGCCGGCTTTCCGTTAAGCTTTGGCTGCGAATACGGATCGATTCAAGTGCAGAATTCGTTGTTTTTTCTGACTCCATGGATAATTTAATCCTATCCGCTTCATATTCAGCTTTGTCACGAGCAATGGTCTGTTCTGCGTGCTCTCTGATTTGATCCGCTTTCGCTTCTGCTTCAGATAAGATAATATCGGTTATCTCTTTAATCTTATCCATTTCTCCCTCCCCGTTTTAAGACAAACTGAATATTGCTAAAACGGAAGCCAATAAAGCGAAAATTGCGTAAGTCTCTACCACAACAGCCAAAACGATAACACGGGCTTGTTGATCACTGCGTTTAGCCACCAAGGCAACACCGGTTTCACAGACTTTAGTTTGATGAAGTGCCGATAAATAACCGACAATGGCGATCGGCAAAGCTGCCATCAACCAGAGAAAACCCTGCATCACGGTAATTTCAACGGAAAATCCTTGTCCCATCAAACCGGATCTGGTCAAAATCAAAAAGAAAGCGAGCAATCCATAAATACCTTGAGTACCCGGAAGAGCCTGCAAAATCAAAAGCTTACCGAATAATTCCGGTTGATCCACTAAAACTCCGTTCACCGCCTGACCGACAGTCGAAACACCTTTGGCTGAACCGAGGCCGGGTAATAATACCGCTAAAGCAGCACCCAGCAAGGTAAGAACCGGACCCAACAACTTAACAAATTCACTCATGATAAACCTCCAATTTATCTATTAAGATTCAATTTATTTTCTAACTTCACATATTTGGTGTTGTATTTTAATGGTCTGAAAAATTCACCGCCACCCTCGAAAAACTGGCCGAAAAATTCAACATATTGCAAACGGCTGGAATGCACATAGGCTGATAAGGCAGACAAAGCTAAATTCAACAGATGTCCGACAATTAAAATCACAATCCCGCCAAGCGTACCCGGAATTCCTCCCATGACCATATTGGCGAGAAAATTAACGACAGTTGCGATCACGCTGGTCGCCAGCACCAATGCCAATATTCGGGTATAAGAAAGAATATCTCCTAAAAAATTGATTGCTCCATATAAACCTCCGATACCGGAAAGTAATCTGGAAAAAATATTTTTCTTGGCTCTGCCGGTAAATAAGAAAATAACGGCAGCTCCGAAAATCGCCAGCCATTTCCCGACTTGCGTGATATCAAAAGCCGCAATAGGGAGAGAACCGCCGCCCAGCCAGAGAGCAAGCCCGGTAATTAAAAAGTACCAGGGCACAATATCAAAAATAATATTGGACACTTTGCCGAACTTAACCTCATTGATGATTTTCATAGCCATACCGGCATAGAGATGAATAATGCCAAAAATCATGCTCCAGATCATCAATTTTTGCGGATCGTCCATCGGATTAAACCAGAGCGTAGGAAAATTGAGTCTTTCTTCACTGAGTACGGTCATAATATCGCCAAAAAATCCGCCGAAAACAAATCCCCACATCGTAGCGGAGATGCCGCTCAAAAATAACATGCTGACCAAATTCCCGCTTTCAGAATCGCGATCAATTTTTACTTTCCAGAGAAGATAAGCGCAGCCCAGCGTTAAAAGTAAGCCATATCCGACATCTGAAAGCATCATGCCGAAGAAAATAAACGTAAAGGGCGCAAGAGCCGGCGTAGGGTCGATTTCCCGCGTATTGGGAGCTCCGAACATTTCCAGAATTGTCTGATAAGTACCGGCAAAAGGTTTATTTTTTAAGAGGATCGGATATTCCGCGTCCTCCGGCAGAATTTCAATTTCCGCGTTCAGCGTGAAATTTTGATTAAGATAGTCTTTGACCGCCGCAGATTTTTTTTGCGGCAGAAAGCCTTCGATATAAAAAGTCTGCTGCGTATTCTCGCTGTAACCGCCTGCCTGATTTTTATCCGATTCTGCCGCATAATAATCCAGCAATAAATAAAAATCAATTTTTTCTTTGGCAATTTCCCGGAGTTCTGTCTCCACTTCATCTATCCGCTCAAGATTTTGTTCAATCAATTTTTGATCTTTATCATATATTTGTTGCGGCGTACCGCTTTTCGATAAAGGAAATGGATTAAACCCGCTCTGCTTCAAAAGATGATCGACTTCAAATTCATCTTTTTTCATGGTCACAACCGCAGCAAGGCAGCCGGTTTCGAGTTTTTTTAGGGATATCAGCACACATTGCAAATCGGAAGCGGCAAGCATTTCCTCCAGCTCTGCAGAGGATTGATCGGGCAGCGAGCCCAAAAAATAATGAGTTTTTTCCGTTTCATGCTGAGCCAGATTGAGATCGATATCCAGCCAGTTTTTCAATAAAGACTGCTCTTTTTGCAGGAGATGATTATCCGCCGCCAGAGCGTTTTTTTCATTGGACAAATTGATGACCTGAGCGCTTTTGTCGAGGATCTCCTGTTCTCTTTGCCGCAGTGAGCGAAACTCATCCACATCTAATTTTAATGATTTTTTATCGGGTAAATTATTGGGAAATTCATTCTCTAAAATTGTCAGACCGCTTTCAACTTTATGGCGATTATTCTGGATTTCCTGCAAGATGATTTGTAAATTTTCTTCAGTATTCTGCTGTTTCGGCGACAAGGTGCTCTCCGGCTCTGATTGTCCGGAAATCGGAGTTTTTGCGGCTTGAGAGTTTTCTTTCCGCGGATCGATCAGCTCAACCAGACCGGCTTCCTGCAGCTTGGCAAGGATTTCGGCTTTATCCCTTTTCAATCCGAGGATTTTGATTTTATCCATTTTAAGAATTGCCAAGGAGATTCACGATCCTTTCTAATGTTTGACGGGTTGCTTCCGCTTTTTTCTCTTCGGAAATGACGGGCGGGTTCTGTTCTGTTAAACTTTTTTCCACATTCGCATGAGCTTCGCTCTCAGCCAGGGCAATTTTTTCTTTGGATTGTCTGATCAATTCCGATTTGTATTCTTCCAGCATTTGCTGCACAAGCTGATTGTTTCGATCAATTTCGGCTTTGGCCTCTGCTTCAGCCGCTTTGATCAGATCTGCCGCACGCGCTTCAGCTTCTTCGATTTGTTTAATGAAATTCGTATCCAAAATTGACGCCCTCCCGCTTTTTCATAACAATACAATCCATTTTAACATATTCATTTCTCTAAGAAAACAAAACAGCCCTGCCTTTTAACACGCCGCAGACTTGCTTTTCAGCCGTTACATGTTCATGGGCAGGGCTTTTTGAAAATATTATTCCTGTTTCGGATTCAGCAAATGATTAATGTTGATCATCGGCGGGATCCGTTTTTTCCGTCTTTTCCTCGTCGATCGGGGGCTTGCCCGTAGACTCTTTTTTTACGATCTTGACCTGATCTTCGACAATATCAATAATGGCCGTATCCCCTTCCCGGACCACTTCATCCAGCATCGCTTCGGAGAAACCGTCTTCAATCTTGGACTGAATCAGGCGACGCAGCGGTCTCGCTCCGTAATGCGGCTCATAGCCATGTTCAGCCAGCCAGAGTTTGGCGTTGTCGGTGACCTCGATCTGAATGCCGATATCGGCAATTCTTTTAGCGAGCTGATCGATCATGATATCGACAATCTTGAGTATCGAATCGCGGGAAAGCATCTTGAAGAAGATCATTTCGTCAATACGGTTCAAAAATTCCGGCGAGAAAGATTTTCTGACTTCTTCCATAATCATTTTCTTAGCTTCCTCATAACTCCTTCCGCCATACAGGTTCGCGTCGAAATCTTTTCCCTTGTCATCAGTATCGGAAGCAAAACCGATCCGGTTGCCGCTGCCGGACGTGAGCAGGCGGGCGCCGATATTGGAAGTCATGATTATAATCGTATTTTTGAAATTGACGGTTCTTCCCTGTCCGTCTGTCAGACGCCCGTCTTCCAGAACCTGCAGCAAGACATTGAAAACATCCGGATGCGCTTTTTCGATCTCGTCAAAGAGCACCACGGTATAAGGTCTTCTTCTGACCTTTTCGGTCAACTGGCCGCCTTCATCATAACCGACATAACCCGGAGGAGAACCGATCAGTTTGGACACGTCAAACTTTTCCATATATTCCGACATATCGATGCGCACCATGGCGTCCTGAGAACCGAACATCGTTTCCGCCAGCGCTCTTGCCAGCTCCGTTTTGCCGACGCCGGTTGTACCGAGGAAGAGGAAAGATCCGGTCGGACGATGGGGATCCTTAAGTCCCAGACGCCCTCTGCGTATCGCCTTGGCGATGGCTTTGATCGCTTCATCCTGTCCGATCACGCGTTTACTCAAATCGGCTTCCAGATTTTTTAATCTTTCCTGATCATCCTCCGTCAATTTAGTGACGGGAACACCGGTCCAGACAGAAACCACCTCGGCGATATCCGAGCCGTCGATCACTGCGTCATGTTCTTTCTTTTCGCTCTTTTTCAACGCTTCCAATTCGGTTTTCAGCTGATTTTCCTGTTCCAACAGTTTCGCGGCATTTTCAAATTCTTCCGCTTTGACGGCGGCTTCTTTTTTGGAAACGACTTCGTTCAAAGCATTCTCTTTTTCTTTGACAGCCGAAGATTCTCTGCTGATGCCCATTCTCACTTTGGAAGAGGCTTCATCGATTAAATCTATCGCTTTATCGGGCAGGAAACGATCCGTGATATAGCGGCTCGATAAGCGTACAGCCTCCTCGATGGCTTCATCGCTGATTTTAACATGATGATGCTCCTCGTATTTTCCCCTTAAACCATTGAGAATTTGGACGGATTCTTCTTCGGTCGGTTCGTCGATCATGACCGGTTGGAATCTTCTCGCTAAAGCGGCATCTTTTTCAATATTTTTTCTGTATTCGTCAATCGTTGTAGCCCCGATTACCTGCATATCGCCTCTGGCCAGCATCGGTTTCAAAATATTCGACGCATCCATCGCGCCTTCAGAGGCACCCGCGCCGATAATCGTATGTAATTCATCAATAAACAGAATCACATTTCCCGCCTTATTCGCTTCATCAATACCGTTTTTCAATCTTTCCTCAAATTCACCGCGGTACTTGGCGCCGGCCAGCATGCCGGAAAGGTCGAGCGAAAATAGGCGTTTATTTCTTAAAATATCCGGTACATCGTTAGTCACGATTCTTTGAGCCAGACCTTCCGCGATCGCGGTCTTGCCTACTCCCGGCTCACCGATCAAAACCGGATTGTTTTTGGTTCTGCGGCAGAGAATCTGCTCTGTCCTTAAAATTTCTTCTTCCCGGCCGATAATCGGATCAAAGGCAATATTTTCCGCCAGCGCGGTCAAATCGATACCGAATTGATCCAAAGTCGGCGTATTCGTATTTTTTCTGTTTTTACTTTGACTGTTCTGCATTCTTTCACCTTGTTCGCCATCAGAGAAAAAGCCCGGGCCGCCCAAAGATTTAACAACTTCGGCATAGAGCTTCTGCACACTGATATCGAGACCCTTCAAAATTCTGATCGCCACGCTGTCCCCTTCGCGCAAAAGTCCCAATAAGAGATGCTCCGGTTCGATAATTCTGGAATTTCTGATCATTGCCTCTCTGGAAGATAAGTTCAATATCTGTCTGGTGCGCGGCGTCATCATCGGCATAATTTGATCGATTTCCGGAGTTTCGGCAATCATTGAGGTATCCGCCTCCTTACCGTTAAACTGATTGAGGATTTCGACCAACTTATCGGAATCGATCCCGTTCGCCACGAGAATCTGTGAAGCCGCACCTCCTTCCTCCAGAATGCCTTTCAGGATATGCTCCGTGCCGATATATTCGGTGCCGTAAGCCTTCGCCATATTGAAGGCCTCGACAATTACTTTTAATGTTCTCTCTGATATATTAATTCTCATATTTATCCTCTCAATCTATTATTTTTTATCACTAAATTGTGTTTTTATCAGTTCCGCCCGATACGAATCTCTTTCACGGCTGTTCATCATCTTACCATTCAGTTTTTGAATGGAGGCAACGCCGATCAGATAACTTAGTTTCAGAATTTCCGGATAATCGGGAAATCCGTCAAAATTCAGCGCCCGTCCTAAACGCAACAAACTCAGGCAGTGGAACGCCTCTTTATAATCCAACAGGCAAGCGTTCTTCAGAATCGCGTCCGCGCGACAGATCTGATCTTTGAGATAAAGTCCGTCTTGATCAAACCACGCTCTTCTGGCTTTTCGTTCTTCATTAATCAGCAAATTCAACATCGTTTTGAATTTATTGACAATGCTCTGATCTGTTTGGCCCAAGGTAATCTGATTGGAAATTTGAATCATCTGTTCCTGATCCTGGCTGCCTTCGCCATAATATCCGCGCACCGTGTAGCCTGATCTGCGCAGAGAATCAATGATGATTTTCAGATTTCCCTGATGATTGAGTCCCGGCACATGGAGCAGAGCGGACACGCGCAGTCCTGTACCGACATTGGTCGGGCAAGATGTCAAATAACCGAATTCCTGATCATGGGCTATATCCAAAACACTTTCCAAAGCGATAGCCAGTTTTTTCGCCTGATCAAATGCCGTATCCGGCTGAAATCCAGCTCTTAAGGATTGAATTCGTATATGGTCTTCATCCATCAAGAGAAGGCTCAAATCTTCCTCCTGATTGATCAGAATCGCTTTTTCCTTTCTTGTCTTAATCAATTGCGGATTGATCATATGTCTTTCCGCCAGAGCCTGTTTATCCAAATCGTTCAGATCGTCCTGGCGCAGTACATGAAAGGAAACCGGATCAAGCAATTTCACTTTTTCAATAATATGTTCAATCAACAGACCCGTTTTCCGCGCATCCAGCAGATGCGGAAACGCGTAACCGGAAACATTTCTGGCCAGGCGTACCCTTGTACTGATGACAATATCCTGATCAGGCCCGTGTTTTTCATACCAACTCATAGTTTCGCCTCCTACTTGTCTTTCTGTTCCAAATCTCGAATCTGATCTCTGACTTTGGCAGCTTCTTCATATTTTTCCTGTTTAATAAGTTCTTGTAACTCTTTTTTCAGCTTAATAATTTCGGGATTTTGAGATTCACTCTCCGCCTTATCATTGCTTACGTCTTTGTTTTGATTTGAATTACCTTCTTCGCTGTCTGTTTTTTCGGTATCTTGTGCGGATATTTGATCCTGCTCGACATGAACATGAGTCGATTGAATTTCATCCAGCATCGGTTCTATAAAGGCGCGAAAATCTTCATAACAATGCGGGCAGCCGAACAAGCCGGTTCTCTTAAAGTCTGCCAGCGTCTGGCCGCACTCGGAGCATTGCATATGGGCTGTTTTCTGCCTCAATTGTTGTTCCGGAAAGAAACTCTGAGTTTCGAAAGGAAAATTAAAAGCTGTCTGGCCGATATAATTCGGAAAATCAAACGCCTCGATTCCCGCATTTAATATTCCCGTTTCAGCGGCACATTCGCTGCATAAATTGATTTCCTCGGTTACTCCGTTTATGGTCTGAGTATAAGATACATTTGCCTCGCGCTGATGGCATCTTTCACATAACATTTTACTCATCTCTCTTTCTTTGATCCTGTAAGATCGCTAATAACATATTTGCTAAAATAACGGTTCTCAGTTCCGCAATATAGCCGGTCGGTATATGGCGCAGACTTTGATGCGAAATGGCGGCTTTCATGATGTTCATTTCATTTGTTTTGATGACTTCCTGTTCCGCCAGATTTTCTATGATTAAATATGCTTCCTGCTGGGTCAGTCTTTTCGGCAACAGCTTGATTTGATATGCCAGTTGTTCATCCGGTGAATCAAAATCCATTTGTCTGATTCTGATCGACCCGCCTCCGCCTCGTTTGCTTTCTTTGATAAATCCCATATCATGCGTGAATCTCGTCTGCAGAACATAGGTTATCTGAGAAGGCACGCAATTCAGCTGTTCAGCAAGATCATTACGGGTGAACTCTATGCTGCCCTGATTGTCTTCCAGCATTTTCTTTAAAATGTATTCTATGTTATCGCTTAAGTTTGACATGATTCTCTTTCTATCGTTTTTTATTTTTAGGCTTTTCTCTTCATAAAGCTGTTTTATTTTCGATTTGCTGTAATCTGCCTTTTGCAGTTCATCCAAACTATTTTTCTGTTCTTATCTGTTTGTTTTATTCTTCTTTTATGTTTCCTCTTTTGACTTATCCGTTTCCTTTGACTTTAACTATCTTTGACTTTCATTATACGCTTATGCTTAATCAAGATGCGAAATCAGATTGAACAATTGTGAACTTACTGACAGTTTGAAAGGATTCAGAGTATAAATTTTTCAATATGATCAAGATTTCTATATTGTTCTTTGTAATCCATGCCATAACCGATCACTCTGGAATAATCCACTTCAAACCCGATGTATTTCAAGGGCAAGTTAATCATCAGCTGATCCGGATTGGCAAGTAAAGAAACAAGTTGTATATCCGCAGGCTCGAATTTTTCGAGATGCTCAATCATATAATGGGTGGTTAAACCTGATCGTATGATTTCTTCAACAACCAGAACATGATGATCTTTTATATCTATTTCAACATCCTTAATGATTTCGATGCTGGCAAGATTCGATTGAACTTTGCTGATCGAGATAAAATCAAAAGTTAGCGGAAGTTTTATCGCTCTGGTCAAATCAGACAGGAAATAGGTTGAGCCTTTGAGCATGGCGATTAAAGATAGGGGCTTTTCCGATAGTTGATAATCTTTAGTAATTTGCCCCGCCAGTTCTTTAACTCTTTCCTCTATTTGATCTTTGGAAAACAAAATCGATTGGTTTTGCGTCATAATCACCTCTGTTTTTTTCTCCGATATATATTTTTTCTTTAATCTTCAAAGCGTTGAATCATAGATAAAAAATCCCGCTTATAGATGATTTTCACCTTAATTCCGGGATACAATTCCTGCAACTTTTTCAGTTTTTTCTTTTTGGCGCTGACATAGCGTTGATTCATCGTGGTTAATTCGAGATAGAGATCAAATTTAGGCAGATAAAAATCCGGGCTGAAAGCTATAGTGACATTGCCGTCTTCATCCCATTCGACCGGGAAAAATTTAGGTTCATAGCGCCAGTCCAGATGGTATAGATTCAATAATTTAGCGAATTCAGCCTCTGATTCATTTTTAAAATCCGGTATATGTTGATTTTGTAATTGTAATTTTTCCTGATCGATTTGCTTGTTCAAATGTCTTTGAATTTTATAATCCTCGATTAATGTATCTATGAGATTAAGGCACTGTTCCAGAGATAACAGTCCCGTATTCATCGTCAGATGATAAGATTCCTGCCTGCGATCGGTTGTTCGGAAAAGCGTTAAGAGAAACTTGCGATATTGTTTATCGATTCGATGCAGCAATTCAGGCGCGTCAAGCTGAACAATTTCATTTCCGGGAATAAATTTTTCCATAAAAATCAACTCACGCAGAGAATTGATTGTCAGCTGGAATTCTTTTCCCTCTTTCTGATAGTTGAGATATGTTTGGTATAGCTGCTGCGCCTGTTTGATGCGCTTGATTCGGATCGCTTCTTCCGCCATGACATGAATATGAATAGCACGCGGATGATTTTTAAGCCAAAAATTTCCGCCGCAGCCTAAAAAGATGGCATGATTGCTATTTGACCATTCCGGAATCGCTTTTTCCAAATATTCTTTGAAAGTCAGGTTGTCCTGATTAGGCATTGATTCAAAAAAATATTTTGTACTGATTTCGAGCATTTGAATTTCATGCTCATTGATCAAAGGTTCTAAAAAGATTGTCAACATGCGATCTAAATCGATCAAAGGATAACCGGTTTTTTGGGCTAAACGTTCAGCTAATTCATCACCAAAACTGCCGGCCTCGCGGGATATTGTAATGATGGGCATTGCTACCTCTTTCAGAAATGATTAGAACCTTAGATATTATACCATTTTTAGGCCTATTTGCTCAATTTCTTCAGATAGTACTGCAGTTCTTCCTTGAAACCCTTTTTGATATTTTGCCAATTCCATTTAACGGGAAAAAATTGCATGCGGTTCTGTGTATAAGCCTGAATCAACATACTGATTTCTTTGTGATGAACTCTTCTATTATAATGCATCATAAAATTTTCGGTTCCTTCAGCCGGATAATAGAGACGATACCACGCCGCGTAGGCATCATCGAGACCGAACAGATGACCGAATTCATGTGCCGAAATAGAACCTAATCTCGAAAGTTCGGCATATTGATTGATAACTGCAAATCCGGGATAACACCGTGACCAGTTCAGCCCCATACACATCACCCTGCCGTATCTGAACAGGCCCCAAAATCTTCTCAGTAAGCCGCTGCCCACATGAGATGGCAGAATTTTAGTTTTTTTCAAAAATATCGGGATCGGTCTTTGTTTTTTGCTGAAGAATCGCATGAGATATACGACCCGATTTGCATAGACTCCGGATAACGGATCCGTCTTAATCATAACTCTGAAAGGCAGTTCCGTCTGATGCCATGCGGATAACTCTGAACAATCCGAAAATTTTTTGAAATAGGCAGCGGTCGCTTTTTTTATCTCCGGACTTACATGATAAGTGTTAGACCATTTGGCTTCGACCGCCTGAATTATTTGCTCCTGATATATCCGATTTTCGATCGTATAGTTATAAGACCGGCGATTAAAAGTAACATTTACTGTCAGCAGAAATCCCCTGTACGGATCGTAATCCAGCTGCAGCGGTCCATAGCTCATTTACCTGAACCTATATGATTAAGAAAATTTTTGAAGCGATAAATTTCAATCATTCTGGCAATTCGTTTGTACCAAGGCATTAAGGAAATATCTTGCGGATAAAAAATATGGCCGTGACAGAGATCTATAAAGATAGGATATAGGTATCCGGATCGTTTGGAGCTCATAAAGTTGACAATTCCCGTTCCTGCCGATAGAATCTCCTCTTCATTTTCCATATCGGATATGATAATTAATTTATTCTGGCTAACCGGTTTCGCCAAGCGATAATAGTGAATAAAATTTTTCGCCTCATTTAAAATATTATCGACAATCAAGACATTAAATAATGAACGATACAACAGGAAGACTCTATGTTCTTTTTGTTTAAAGTTAATAGTAAGAAACGGCGTTTTCTTTTCGAAAATCAGTCCCAAATTATTTTTGGTAACGAGCTTAAAATTTTGATTTTCCATCTGTTTGTTCAGCATTTGGAAAAACTTATGATTATCTGCGGCATAGGGTTTTAAAGAATTCGTTAATTGATATTTTTTCTTGTTTTTTAAGCGTTTCAGGCTTTCAGAATCAGTAGCATTGTAGGAATGCATGACTGTCGAACCGATTAGGGAACGTATTATACTTTGAAAAAGGATAATGTATAAAAAGACACAAAAGTAAAAGATAATTTTGATCCACTTTGCGTATAGTAAAATCTCAAGCTTGCTGAGATTTTTGCCGATCCAAATCAAAGCGAAGCCAATAATTAACAGGACAAAGACCTGACTGATAATTTCTCTGAGTTTCCAATATAGTTGTTTCAGCATAATTTCCTCGATTTGGTTTATTATAGCATTTACTTAATTCGGGATAAACCATCCGGATGCATCTATGGAGTTCTTTGCAATTTACAGCAATGGGGTTCATTGCAATTAACAGCAATGGGTTTCGGATGATGATTAACACTCTGAGAGTCCGAACGTGTACGAATCACCGCCTCCTTTGCTCACTTACCAATTTGCACGCTAAGAGTCTGAAACTCCGCCTCCATACAAAACCGTCATTTTTGACCGGCAGGTGGACAATTTTCGCGGTTTTGCTCGAATATCAATTAGTACGCTAAGAGTCTGAAACTCCGCCCCCATGCAAAACCGTCATTTTTGACCGGCGGGTGGACAAATTTTGCGGTTTTGCTTAAGTCCGAAAATCCCGCAACAACAAGACTTAATCTGAAAGATTATCCAATCCGTCAGTGCCTAATAATTCATCGAAAGAAACATGAAAAATTGAACATAATTTTGTTATGGTTTGAAGCCCAGGTGTTCTCTTGCCAATTTCATAAAGCGAGACGGTAGAGCGTGATTTATTAATCAGCTGAGCCAATTGCAATTGTGTTAGATTATGGCTTTTTCTGAGATTCTTCAAGTTTTCCTGAAATGTTTCCATATTTAACCTTCTAAATGAACTAAACTAAAATAATATAAACGGTACAAATAATCACAAATCATCCTGTTACATTCCGCGCCAAGCGAACACATTAATAAAACGGTCATTAATTAAACGAAATAGTTACAATTTGTTACAGTTACAAATTGTAACATATCTAAAATCAAAAAAGAATTCAATTTAAAAGTTAATAAAGTTCCTATACGGTTGTTGAACATTGTGCTACAATATGTAGCACGACAATAGATAGATGAATTATGAGTTTTAATTATTTCTAATCGGAAGTTTCCATTTGAATTTTGCGTTAAATTACAATTATGCATCTGACTGAGGAAAGAGATTATCATGCAGAGAGATTGGTTAAGAGAGAAACGATTAAATCTTGATTTATCGCAGGAACAGCTTGCTACAAAACTTGGCATTACAAGGGCATATTATACACAAATTGAATTGGGTAACAGAAGACCGTCTCCTGAAATAGCAATCGCTATCGGTAAAGAATTAAATTTCCCTTGGACTGATTTTTTTGAATAATTCTTTTTGATGAAATACAAAAATTGAACTTTTCATCTATATCGAAACTTCTGAGAAAATTCACTTTTCTGATCATTTGTATCAAACAATTGAGAAAGTTCACTTATCCACTCACAGCGTATTAAATAATTCGAAGAGACGGATGCTATTTTTTACTTTTCACTCAGATTGATATAATTCAGAATCTTCCTCTACCCCGAAGAAAAATAAGATCAAATCTTCTTTTCATATAGATAGAATAGATAGAAAAAATTTGCGAATCTTCAAAAAAAACGGCAAAGAAAAGCTCCAGCGAACCTTTCGGCACTTTGATTATTCTTCAATCATTAACGGAATCTTTTTATTAAATATTGAATCCACCAATCAGGTTAAGTTCATTCTTTTACCTACAGTACTTAGACCTGCTTACGCACATTCTAGTAAACTGTTGAACCCTGGTTCTATTCAATTATTTAACTTGCAGCCTCTTAACTTCCACATGACGTGTTGCCAACTTTGCATTCTTTTTGATGACTTTCTTAATGATAGTTGTTTCAAATCGACTTAGATCCTTGTCTTTTTTGTTCTAATCATTTGACTTCTTTAAGGTCATTATTATTCCTTGGGGTAAAACAAGAATAAGAATTTCATGGTTTGAATCATATTAATAATATTACCACTACTCTATAAAGAAACTACCCCTAACTTTTTTACTCAGATCATCTGTCGAAGTGTCTGTTTCTGTTTTTCAAGTTGCTGCCATTCCGATCCATACGGTGATGAATCATTAATCAAGGTTTCTTACAGAATTCCCTGAAGCTTGACCTCAGTATATTTAGCGAGACCTGCTGCGTCAACAAAACATCGCAAAATATTTTATCTTTGTGAAAACTAAAGAATTGCACACCTGTTTTTTATGGAATTTGCATAAATCAAGAAGTATTTTCAGAAAATTTTAGTCAATCTGTCTTAATATTGTTTCAATTTGTCGAAATTCCGCTCGGGCCTGTCCCTGAACAGTATGTTGATTCCCGCCACCCTGAAAAGAAATTTTTTCTTTCAGAAGAGGAATAACGGGCTTCAAATTTAAATTTTCCGAATGCATAAACAACAGGTGGAGGTCTTTTTCAACCGGAGTCAAAATGGCGACCAGGCCATCCGTGTGTACGGCGATATTTTTCGCAATATACTGCCATTCGGTTTTCGAGAATAGATTATCATTATGAATGACGATGTTCTTTTCATCCGGGCTGAGATTTTTTATAAACAAGTCCAGCCATGCCTTATTCTTTGTCTGAATTACCCTTTTCAGCTGTTCGACTTCTTCCAACTTGGAGAGCAGCGCCTGCATATAATTCTCCACGTTAGCGGAAAGCATTTCACCTGATTCCTGAACCAAAGCCTGTAATTTCTGAAAATAACGTAAAGCGCGCTGACCGCAAAGCACCGTCAATCGCACACCGCCTTTATAACTTTCCCGCTTAATAATTTTTATTAAGCCGATTTCCGCTGAAGATCGAACATGAGTTCCGGCGCAGGCACAAATGTCATAGCCCGGAACTTCAACAATTCTGACCCGATCCTTCAAATCCAATTTGCTGCGATAAGTCCGATTTTTTTGTTCTTCCTGGCTCAGATAATAAATCTTAAACGGCAGATTTTTTTGAACAGCATGATTGGCTTCAACTTCTATCTCTTCAATGTCCCGCCACGTCAGCTCGCCGTCAAAATCAAAAGTAGTCAATTCCTCGTTTATATGAAAACCGACATTATTATAAGAATATTTGCGATTGACTATACCGGAAATGATATGCTCCCCGCTATGCTGCTGCATCAGATCATATCTTCTCAAAAAATCGATTTTGCCTTTTACCCGACTTCCGATGGGAATTAACTGATCAACCTGATGCCAGATAATATCTTCGTCCCATCTCGTATCAAGCACTTGAATCACAAATTGCGAACCATCTTGCTGTTCATAAAACAATTGACCTGTATCACCAGGTTGTCCGCCGCCCAAGGGATAAAAACAGGTTACGGACAAACTTATATATTTTGAGTTCTTTTGTTGCCTGTGGCCGGTAACAAAAGCCTCAAATTCCTGCATATATGCATCCTTATAATATAATTGCGAAAAATCATTGACCATCTTCAGCTCCGTATAATACAATCACGCTGCCGGGCAGCAATGAAAACACCTTGTTATTTTTATTGCTTTTTCCCTCTTCCAACAAATTTCCATCCGCATCATAAATTAATTGCGAGAAATTTTTAATATTCAGATTTGAAGCCTGACAGCTGGCGGTTTCAGCAGATAAGTTGCAAATGATCATCGCCGTCTGAGTTTCGTCACGATAGGCAAAGGCTATCACCTTGTCCTGCTCGAGCGTAGAATTTATCTGACAGGCATTCATCTTGTAGATGATGGTTCCGATTCTCGCGAAAGCATCCGCAAATCTCTGTTCTTTCGCGGAATCCTGATAAGATACATCAAGCAAAGCAGTATCTTTTTCCATACCCAGCATACTCAGAGAGCCGGCTATCAAATCTGCCAGCCGAATCGAGTCGACATCGTATTTGGTGGACGAAATCAGCTCAGAACGCGGCTCGAATCCCATCCCGTTGTCCCGCGGCATGATCTCGTAAAAGGCATTGCTGAAATCTCTCAATTCAGAAATGCCGTGAAAAGGAGCGTCAATAACGACTGAACTGGAATGAAAGTCGGCATCCGAGGAAAATAAGTTTTCCTGATAGCGCATCCCGTCAATAAAATACAAATTATTCTTCACCCGATCATACTCCGTCGCTTCTGAAATAATTCCGATAACCCAATTTACAAAAGCTCTGCGCTGAATATCATTATTCAAAATGTTCTCTGTATCGACCATTTCCAGATAAATTTGATCAAAAATATTTCCGTATTGGCTGATCGCGCCCTGCTGCAGACGTAATTCACCGTAAGCAGTATTTTCAAGACCGAATAAATACTGCATTAAATGTCTTAATTCCGCTTCGGAAACCTGTGCGTCGATGATCAGCCAGGGATTGGTATTCATGGTGCGGCAATATTCCAAAGAATCTACAAAATTACTTTGTTCCGCAAGTCTCATATCTGTTTCCGTCTGATAAAGAAAGCTGATTGTTTTATTTAATTTTAACCAGTTTTCAGAAGCATAATGGATGTTGCCGATCGGATTATAGGCTATACGCATGACAGAGCCGTTTTTTTCTCTTCCGGGAAAAACTTCGCTCACGCCTCGAAAAGCTGCTTCTGAGGGTCCGAACCAAAAACTGTCAAAATAAACTGTTCCCTTTCCGGAAAAGGATAGATTGATGAAAGAATCCATATCCTGTCGCAAAGAATTTTCGGGCATGACCAGCACCCCTTGATATTTCTGCCAGTCTCCGGAGAGCTTTTTTTGAATCGGCTCCAGCTCCATTGTCAGTTCATCAAAGGACATCGTCAGATCAATCGCCTTGTCCGGCTCGACTTTCGCCCAGAATTCATAGACGAAAAAAGTATGGCTGTTCATGATTTCTTTTGCCGAAGCGGGGATTTTCTGGCGCATAATAAAATTCTGACCGGAACTGCCATAAGGCAAATTCTGATTGCTGTATAAACCGATCAAGCCTGAATTGTCAGCACCGGAAAATTTATTCAAATCAATGGCAAAACAGGCATTTCCTCCGCCCGGCGCGCTTTCTTCAAGCGTCACTCCGCCAAGCTCTTTATCGGAAACGAACCATTCCGCTAAAAACTTTTCGTCTGCCGCAAGCTCGGAGGTCCTGACCGGTTCGGTTTTTAGCTGTTCTAACTGCAACAAGTCTCCGTTTTGATATTCTCCCTGCTCGAGCGCGCTGTCCAGTTCAATATTCAGCCCCATCAAGGCATAGGATATCTGACCGTCAGCGGATGTGGCGATTAAATGTCCGGAAGATATGCGCTGTATTTTATTGTAGTAATTGATCGTTTTTTCCGTATTTTTTCTTTGCCAATCCGGGGAAGATAGCTGATTAATTTGAGCGTCCGCCACCCTCCAATTTTTTCCCAAATCATCGGAATAATAAATTAAACCACCGTTATCGATAAGCAATAATTGATCATTGCTTAAAATGGCGGACGAAACATAATTCGGGTTCAGAACAATTTGATTGTCATCCGTAAGGGAACGCGTTAAGGCTTCAAGCTTCATCTGCCGTAATTGCTCATTGATACTTGTAAAGTGAATGCCGTCCTCGCTGAACAGGACCTGACCCTGTTTGCCCGCCAGAAGAATCTGCTTTCCTCGGGAAGAAATTGTCAGCCAATCGGTTTGCTCGGGAATATCGAGATAGCGAAAATTTTCACCGTTTTTTGTATAAAAAGCAAGTGAATTCTCGCCCGCCAAATAATACCCGTCTGCATTTGCCGTCAACGTAGTAATTGTTTCCCTTACCGGCAGTTGGTTCAAAACACATTTTTCTTTATCGCCGTATATATAATATCCTTGATCAGCTACCGCCATGAAGCTCCAGTTGCCCTCACCGTTTTTTCGGGAAACCAAAGCGTGCCATTGAACGTCTTTCAGACGGGGATTTAAAGCAGAAATCACTAAGGTATCGAGCGGTATGTCCTCGCCGACAGGGCAGCTGTCCAGCTGTAAAAGCATATGCCAATCCGCGTCCTGCTCTCGCAGAAAAACATTTCCTGTTTGATCTATCGCTATAAATTGATCATCCAAGGTGCTGACGCCGACTATCGGATTGTCTCCGGGCAGCTTTGACAGATGGCTTTCCGAGAAAGAATCAACGGAGAGTACATACCCTTTATCGCCGGAAATCATAATTTCATTGCCCGATTCGGCAATCGCGTACCAATGAATATTCGGAGGCAAATCGGGAGGTAAATTGATCAGCTTGAAATTATCGATCTGATCAGAAAGATATTTTGTGACCGTGCCCGTCTTTTTCAATCTGCGATTGCCATGGGAATCAATGCTCAGCACATTGGCTTTCGCGCCGATGAAAAAGTCATCACCATACACACCCGATCCGGGGTCATTGGGCATCGCAACTTTTATCGTTTCTGAATCACCGCTGTTAATTAATAGATTTTGGCGATAAACAAAAGGTTCAAAAGAATTATTGAGAATCAAATTTTCAGAATTCGAGTCAAGCATATTCAGGCCAAGACCATGAACAGGCTTTTTCGAAATCATTTCTCCAACCGTAAAGTCCGCGATATTGCCGGAAACCACTTCACGGCTTGAATAAAGGAAAAGGAAAAGTACAGGCAGAATAATCAGGAGCAGGCAAATCGCAGCTACAACAAAAATTCTTTTTTTAATTCTGCCATACTTTTTAAACATGACAACTATTTCAGCGTGACCTTGAGCGGATGATCCGGGTCGGGTTTAGCCTTGATAAAGAACCAAATGATAATAAACAGGGCAAAGGCGCCTATGACCATTTGTATGATGCTCAAAACTTCGAGTGCGGATTGCGAAACGAGTAGGTTAATCGCTCCGCCGAAGAAATTAAAGATCATGTGACCTATGATGGGGACAATTAAATTACCGGTTGTATAATAAGCGATTCCGAGCAGTAAACCGGGAATAAAGGTATACATGCTTTGAATAGGATTCATATGGATCAGACCAAATAACAAGGCCTGCAGCAATACGACCAGGCGGGGTGAATATCTGAGATTTAATTCGCCGAGAATAATGCCTCTAAATAACATTTCCTCCGCGATCGGAACCAGAATGACCGTTCCCAAAATCTGAACCCAAATAGACGCGTCATCGGAAATTATCATTTTCGCTAATTCTTCGTAACCGGTGAGCCATGTTTGAAAGAACGGAAAAACATCTCCCATCCATTCGATTCCGAGTAATAAAATTGAAACCAATCCGAGCGAACCGAAGATGGCTACATTCATCGTCAACAGGGAACCGGCTTTTAAAGGAAATTTGCCTAAGCTGCCCTGATATTTTTTATTGCGAAAATGCAGAAAGATCCAGTAGATCGGAATGAGTATGACTGCCATGACAATTGAAGCGTAATTTTGTAATGATGAGCTGAGGATAATATCCAAAATTTGCTGTTCATCAAAGAAATTTCCGCCGCTTTGGAAAGCCATGATCATACCGACGATGATCGCGGCGACATTCAGAACCACAATATGCAGGCCGGCAAAGCCGAAAGAAAGCAGCCAAATGCGCAAACCGGACGCCTTTTTTGTAACTTTACCATTTACGTTTCCTGCAAATGCTTGCGAATTGCCCGGGACTTGTCCTTGTTGATTAAACGGAATTTGCCCAGCAGTTTGATTCAAATAAGGATCGACTTGATAATTCTGATTCCCTTGATTGGGCTGCTGAAAATTATTCGGCTGTTGAAAATTATTCGGCTCTTGAAAATTACTCGGCTGCTGAAAAGTATTCGGCTCTTGAAAATTGTTCGGCTGCTGAAAATTATTCAGCTCTTGAAAATTGTTCGGCTGCTGAAAAGTATTCGGCTCTTGAAAATTGTTCGGCTGCTGTTGCTGATAGGAATTAGCGGAATTTCCCTGTAAGTAAGGATTTTGATAGGGATTCACAGACCCCTGCCGAGCATAATTCGCCGCATAGGGTACTCGCCTTGTCTGTTCATCCAGATTAACTCTATGCTCATATCTGAAACCGAAACCCGAATTCTCGGTCTGAGTTTGATTTTTCTCAGCAACGAACTCATTTTCTTTATTTTGCTTCTGATTTTGATCCATATTTTCAGGCATTTTATTTCTTCCTTAATTCAACTCTATATTTATCAATTTTCTCAATAGGGAAATACGATTCTTTGGCTAAACGCAATCCGGGATCGCCCATATCTTCTTCCCGATTAATTTTCTTGGTCTTTTCAAATTCGGAAAAAACGGTAAACTGATTGATCACGGAATAGAGACCTTCAT
Source organism: uncultured Mageeibacillus sp. (assembly GCA_964346695.1). Classification (GTDB taxonomy): domain Bacteria; phylum Bacillota; class Clostridia; order Saccharofermentanales; family DTU023; genus UBA5436. The sequence continues at coordinate 10,174 of CAYFVK010000006.1, read as the reverse complement.
AATTCGGATTGGCTTTTTCAAAATGAATCACGGCTTCATTTCCGTCACGCAGTAAGGTTCCCATAGAAAAGGCGATTAAATCCTGATTATAATAGATCGCTCCGCCATGAACGTCCAAATGATCCCAATACTCGAATAATCTGTCTATCGGTCTGCAGTCGCTTTCCAAAGGATTCTGACAATCAACCTCTTTATCCTGGCACCAGGTTTTTACCAGATGAACCGCTTGTTCCCGATCGTCTTTGCTGAGTCTTTGATACTTGAAATCCGGATATTCTCTGATGAATTTATTGACATGATTGCGTTTTTGGCGATAATTCCCGCCCTTCAGATTTGCTAATTTTTTCGTCTGATATACATAATCCGAAAAATCCTCATTCATTGATATCGCGGCGTCAAAGCTCCGTAAATTTTGAAATAACTCAAGATAAGTTTGATCGATAAAAAGTCCTAAAAACGGCCACTGTTCATGTTCAAACACTTCGCATAACTTATTCAGAATATGATCAAGATTTTCAGCCGTCAGTTCACCTAAAGGCAATGAAAAATGAGGAGCCGTAAAGACTCCGCCGTCTGAAACCAGACAAAGGCAATCTTCAATAATCAAATAGCGATAATTATAGCCGACATTCCATGAAAAGCGGCTATTGGGGCAGGCATCTGCGATTCTGGTTTTGCTTTTATTAAAATATTTTTGATATGTATCCGCCATTTCAATATTTAATGGCTCTAATGATCGGAACTCCATGATTTCTCCATCTTAATTATTGTTACTCTATCTAAATTATATTAATTTTATTATTAACCACGGCGATAGGCTGCTATAGGGATTGTTGAAAGCGCTCATAAAAAACATCAAAAATCATATCCAATTCTTTTTGATCGCGGATAGAAGTAAAATATTGTTTTTCCGCATCACGGTAAGTACGCATGATCAAAATTTCCGGCATACTTCTCTGAAAGTCCTCCGCGCGATAATTATACATAACCGCGTACTCAATCCCTTTGTACCGGAAATTATCAATGATCGAAACATAAAAAGTATAGCCGTTTCTTTGATCAACAATCACTGCCAATACTTCATCCTCAGCCGCTTTTATCTGTCTTTGCAATGCATCATTCTGTGGTTTAATTCTTGAACGCTCTCTCTGGTTAGCTTGCGACCGGACCCGAGCGGGCTTTTGCACCGAGGTATGATTTACCCTTTTGATACCTGAAAGAATCCGTGTCGGTTCTGCATTCGTCTTTGCCGGAGGCGGCTTTGGACGCGAAATGCGGGAATCGTCATACGGAGCAGCCTGTAAATTCGTTTTATTATTCGAATCAACAGGCCGCAAAGGCCGCGATGCTCTATCTTGAGTCATCGCTTCCTTCGGGCGAGATTCTGCCACGGACAGAGAAGGAACTCTGACCGGCCTGATCTCATTATCTGTTTTTTGTTGATTGTTTGAATTCATATATCAAAGAGCTGTTTTTTTCCGCTAAAGAACTATTCTTCAATTTCATCTACTTCATCTTCTTCGCTGAAGGATTCCTCCAGAATCTGATCATAGACATCGTATAATTCCTCATTTTCCTCATCGGACAAGGTTTCGATATAAGATTCGCCATCTTCCTCAACAACTCTGGCAATCACATAGACCAATTCGCTGTCCTCATCATCGGAAACCGGAACCAGTACATAATACAGATCATCTTTATAATCGAATTCATCTGCCATATAAAAGTCAAAGACTTCTCCCGTTTCCTCATCTTCGATTTGGATTAACGCGTCCTCTTCAAAAAATTCATCATCCATATCATGATCATGCTCATGATGTTCACCGCAGCCGCAATCTTCATCGTGCTGATGATGTCTGTAAAACCTATTGTAAATCATAAATATTCCTCCTGATTTCATTGCTATATTTATAGCATATAAATTATTTTTATTAAAACTCCGATAACGGATCCCTTAAATTATCGTTTGTAACAGCCGAACAAAAAAATATTCCGATTAATTTCGCTCATGCTCTTCCTGCTCAACCACACGGAAAATGCTCCTCACTTCATGAGTTAATTTTATTCAAATAATCCTGCAAGAGAATTTCAGCCGCTATCTGATCAACAATCTCTCTTTTTTTTGTTTTTTTGACGCCGGCTTCATTCATATAGTGGTGGGCTATGCGGGTCGTAAATTTTTCATCTATAAAAGTGATATGCAAACCTGTCTGTTCTCTTAAAATATCCGCGAAAAGTTTTACTTGTTCTTCTTTTTCACCGATCTTGCCATCCGTCCTCCGGGGCAAACCGAGAACGATCTCTTCCACTCCCTGTTCCCGAATTATCCGGTCAATCTCAAAGGCTACTTCTTCCATCGTTTTGCCTCTATGCTGTACTGTTTTGCAGCCGCTCGCCAGTATACCGGTCGGATCACTGAGTGCCAAACCGACACGTACTGTACCATAATCGATGCCAAGATATCTTTTCTTCATATTTTCTTACGCGCTCAGTCACCAATCAAAGACGTTCCAAATAATCGGTCAAAATCACTTCCAACAGTTCATCTCGCTCCATTTTTCTGATAATGGCGCGGGCATTCTGATGATTGGTAATATATGTCGGATCACCGGAAATAAAATAACCGACCAATTGATTTTTGGGATTATAACCCTTTTCTTCCAGCGCAGCCATGACTTGAGACATAATTTTGGCAGCTTCAGCTTTGCGGTCCGTGCCCATATAAAATTTTGCAGTTTCCTGATTTGTCATAAGATTAACCCCCTATCAGACCTTAACATTTTATCATATAATCTCGCCGAACAACTCGCCTTTTTCTGCTCTGTTTATTAAAACCTGCTTAATTTCACCGCTCGGATTTTGTCCGGATCTTACGTGTACGCGCAGATAACGCGGCGTATAGCCCCGGCTGTATCCTCCCGCCTCATCTTCGAATAACACGGACAGAGTTTTCCCGACTTGTTTTGCCGCATAATCCTCGGCCAGCAGATCAGCCAGCTGAAGCATCCGTGCCGTGCGCTCTTTGATTATCTGACCGTCAACTTGCCCCATCCCGGCAGCTAAAGTACCGGGCCTGACCGAATAGGGAAAAACATGCAAGCGGCTAAACTTGATTTTTTCTGCAAAAGAGAAGCTATCCTCAAACTCCTGCTCCGTTTCTTCCGGAAAACCGACCATGATATCGGTAGTTATAGCCGGATTCTCATACAATTCACGAATTAAATCCACTCTTTCCCGATACTGTTCACTCGTATATTGTCGTTTCATTCTTTGCAGAACGCTGTCACTGCCCGACTGCAAAGAGAGATGAAAGTGCGGGCAGACCTTATCCGCCTTGCGCAGAATGCTTAGGAAATTATGATCGACCGATAAGGGTTCAAGCGACCCTAAGCGAATTCTTCGCAGCCCCTCTATCTCGTTTAACTCCAGACACAGCTCCGCCAATGCCTCGCTGCCGCGTCCCTTTTCTTTCTCAAAAGAACAGATATGAATACCGGTTAAAACAATTTCCCGATGACCGTTTCGGACTAATAAAGATGCCTCTTTCAGAATATTCTCTCTTAAGCGGCTGCGCACACGACCTCGTGCCAGAGGAATCGCACAATAGCTGCAAAAGCTGTTGCAGCCATCCTGAATTTTGATCTCGGCCCGTGTATCCTCCTGCCTCGCCACAATCCCCAATTCCTCATATTCGGTTTCCCGGCTGGCGCATCCCAAATGAAGCGGCGGCTCGCTCGGACCGGATTTTCTATCCTGTCGAAAATCCGAGGTTTTAAGATCACTCATTTCTTCCTTATTTTCCGCCAGCCTCTGCTGCAGCAGATCGAGTACCGAAGAGCGATTGGACGTGCCGATAACGAGGTCGCAGTCTTCGGAAATATCCTGCAGCTGAGCCAGACAACCCATGGCAACCACAATCATATTCGGATTGAGCTTTTTCATGCGGTGCAAAAATTGACGGGACTTTCTGCCGGCTTCGGCGGTTACCGTACACGTGTTCAAAATACCGACATCGGCATTTTCAATTTTATCTTCCAGAATGAAGCCCTGCTTCAGCAATTGTCCGGCAAGGGCCTGATTTTCGTAATGATTGGTTTTACAACCCAATGCGTGAATATATAACTTTGGCAATCTTATCTCCTTTTGCCCCTGTTTTTCTTGCGATTGGCGCGGTTTTTGCGCTTCTTGCCGAGATCGGCTTTTTTCCTGCTGCGCTTGGCAGTTTTCTTTTTCTTGGAGGAAGTCGCGTATTCTTCGTTTTTCAGAGGATGACTATGCGTGCTGTACTTTTTCGGTTTATGATGAGGGCGTTTTGATTTTATCCCGTCAGAGTTTTTTGCCGTTTTATGCTCGACTAAAGCCAAATCAATAAAGCGTTTATTGATATCCACTTTGGCGATCTGAACGGTGATATCCTGACCGAGCGAAAGCACGGTTCCGTCATGCCGGTTCACGGCAATCAATCTGTCGGGATCATATTCATAATAACCGCTCAGGCTCTTAAAGAACAACGCTCCCTCAACTGTCGTATCCAATTCAACAAATAAGCACGCCGCTGAGAAACCGGAAATTTTGCCATGATAGATCTCGCCGATTCTTTGTGCATAATATTCCGCCGCTTTCTGATCGACCGTATCTCTTTCAGCGTCTATGGAAATGCGTTCCGTTTCGGAAACATGTTCGCCGATATTATGCACGCGCTGGAAAGCCTTTTTGTTAAATTTTTTCTTGTCCGCCAACCAGTGTTTGATATTGCGATGCGTCAGCGTATCGGAATAGCGGCGAATCGGTGCAGTAAAATGGCAATAATGTTCAGAAGCAAGCCCGAAATGTCCTAAATTTTGTTCCGTATATCTGGCTTTGGCAAGAGATCTTAAAAGCATTGCGGACAAGGTCTGCCCGAACGGCTTATCTTTGAGCTGACTCAGGGCGGATGACAATTCTTTGGGAGTCGGCTGATCGCTGAATTTTAATTTAATATCAAATTTTTTGGCAAGCAATTTGAAATTCGATAATTTATCCGCATCCGGCAATTCATGCACGCGGTAGAGAATCGGAATTTTGTGTTTTTCGGCAAATGCTCCGGTATATTCATTGGCTGCGATCATAAAGGATTCAATAATATGATTTGCGTATAAATCCGGCTCCCCATATATTTTAACAGGGTGACCCTCGCTATCTAAATCTACTTTGGTTTCCGGAAATTCAAACTGTAGAGCGCCTCTTTGTTCACGCTTTTTTTGCAGAATTTGAGTCAATTCATGCATCAAAAGAATTTTATCTTTGAACCAGCCCGGTCTGTCTGCTTCCGCCTCGGCTCCGTCAACAATGGCTTGCGCTTCCATATAGGAACTGCGCACTTTACTTTGAATTAGTGAAGGATAAAGCTTGCCTTTTTCAATATCGCCCTGTTTGTTAATAATCATTTCAGCTGTAAAGGCGAAGCGATCCTGACCCGGGTTCAGGCTACAAATTCCGTTGGATAATTGATGCGGGTACATGGGGATAACCCGGTCCACCAGAT
>CAYFVK010000006.1:0-4550 GCA_964346695.1 uncultured Mageeibacillus sp. | reverse complement strand
CAAATTCCGTTGGATAATTGATGCGGGTACATGGGGATAACCCGGTCCACCAGATAGATGCTGTTGCCCCGTTCCAGCGCTTCCTGATCCAGTGCGCTTCCTTCCTCCACATAATGGGAAACATCGGCGATATGCACATAAAGTCTATATTTTTGATCTCTCGTAATTTCAATATCAATCGCATCATCAAGATCTTTGGCGTCTTCCCCGTCGATCGTAATGGTTGACAAATCGCGTAAATCGACTCGTCCGGTCGCGATTTCTTCAGCTATTTCCTCCTCGGATAAAGATAAGCCGAAACTTTCCGCCTCGCGCACAACTTCCGCGGGGAAACTTTCCGGCAGATTATAATATTTGATAATAGAAAGGATGGCAACATCAGGATTGTTCTCTTCACCCAGCACTTCTTTAATCGCTCCGAAAACTTCCCCATTGGCATTAACACCTTTACTTTCAACAACAACTTTCATATTAAAGGGTGCACCGTTAAGGAATTTGCGCGGTATTTTGATCTGTCTGCCAAACTCTTCATGTTTGCGATCTAACTCGACAATCCCGTCTTTCCCGTTTTCTCGTAATATTCCAACTAAATTTTCCATAAAATCCTTCTTGTTTTTAGCTTAATCATTCTTCTCACAAATATTGTTTTATTTAATTATACAGTATTTCATGTTATGCTGAGATGAAACAAAAAGGAATCGCATATGTTACCCAAATTTTTCAGGATTTAAGTTAATATATTAAGCAATATAAAATAGAATATCTATCAGATTAACTTTTATGGAGAGAGCTTTATGGGGAAAAAATATTTTAAATTCATCTCAATTCTCTGCTTTCTTTCTGTCTTTTTGATGGCATGTGCCGCTGCTGCCGAGCCCGGAGCCGAATCCGCTCGAGCGAAAAAAACAGAACAGGAATCTGCCGATCCGGCGGCGGACAACCCAAAGCAGGATCAAACAGAAAACAGGTCGGAGTTTCGACAAAATGATAATACGAATCCGATTGAGGCAAAGTTCGATCTGCGAACGTTGACGGATTATAAATATATCGCTTTGACCTTTGATGATGGTCCGATACCGGAAAATGAAGAACAGCTGTTGGAATTGTTCAGCAAATATAACGGCTTTGCCACCTTCTTCTATAACGGATATCGAGTAGAAGAAAGTCCTGAAGTTTTGTCCAAAATCATTGAGCAAGGATCAGAAATCGGCAATCATTCCTATAATCATCCCAATTTCAAAGAACTTACCGCCGAGCAAACATTGGCTGAGGTGGAAGATTTGAACGATTTGATCGAAAAGAATTGCGGGGTAAGGCCGGTTTGGGTGCGCCCTCCTTTCGGAGAATTTAATCAGACCACTCTGGACATTTTGCCTTTTTCTCTGGTCACCTGGAATCAAAGCTCACGCGATTGGGAAAAACAGGATGTGGATTTTATTCTGGAAAATATTCTGAACACATCTCCGGGTTCAATTATTTTATGCCATTCCACTATTGATGAAACCATTCAGGCGGTAGCTCAGGCTTTGCCTATTCTCTATGAACAGGGTTATCGTTTTGTCACCTTATCGGATTTATTTGAAATCTATGGTGTTGAACCACAGAAACATCAGATTTACTGGTTTCCCAAGGAGGGAGAATAGCTCTTTAGAGAAAGTTTTTACAATTTCTTTAAATTTGCATTTCTGTAAAATTTGAAGAATTTTATATGTCATAATAGTCATAATGTTAGAAGTTATTTTATATTATTGACTCGTTTTTCGGGAGAATTGTTATGAGAAATCAGAAAAAACAAAGAGTTCAGGTTGCCGTATTATTTTCATTAATCGTTCTGATTATTATCGCTGCTGTTGCATTGATCATGTCTGACAAAATCTTCGAGGACAAATCCTTAATTTCTGCAGCAATTAATTCAAGGACAACATCAAAAGACAATCCCGATCCTCTGAAAACGGTACTGCAAACCATTGATGAATTGGATGAAGAAAGCCGCAACAGTCATTCGGCTGATCCCGGGGAAAGTTCTCCTTCCGGAGAATCAGCGCCGTCAAACAGCGCTCCTTCCGCGGCAACAGAGCCGGAGGGCAATTCCGATCCGAACGGGACGCAGAATTCTGCTCAGAGTACAGAAGAGAATGTATCGGATCAATCCTCCGCGAATAATGAAGAGCAAAGCACGAAAGACCCTCTCACTCTGCCAAGCGCTACACTGCCGACAGAACCGATGGAACCGATCGATCCGGATAGCTTGGATTATAAATATATTGCATTAACTTTTGACGACGGACCCTATGATGTGGTGGATGAGGCTTATTTGGATTTATTAGACCAGTATGGCGGCAAAGCGACATTTTTCTTTTTGGGAAGCCGAGTCCCCTATTATCCGGAAACGGTCAAAAAGATTGTCGAACAGGGTTCGGAAATTGGTATTCACGGTTATAATCATCCGGATTTGACCACTTTGACAGCCGATGAAATTCATGCAGAAATTGATTTGATGAATGCGGAAATAAATAATATCGTCGATTATCAACCCAAACTTATGCGCCCGCCTTATGGCAGTTATAATGATTTTGTGCGGGAAACCATCGGCATGCCCCTGATTCTCTGGAATATTGATACCTTGGATTGGAGCTCAAAAGACGCTTATGCCGTGTCCGAGATGCTGACTGATGTGCCGGCAGGTTCCGTCGTCTTAATGCATTCGCTTTATGAATCCACCCTCGAAGGATTGCAAATGTCGCTCCCCTCGCTCTATGAACAAGGCTATCGTTTTGTCACCGTGTCGGAACTGTTCCGCATTCACGGCATACCTCTGGAATCCCATTCAGCGTATAGTCAGTCCTATTAATTCTTACTGATTCCATCTCTAAACAACAAAAATTCAAATGCATTCTGTCATTCATTCAAGCGTCTGGCAGAATATATTCAAGTATTCGGCGAAAATTCATTCAAATGTTTGGCAGAAATTCATCTGTCAAATCAACAAGATTACAGCATTGATAGAAAGTTTGTTAAACCGATATAATCTTCTGGTCAAACAAGAAAAATACGGCAAATCATGAAACAAGGAAAGAAAAAAACCTTTACAGAGTACTTTCATATGTTTCTATGGAGCTTATATCTAAACCCTACAATATCACTTTATTTAATAATTTCCTGGAGAGGTTTACCAAAAAGCATTCCATTCAGCATTGCATTTCTATCTTCATATGTAGCAACGACTTTTCCATTATCTGTATAAACATCAAAGTTACCAGGAATATCAAATGAATAATTAGCAGTATACCCGATTCCCTTATATTCAAAATCAACTCTACCATAAATAATAAATAACTCTTCAAATTTATATTCTTCTCCAATATTAATAATATCAGCCATTAATAAACCTCTTCCCTCGAGAATATAAGTGTTTGAGGCATGCGAATGTAGCGGCAAAGTTGACTTTGATATTTTTCGTCATCACTTGCTTCAATCATTTTTATTCTTTTAAACTTTCCTCCAATGTTCATTTTCTCTTGATTTATTATTAATAGATTTACCAGAGTAATAAGCTCCGCGTCCTCCTAATAACAGCAAATCTGCTTCGATCTCACTTTTTCCTTATTTTAACAGCACTCCACGCGGAGTGCTGTTATGTGTCAAAATAATTAAAAGCAAATGACCCCGGACTTACACTGGAGAATTCCTCCACCAAGGCGTTGTCCTCCCAAACTCTCACTTGCTCTTATAATCTTGCTATAGTTTAAAAACTCTATCAACTACAGCACACTCCTTCTCTTTACCATTTGGCTTTTATCTTTTCTAATACTTTTAGCACCCTGAAAACAACTTCTTCTTTAACAGGATGACTGTAATCAATAATTTCGATAAAAATACATCTGCATTGTAATCACTTCTTGCTAAAGCCTCATTTGTAATAAAAACAACTCTTGCCTTTTTCTCTGTAATTCTGTCTTTTACTAAAACATGTTCATTGATAATATTATTTTCCATATTTCCTACTTCTTATGTTATAATTTTATAAAGGACACTGATGAGTATAAGGGTTGGGGCTTTCACCCATTGAATTATAGATTATTAATAACAAAAGGATATAATATTTAGTTTCCGGGATTAGACGGTTGTTTTTCTTGTACCCGCAATATTAATGAGATCCCTTCTATCGCCAAAAGGGTACTCGAATTATATGTCTATGGCTTGAAAGAAGATAATATTGATATTCCCTCTCTCTTAATGTTAGATGAAATTAAGATTAAAAAAAGAAAAAAGCCCTATCCATAAGGCTTTTCACGTATGTTGGTGGGAGTTACAGGACTTGAACCTGTGACCCTCTGCTTGTAAGGCAGATGCTCTCCCGGCTGAGCTAAACTCCCAAAAAATGGTGCCTGGTGTCGGAATCGAACCAACGACACGGGGATTTTCAGTCCCCTGCTCTACCGACTGAGCTAACCAGGCTTAAAATAATAACCGGTGACTCTTTGACGAGCTACCGGTTTGGCGACGCAGAAGGGGCTCGAACCCTCGACCTCCAGCGTGACAGGCTGGCA